>JBEKTS010000028.1:0-26138 GCA_049515775.1 Nitrososphaerales archaeon | reverse complement strand
GAACGGAGCGGCGAACTCGAGGACCCGGCTGTTGCCCGAGTCGGAGACCCAGAGGTTCCCTGAGGGGTCGAAGGCGAGCGCCTCGGGCAGCGTCAGCGCCGACTGGGTGTCGTTCCCGGCGGTCGACGTGAAGTCCGGCTCGCCGATGACCAGGCTGGCCTTCTCGCCGTCGGAGAAGGGCTGCGGGAACTCTAGGACCCTGCTGCTGTCGGTGTCCGCCACCCAGACGTTCCCGGACCTGTCGAAGGCTATGTCCTCGGGCCCGGACATGTTGGACTGGGCGTCGTCGTTGGTGACCGACGTGAGGGTCGGCTGCCCCAGCACGAGCGAGGCCGCTTCCCCGCTGCTCAGGGGAGCCTTGAACTCCACCACGCGGTTGTCGTTAGAGTCGGCGACCCAGAGGTTCCCGGAACCGTCGAACGCTATGCCGTAGACCTCCCCGAGGGTGGTGGCGCTCACCGCTCCGTCCGTCTCGGACGGGCCCCCGATCACGGTGCTTACGCTCTCCCCGGCGGTGAACGGCGCCTTGAACTCGACTATGCTGCTGTTCTCGCTGTCCGCCACCCAAAGGTTCCCCTGCGGGTCGAAGGCGATGCCGTTGGGGCTGCAGACGTCCTCCAGCCCTGTGCTCGCGCAGCCGGTCGTCGAGAAGCTGGCGGAGCCGAGCTCCAGCGAGGCGGCCTCCCCGGTCGTGAAGGGCGGGGTGTACTCGGCCACCAGGCTGTTGTTGTAGTCCGAGACCCAGAGGTCGCCCGAGCGGTCGAACGCCGCGAACTCGGGCTGGCTGAGCCCACCGGGGCCGTTCGCCGATCCGTACGACGTGAAGTCGGTCTGGCCGAGGACCAGCGAAGCGGGCTCGGGGTTGATCGTGGGTGGAACCGAGGAGGAGCGGACGGGGCCGAAAGAATAGAGCGTGAGGAGGACCGCCACCATGAACGAGGACAGGAGGGCCGCGCGCCTGGGACTGGGTCTCAACTATGCTCAGCGGTCTGCCGGCATATTTAATCTTGAACAAGATTGTTCTAGACTTCCAATTCTTGGCGTACGGGAGAGCGCGAGCTAACCGCAGCCAGCGCTGCCCGGCGGGCCAGGGTACCTCTCGAGAGGTCCCGGAGGTCGTGCCAATGCCGCCGGGTCCGTCGGCCCGGCCGAGAGGAGCTCACCGCCAAACCGCTTTGCGCTCTGCACTTCTTCGCCCGACGGAGAGCCTCGCCGTTATCGGTGAGATTGTCGTCGTCGTGATCCCGGTGAAGACGACCATCGAGAAGAGGGTCCGGTCTACCGGGCCGCCCTGGCACGCCGTGGCGGCTATCACGAGCTCGAGGAAGCCTCGCGAGTTCATCAGGAACCCGCCGTCAGGCTGTCCCGGGGCGGGAACCGGGCGAGCTTCGCACCCGCGTACCCGCCGGAGAGCTTGCTGGCGACCGCGACCACGAGGAAGACGGCGAGGAAGAACTCTACCAACCGGCGGCTCCCCGTTGGGCCTCGTCGCCGGGACCGACCCAGGGGAGCCCTCCGCGCACCAAACGCCTGTCAACCCAATATCGCCTGAGGTAGGTGGGAGAAAGTCCCGAAGAGGGGCTTCCCCGACCTCGGGCGCGTTCGCATCGTGCGGCATGGTGGCCCCCGTCGTCGAGGAGCGGCGAACGGGCCGTCTGCCCGCACCTGCGACGGGGTCTCGCCGCGGGCGCGAGGAACCATGCGGCCGCGGACCGACCCGTGGCCTTCGCCGCTCGACCTGGGCCGGGTTAAATATCGCCCCGACCAAGGAAAGGCCTCGATGCCCTATTGCCCGAACTGCGGGAAGGAGGTGCCTGCGGATGCGAGGTTCTGTCCATCGTGCGCGGCCTCCCTGGGCGACCAGTACGGGCCGACCGTGCCCGGCGGAGCGGCGCCCGGACCGTCGTCGTCCGCACGGGCTCCCACCGAGAGGAACGCCCTGGTGGCCCTCGTCCTCTCCGTCATCTTCGCGGGCCTGGGGCAGCTCTACCTCGGCCTGAGGAGGAGGGGGCTGATCTTCGCTGTCGTCGGCGTGGTCCTGGTCGCCTGGTTCTACTCTTTCGAGGTGGGCGACCTCTACCCGTTGCTCTGGGCCTACGGAATCTACGACACTTACAGGACCTGCATCAGGGTCGCTGGGCTCCGCCCGCGCGTCGCCCCCGTGATCGTCCTGGTCGTCCTGGAGATAGTCGCGCTGCTCTTCGTGGTGGGCTCGTTCCTGGGCTGACCACGGACGAACTGGCGGCGCTACTCAGCCTCCGAGGGCGGTCGCATCGACATCGTTTCAACCAACTTCCGACCGTATCGACATCGTTTCAACGAACCAATTTACTCCCACGCCTCCATGCATCCGCCGTGGTTCGAAAGAAATGACAACTTCACAACAGCAAATCACGGCGGCAGAACAGTTCCCGGGCGCGGCGTCGATCCTCGCCATAGCGGGAGGGTGTCTCATGATCGTGGCCGGGCTCCTGATCCTGGGGGTAGGCGTCTTCGTGATCCCCCACCTCAACCCCTCGGTCTTCGCCAACGCGACGGGCCGGGTCCAGATCCAGAACATGCCCGGCTTCGTCGGCGGCATCCTGACGGGGGTGGGTGCGGTCGGGCTCGTCTCGGGCTTCATCGTCTTCGCCTCCGGGTTCATGCTGCGGCTGAGGCCCGACCAGTCGGCCGTCTGGGGGCTCCTCGTCCTCATCTTCTCGGTCCTGAGCTTCTTCGGGTCGGGTGGGTTCGTCATAGGGGCGATCCTGGGGATAGTGGGCGGCGTGATGACCCTAAGGTGGAAGCGGCCGGCCGTGGCGACGATGGCACAGGCGCCCACGACGGTCGTCCCGGTGGCCTGAAGGAGCGCCCCAGGGAAGAATCGACCTAGAGGACGAAGGAGCGGGGCAGGAGCGAGGAGGGTGAGCCAGACAAGATGAAGAAGCTCAAGGTCCTGCTGATATTGCTCCTGGCCGCGACCTCGGGTCTCGCGGTCTCGATCTACCTGCTGGCCCTGTTCTACTCCCCGACAGAGTCTCCCCTCTCCGTGCTCTCCCTCATACTGACCCGAGGCTTCCCCCAGAACCTCACCTTCCTCATCCCGCTCTCCTCACTCCTCTTCCTGAGCACGGTCCTCGCCAGCATGGTCGGGGTGATCTACTTCCTCGTACTCCCCGAGATGAAGGACTACTACGAGTCCGACTCCGGGAAGGAGGCGGGCGCCATGGTCCTGAGGACCCTCAAGCCCGACGAGAGGAAGGTCGTCGGCGTTCTCAAGGTCCATGGGGGAACCTACATGCAGAAGTTCATCACCCAGGAGACCGGCCTGTCCAGGCTCAAGACCCACAGGGTCGTCGCCACCCTCGCCGAGAGGGGGATCGTGCAGGTCCAGAAGAAGGGGAACACCAACGAGGTCTCGCTGGCGAAGTGGTTCCTCGACGGGATGGGGTAGGGACGGTGTTCAGCGGGGGTCGAACGGCGGGAAAGGCGACAAGCGTGGGACAACAATCGGCGGATGAGGCCGTCTTCACCGACGGGGAGTTCGACGGGATAGCGGTGCTGCGGAGACTGCCCCTCGAGTATTCTCTCGGCGCTTCGGGGCGCCCTGGGACCTTGCTGTCGCAGATTACCGTGCGGATGAAGGACGACGGGCAGGCCGAACGTGATGGCATCACGGATCTCTGGCCGTGAGTCCAGAGACCCAACAGCGGGCGTGAGTGGGCGAAGAACGGCTTAATACGCCGCAGGCCGCGCCGGCGGAACGAGCGGCGAAGAGAGCTTGACCAGCGAGAGCGCGTCGGTAGTCGACTACGTGAGGAAGAACCACGAGCGGTACCTCTCCGAGCTCAAGGAATACGTCTCGATCCCGAGCGTCTCGACGCTCCCCGAGCACAAGGCGGACGTCGAGCGGACCGCCCAATGGATCCGGTCCAAGCTGGAACGCATAGGGCTGGAGAGAGCCGAGGTCCTGCCGACCGGAGGCCACCCGATAGTCTACGGCGAGTGGCTCAAGGCACCGGCCGGTCGACCGACCATCCTGATCTACGGTCACTACGACGTCCAGCCGACCGACCCGCTCGGCGAGTGGTCCTCCCCGCCGTTCTCGCCCACGGTCAGGGGCGACGACATCTACGCCAGGGGCGCCGCTGATATGAAGGGCCAGGGCCACGCCCTCCTGGAGAGCCTCGAGGCCTGGATGACTACGACGGGGCGCCTCCCCGTCAACGTCAAGTTCTTCTTCGAGGGGGAGGAGGAGATAGGCTCGCGCAACCTCGAGCTCTTCATCGCGAAGAACAGGGAGCGGTTGAGCTGCACGTTCTGCCTGAACTGCGACTCGGAGATAGTCGCGCCGGACAAGCCCTCCCTGGTCTACGCGCTCCGGGGGCTCGAGTACTTCGAGGTCTCCGTGCAGGGCTCCGCGTCCGACCTGCACTCGGGGTCCTACGGCGGCGTCGTCGCCAACCCCGCCCTGGTCCTCTCCGGGCTCCTCGCAGGGCTCCACGACGCCGAGGGCCGGATCACGCTCGGAGGGTTCTACGACAAGGTCAGGGACGTCCCGCAGGCGGAGAGGGCCGAGCTGAACGCCCAGGGGCTCTCGGACGAGGAGTGGAAGAGGTCGGCGGGCGTGACCCGCCTCTACGGCGAGGAGGGGTTCACCTCGACCGAGAGGGCCGGCATCAGGCCCACGCTCGACGTCAACGGGATGATCTCCGGGTTCACCGGCGAGGGGCAGAAGACGGTCCTCCCGGCGAAGGCCTCGGCCAAGGTCTCGACCAGGACGGTCCCCTACCAGGACGGCGACCAGATCGACGCCTCCATCCGGGAGTACTTCCAGAGGAACGCCCCTCCGACCGTCACCTGGGAGGTCAAGAGGCTCTCGTCCTCGCCCTATGCCATAATCGAGCGGGGCACCCCCGAGCTGACGGCGGCCTCCGACGCGCTGGAGGAGACCTACGGGAAGAAGCCGCTCTTCCAGGCCGAGGGCGGGAGCGTCCCGGTCGTCGCGCTGCTGAAGCAAAGCCTGGGGGTGAACAGCGTCATGCTCGGCTGCGGTCTCTCGGGCGCCCACATCCACGCGCCCGACGAGCGGCTGCACCTCCCCACGTACTTCAAGGGCATAGAGGTCTACGTCCGGTTCCTCGAGCTCGCGGCGCGCTAGTCGGAGAGGCCCTCACGCGGCCGTCGTCGTCTCCTCTCCGACCCGCCTGTCGTACCTTCTTCCGTAGGGGAAGAGCTTCGGCACCTGGCGGCGATAGTCGGCGTAGCGAGCCCCGAAGAGGGTCTCGAGCTCCCTCTCCTCGAACGGGATGAGGAAGAACCAGTACCAGCAGGCGAGGACGAGCCCCCAGGACAGGGTGGCCGTCGACGCCGCCGCGAGGCCGGATCCGAGGACGATGGCGACCACCCCGAAGTACATCGGGCTCCTCACGTAGACGTAGGGGCCGCGCGGGACGAACGGCTCGGTCCTCGCCGTCGCGTCGGAGAGCGGCCACCTGCCGATGAGCTTCATGAGGGTGACGGAGGTGGAGGCCCACACCTCCCGAGGGCGCCTGACCCTGAAGACGTCGCCCGCGACCGCCGCGCCTACGACTATGAGGGCCGCGCCGAGGAGCCTGACCTCGACGGGAGGGGCGAAGGTGAGCGGATGCCCGGCGAGGAGCCCCAGGACCGAACAGACGGCGAAGCCCATGCAATATGCCGCCGCGAGGATCGCGAGGATGACGAGCCCGGTGGCCGCGAGGTCCATCGCACCCGGCTGCCGGTTCGGTCTCATCTCGTCCCCGACACGGGGGAGCTCCTGGCGAGATATCTGGGTTGGGTCTTTTTCCGGCCGCGAGGGGCGGGCGGTCGCAGGCGCCGGGACGGGCGAGGGGTGGGCGCATCCGGATCCCGTCGATGCGGCGTGGGGCGCACCCCTGGCCGGACGGTGACCCGGTGCCGATGTCCGAACACTCGGACAAAACTACATAACACGAACGACGGCCTTTGGCTCGACGTATGAAGCCAGCGCTGGAATCCATCTCGGGGAGGCGGGGGGCGGCCGATCGGACGCCCGTCCTCCTGGTGGCGATAGTCATCGTGCTCGCGGCGGCGATCGGGTTCGTCCCCACGCTGACGAGCGGCAACAACGGTACATCCTCCTCGAGCTCCAGTTCCTCTTCCTCGGCCAACGCCCAGCGGGGGCCGCTCAGCTCGTTCCAGAGCCTCTCTCAGCTCCAGAGCTACATGGCGGCGAACGCCAAGAGCGCCCAGGAGTACGACGCCTACGGAGGGGCGTCCCTCGTGGGCGGCCCGCTGCTCTTCCCCGGGGGGGTCGCCACGATGACCCTGGGCGGCCTGGCGACCGGGACGGCGGAGGTCCAGTCCGCCGCCACCGCCAGCTCGGCCTCTTCCTCCTCCCCGTCGTTCACCGGGACCAACGTCCAGGTCGAGGGCGTCGACGAGCCTGACGTCGTCAAGACCGACGGCACGCACCTCTTCGTCGCGTCCACCTCGTCGACCGGAAGCGGCTCGGTCACGATTATGCAGGCCTACCCGCCCTCCTCGAACGCGGTCCTCTCGACGGTCAGCGTCCCGGGCCAGGTCCTTGGCATCGAGATCAACCAGGACCGCCTCATGGTCATCGACCAGGGATCCGCCAACGGCACCGCGCAGATCGGGCTGCTCCTCTACGACACCTCCAACCTCTCCTCTCCCCACCTCGTGAGCAACGTGACCGTCTCCGGGACCTACGTCGCCGCACGCATGGTGGAGGGCTACCTCTACGCGATCGTCCAGCAGCCCTCCTACACTTTCAACGACCGAGGGAACGCGACCGGCGCGGTGCCCTACGAGACCGTCGACGGCCAGAGGGTGGCCCTTCCCCCCTCCTCGGTCTTCTACACTCCCAACGACTCCCAGATGAGCGACTACACGATGATCGTCAGCGTCAGCATGGCGACCGGCGCCCAGACGACCCTCTCGGTCCTCACCGGACCCTCCTCGACCGTCTACGTCTCGACCTCGAACATCTACGTCGTCTACTCTGACTACCAGCTCTTCGCCGACGCCGACAACATCCCCGGGGACGTCTTCACCGGCGGGGTCCTGATCACCTCGCCCTCGGTCCAGCAGGACCAGAACAGCACCATCTTCCGAGCGTCCTACTCATCGAACGGTACCGTCGCTGTCCAGGCGGTCGGGACGGTCCCGGGCTCGGTCTTGAACCAGTTCTCCATGAACGAGTACAACGGCTACTTCATGGTCGCCACGAGCCGCCTGACCACCATCGCAGGGAACGCCACCGAGTCCGACGACGTATACGTCCTGAACCAGAGCATGGGCCAGGTCTCGGCCCTCCGGGACATCGCGCCCGGGGAGAACCTCTACGCGGTGAGGTTCGTCGGCGACATGGGCTACGTCGTGACCTTCGAGCAGGTCGACCCGCTCTTCGCGATCTCCTTCGCGGACGTCGCCCATCCGGTCATCCTCAGCGCCCTCCGGGTGAACGGCTACTCGGACTACCTCCAGCCGCTCTTCGGCGGCTCCTACCTACTGGGGGTGGGCAAGGACACCGTCGCCTCCTCCACCGGAGACTTCGCCTACTACCTGGGGCTGAAGCTCTCGCTCTTCCACGTGGCGACCGACGGCACCTCCTCTGACGTCCAGGACTACATGATCGGGGACCGCGGGACGGACTCGCCGGTCCTGACGGACCACCTGGCGCTGACCTACGACCCGGCGAACAACATCACCGTCATCCCGGTCCTCCTCGCCCAGGTCCCCGCGAACCAGCAGTCCAGCGGCGCGACCTCCCCACAGAACCCGCCTCCCTTCGGCAACCCGGTGTGGCAGGGCGTCTACGTCTTCAGAGTGAACTCGACGGGGTTCACCCTCCTGGGGAACGTGACCCAGTACCCCGCGGGCCAGAACTACGGCGACTCGCCGAACTCCGGCCTGCAGATCGACAGGTCGGTCATCATCGGCGGCTACCTCTATACCATCTCCCAGGGCGAGGTGATGGTCAGCGACCTGAGCTCCCTGGCCACCGTCGCGACGGTCCCCCTGCCAGGCAGCTGACGGCCGCCGCTGCCATCGGGATCGAGCGGCGCGGGCGGCCGCCCACGCGCTGCCGCCGCGCGCCCCGTCGGCGACCTCAAGCCGTCGCTCCCCGGCCAGCTGCGGAGAAAGGGAGATAACGCCTAGCCTCTCGCGTCCCTCCTTCGGAAGACAACCGCATGGAGAGCACCCAGCCGGAGAGCGCAGGACCGAGGGGCGGCAGGCTGGGCTGGGTGTGGTCCTTCCTCCCGATCAACGTGGGGGTCGCCGGGTTCAACACCCTGGTCCCGCTCTACATCCTCGCCCTCGGAGGGGACGTGGTCCAGGTCTCGCTCTTCACCACGCTCTACAACGCCGTCCTGATCCCCGCCTCCATATTCTGGGGGAGAGCGACCGACCGGCTGAAGAGGCGGCGAATCTTCTTCGTGATCGCCTCCGCCGGGACGACCGCGGTCTTCGCCGCGATGTTCCTCCTCCCGAACCTCGGCGACCTGGCCGCGCTCTACGCCGCTCTCGGGTTGGTCGTGACAGCGAACGCGGTCGCTGCGAACCTCCTCGTGATGGAGACGTCCCGGAAGAACGACTGGATCTCCTCCTACTCGACCCTCTATCTGATGGTCAACCTCGGGTCGATCGTCGGGGTGTCGGTCGGCATCCTCTGGACGAGCGCGCTGCCGCTCGGAGCCTTCCTCGTCTTCTGCGCGGCGGCGACGTGCGCCTCGGTGGTGCTCTCCTACCGCCTGGTCTCCGAGCCGGGCCGGACCCCGGAGGCCGGCCGCCCGCCGCCCGTAGCCAGGAGCCTCCCCTCGAGGTTGCGCCACGGCGCGGCGTTGCTCGCCCGCCGCATTGCTGCCTCGGAGCGGACGGCAGTGGATGCCATCCGGGCCGTCCGCGCGGCGCGCGCCGGGGCGATGACCGGGAGCGTCCTACTGTTCTTCTCGGCGTTCCTCTTCACGACGGGGTCCGCGTTCTTCAACACCCCGTTCGTGCCCTTCCTCGTCCGTTCGGGCCTCGTCGACGACCAGGTCTTCGCCGTGTCCCTGATCAACACGGTCGCCGCGACGCTGGTCTATCGCTGGATGGGCGGCTTCGCCAAGTGGTTCGGGGGCGAGAAGGTCGGCCTCTACGTGATCGTCGCCCGGACGGTCCTCTGCCTGGTGCTCGCGGCCGCCGCCGCGCTCTTGGTCAGCGGGTCCGCGATGTTCCTCCTCGCCATGGCGTTCTATGCCTTGATGGGTCTCACGTACGCGGTCTGGAACTCCTCGACCTCGGTGGCCCTGCTGGCGAGCCTCGGTCGGGCGCGCCAGGGGAGCCTCATCGGGCTGTACGCCGCCCTGGGAGCGCTCGGGACCGTCGCGGGCTCGCTGTTCACGGGCTACGTCGCCTACTACCTGGGCTACCAGACGACCTTCGTGGTCGCCGCCGCCGTCATGCTGCTCTCAGCCTACGTGCTGAAGGCTGCGCTCAGGAGCCTCGGTCGTACGGAGGTCGGGCCGGACCATGAACCGGCTTCGCGTTGATCCGGCCGCGCCCGGGGCGCTCGAGCGGCCGGCCGACCGAGAGGGGTCCGCCCTCCCCTCTTCTACGGGGCCGTCGCGGGGTCCGGGGGCCGTGAAACGGGCCGATGAGGCCGGCTCGAGGACTGCTTTTATACGGACCGGAGGAGGAAACGGCCCACGCCCATACGTTCGCCGAGACCCACGATCAGGGCGGGTGAGGACGAGGACCTCCCAGCGCTCCTGGAGCTGATCAAAGGGCTGGCGACCTTCGAGGGCGCGGCTCACGAGGTCCGGAACTCCCTCGAGCAGATGCGACGGGAGAGGGGGTCGTTCGGCTTCTTCGTCGCCGAGGAGGGCGGGGAGGTCCTGGGGGCCGCCGTCTACTTCTTCGCCTACTACACGTGGGTCGGGAAGAGCCTCTACCTCGACGACCTCTACGTGAAGCCCGAGCACAGGCGCAGGAAGGTGGGGAGCATGCTGCTGGCCCAGGTCTTCGACCTAGCCAGACGGGAGGGCTGCAAGAGGCTGCGGCTGCAGGTCCTGGACTGGAACAAGGACGCGATATCGTTCTACGAGAAGCACGGTGGGTCGATCACCGGCGAGTGGCTCACCTGTGATTTCGACGCCGGTGAGATCGCCCGGTCCAGAGGAGCTGGCCCCCGGCCCAGAGCGCGAAGGTCTCGAAAGACGCGCTCTCGCTAGACTCCCTGCCAGACCATGAGGAGGTTGCCCTCGGTATCCTTGAAGAACGCCTCGGCGCCCCACGGGTCGCGGGTTATCGGACCCTCGATCTTCGTCTCCGGCGAGGAGCGCTCGGCCCGGCTGAACTTGACGCCGCGGCCCTTCAGCTCGGCGACGGCAGCGGATATGTCGTCCACGACGAAGGCGTTGTAGGTGAGCTCGCGCTTCTCCCAGGCCGACGGGGTCACCAGCCAGAACTCGTTCTTGCCTATCTTCACCGAAGCCCACGAGTCCTTCATGTCACCCTCTCCTCTGCTGGCCAGCTTGCCTCCGAGGGCGTCGGTGTAGAACTTTATCGCCCGGTCCATCTTCTTGATCGGTACGAACGTCACGAAACCAGCCTTGTCGAGCATGTCGTTCCGTCCTTCTTCCCAGGCCGGAGTAATAAGACTAGTCGTCGCGCCCCGTCGATCGAACGGCCTCTCTCGGCGGCGCTCGCAGCGGGGGATGGCTCCGAATCGTCCGCTCGAGCGCTCTTCGACGGGAGAAGGCTGGGCGTCGTAGCGATCCGAGCCCGCGGTCCTCTCCGGGGGCAGCCCTCAAGTTCCGCGCCTCGCAGAGAGGGCGAGAAACGTACGGCGCGGTGAACATTGCCCCCGGGGCCCCAGCCGCCGCGGCGGATTGCCTACCTGCCCTTCTTGTGGCCCTTCTCCCTGTGCTGCTTCAGCACGGTGCGCGCCGCGACCTCGGCGGCGCGCTTCCCGTACCTGCCAGACTTCTCAGCGCTCTCCTTGATGTGCTCATACTCCCTCTGCTCCTTCGCACCTACGCCTCGAACGTGTTGCTTTCCGGGCATCTTGAACGGCAACGGAAGGTCTCTCTCCTTGTAATGCGTGATGGATGATTTCCACGTCGCCTGCCTCCACCGTCTGTCGGAATACCGGGGGGTCTGCACGCATGCCGTCGCCCGCCGCGGTCGGGCCGGAGCGCCCCTGCAGGCAAAGCGCTCGAACGATGGATATCGAGCGGGGGTGTGGCCGGGAACGGGGCGCTCAAGGGCGCCGTGGGCTAGCCCACAAGTCGGCACGCCGGGCCCGCTCTCGACAGGCTTCCTGAGATGGCCTTCGGGCAATCCGCTGATCGGGCGCCCCCTTCGGGGGCGGAGAGCGCGATCTCCGGAGGGAGCCTCCCCGGCGGGTCGAACCTGAGGCTGGCTCCGCGCCCCGGCGCGGATGCGCCTCCGGACCCGGGGCGCTCTCGAGGCAGGTTGCGAACGCGAGCGCGCTCGCACACACCTGAGTACAAAAAATACGTCGGCCTTAACTGCGTTTCCGAGTCGCAGCAAGACAGACGAAAGATGACTGGATCGATTACGGATACCAAGCTGTCCAGAAGGCGGTTCGTGGGGACCGCGGCCGCGGGCGCCGCCGCGCTCGGCGCGGTGGCAGGGGCGTCCGCCCTTGTCCCGAGCGTCGGGGCCGTCCCGGCGAAGGCAGAGCTCGACGGCCGGAGGGTCGGCAGGAGCTCCACGGCGAAGAAGGGCGGCCCAATCCCGGTACCGTCCAACTGGTCGCAGAGCGCGGACGTCGTCGTGGTTGGGTACGGAGGCGCGGGAGCCGCTGCCGCGATCACGGCCGCCAACCTCGGGGCGAGCGTCCTCGTCCTGGAGAAGGCGCCCATCCAGGGAGGCGGGAACACCCGGATGGCCGGCGCGAGGCTCTCCTACTGCACCAGCCCCATCGACTGGGCCAGCTACCTGTACTCGGCGGCCTACGGAAACACGCCCTACGCGGTCTGCGAGGCGTTCGCCGCGCTCTCCGTCCAGATTCCCCAGTGGTGCACGAACCTGGGAATCCCATACTCGGGCCCGACCGCGACTTCTGCCGAGTTCCCGATGCTCCCCGGGGCCCCCGGATTCACGAGCATCACCATCAAGGGCGACGGCCCCGGTCTCTGGAGCTCACTGAGCTCCATCGTCTCGGGCATGAACATCCCCGTCCTGTTCAACACCCAGGCCACCGACCTGATCCAGGACCCCTCCAGCGGTGAGGTCCTGGGCGTCCAGGCGCTTGCGAACAACAGCGAGGTGATGAACGTCAGAGCGAACAAGGGCGTCGTCCTGTGCACCGGAGGGTTCGAGTACGACGAGACGATGAAGGCCAACTTCCTGAAGAGCTACCCTGCCCACTTCTACGGCTGGCAGTACAACACCGGCGATGGCATCAGGATGGCCCAGAAGGTCGGCGCCGGCCTGTGGCACATGACCATCCTCTCGGCGCGCGCCGTCCCCTGGTTCCCCGACCACGCCATCGCCTGGGGCTACAGCGGACCCGCGGCGAGCGGCTACATCGCGGTCGACAAGTACGGCAACCGCTTCGGCGACGAGTCTCAGCCCGCCTACAGCCACAACTGGTGGAGCCAGCTGACCGACTACAATCTGAAGGTGCCCGAGTTCACCCGGGTCCCGACGTTCGTCATCTTCGACGAGACGACCCGGAAGGCCGGACCGCTCAGCTTCTCTGCGGGGACCGCGCCCCTCGGCATCAGCACCCTTCCGGCGGAGCTCGGCGGCGCGCCCAACTGGTCCAGCGACAACAGCGCGGAGATCGCCAAGGGCTACATCCAGCAGGGGGCCGACATACCCACCCTCGCCGCCGCGATCAACGGCACGAACTACGTGGCGTACCTGACCCCTTCAGGCCCCAACAACTCGACGACCATCAGCGTCAACATGAGCGCCTCGGTCCTCCAAGCCACCGTGAACGCTTGGAACGCCGCGTGCGCGGCGAAGACCGACTCACAGTTCGGCAGGAGCTCCGCCACCCTGGTGCCTATCCAGACGCCGCCGTTCTACGCCATGGCGCTCTGGCCTGGAGGCCCCAACACCTACGGCGGTCCCATCCGCAACTACAAGGCGCAGGTCTGCGACCCCGACAACAACCCGATCCCACGTCTGTACAGCGCCGGAGAGCTCGGCTCGATCAACGGCCAGCTCGCCCTGGGGTCCAGCATCCTGGAGGGTCTCGTCTTCGGACAGATTGCGGCCACCAACGCGGTAGCCGACAACTCCTGGATGTCCTAGGCGGGTCCAGGGATAGGAAGCCCCTCCGAGGGGCTTCCTCCCTCCCTCCCTCCTCGACCCGGCTCCTTGCGACGCGAAACGCTTGTAAGCATCTCGCGCCGAATGCACGGATAACCGCAGAGCGCGTTCGCGCCTGGAGTGCATCATGTGCAGATATTACGTGAATCTTAACTACACATGGTGAATGCAAGACACCGACGATCGAAATGATGGGTTCGATCACAGAGAAGAAGAAGCCTTCCCAGCGACGGTCCATCGATGCGGCGGCTGCAGGGACGGCATCGCCCAGCGTCGCCGCGAGGGCCGCGTTCGACGCGGGGTCGACCGTGGCCGCGCCGGAGAAACCGACGCTGACGAACTGCAAGAACGGCGGGATCAGCGGCGAGGACCTTCCGGAGGAAACGGTTGCGGGTTGCGTCGCCGGGAAGGGCGCTAGGGATCCGGTTCCAGCCTCGGCGGAGCCCCGCGGGACGGGGCCGGTGGGAGAAGCGGTCTCTATCCGCTCTCTTCTTTCCTTCCCTGCGAGACGTCCTGCGTCGGTCCCGCTGGACATCGCGTCCGACGCGCTCGTCATCGAGGTGGGACGGGAGAGGTGGCTGCATTGACGAGACCGAGCTCCAGGCCGACCGCCCGCGCCCTCGGGGCCGCGATCGATGAGCTGGATGTGCTGGCGGCGGCCCTGCTGGTCCCGGACGAGGTGCGGACCGAGGCCGCGCGCATATGCAGGATGGGACTGGAGAAGGAGCCGATGGTCAGGATGGTCCCTGCCCGGGTCTCGACCTCCTCCTTCTACGCCGCTTGCAGAGAGATGATGGTCCCGACGACCCTCGACGACGTGGCAGCGGTCAGCGGTGTCGACAGGAAGGAGATAGCGAGGTGCTACCGGTCGCTCATCGGCGAGCTGGACCTGAAGATCCCGGTGGCCGATGCCAGCCGGTACTTGGCGGCGGTGGCGTCGAGGGCAGACGTGAGCGCCGAGGTGATGGCGAGCGCGCTCGAGATACTCGCGAGGGCCGAGAAGGCCGGACTCGCCGATGGCAGGTGCCCCGCAGGACTCGCCGCCTCGGCCCTCTACGTGGCGGCCGCGCTCGAAGGAGAGAGGCTCACCCAGAAGGAAGCCGCAGGCGCGGCCGGTGTGATCGACGCCACGGTGAGGAAGGCGTACAAGCGGCTCGTGAATACCCTAGGGTTGCGGCTGGAAGGAACGCCGCCGAGAGGAGGGGATGGGACGGCCGTATCGGAGGCGCGCCAGCCGACGAGCGTCCCAGCACCGGAGGGTCTCGCCGTCTGACCGTCCGGACCGTCCGAGGGAGGACCTAAGGCGATCCCCGAGGGTTCGGGGGACGTTGCCGCTTTTATCCTTCGGCGGCCTCTCTCTTCATGGAAAGTGGCAGTAACAACAGGACCCTCCCGTCGATGTTCGTAGGCGGCAGCGGCAGGCCGACCCGGTGCGAGCTGCACGACGAGCCCGGCCACAAGAGCTCGTACGTGTGCAACCTGACCTGGCCGGCGCTATCGTCGCTGAGGATGGGCGAGTTCCCCGAAGGCCTCACCCTCCACCTAGACCGCAGCGACGGCCGGGAGCCGGGGGAGGTGGACCGGAGGCTGGCGTCGGTGATGATGGACGAGGTGGAGATCAGCAAGCGCAAGGTCGTCTACCGCGTCTACCAGGACGACCCGCTCCTTTGGCCCGACTCCCTCTGGCGGTCCCTCTGCCTGGCGGGCCTCCTCGACGACGCGACGGACCTCCGGTGGCAGGATAGGTTCGAGTTCGAATCGCTCCCGTCCCCCGAGGAGTACGCGGCGAACCTGGCCCAGTGCGCCCGGAGGGAGGGGTTCTCGGTCTCGAACCGGTCGGAATCCGGGTACGTCGACCTCGAGATGAGGAAGAGGCCCACCAGGAGGGAGGGGGGAGGGATGGACTGCTCGGTCTTCGACTGCATAGCCGAGGGACTCAAGGGCGTCAACAGCGAGATGCTGGCATTCCTCGCCCGGAGGGTCGTGCTACAGGACTTTGCGACGGGCGAGCGGATCAGCTTCGTGCGCGAGGAGAGAGGGAACGAGGAGAGCGTTCCGGCGGCGACCGCTGGGAACGACGACGGAGGGAGCGAGCCTGCCCACGCCGGTCCCTCGTCGCTCTGATCCGGGGCCCGCTCACGACCCCAAAAGCCACCGTCGCCCTCCTCCACCGCGACCTTGACGCCCTGCGCGTCGAGTTCGGGAGGATAGGCGGGCACCTCGCCCTCCTCCGGCCGCCGATCCCGGTGGATGAGCGGGCACGCTGCCGCAGGCTCGTCCGGGAGCACGGGCGAGCCTTCGACGGGCTGCAGGGCCTCTTCCCCGGGTCGGGAAGCGATAGGAGGAAGAACCGGAGCGGCGCCGGGAGCGGGTTGCCGCTTAAGAGCCTCCAGCGGGTGATAGGTTGTGTCCGAATCAGACTTCGACGGGATGCGGTCTGCACCGCGCCACCTGAGGATATGCTTCCTGCAGGAATTCTTCGAGAGGTCGGCGAAGATACGCGCCGAGGCGCGCCTGGTCGTCCTGCCCGTGACCTCGCTCGCCCTGCTGAGCGTGATCCGGCTGCTGGGGGACCTGGACGTCCACACCCACGTCTTCGGGACCGAGCCCATCTCCGTGGCCGTGAGCGTCGACGACGCGGCCAGGGTGCCCCTCTTCGACCAGGCCCGGAGCAAGAAGTACAAGAGGGTCGTCGCCCTCGCGGCCAACGCAAGAGATCCCCGGGCGAGCGAGGAAGAGGCGCGGGCCAGGGCTCCCGGATAGGCCCTTCAGGCGCGCAAGCTCCCTGGGCCCGAGGCCGGGCCGGCGCCCGCACCCCGACCCGGGAAGGGCCTCTCGACCCTGGCGTAGATCGCCAGGACCCCTATGTAGAACGCGAAGAAGATCGTGTACCCCAGCCAGTCGTGTACCCCCCAGAAGACCGACGAGCCGTCGACGAAGCCGAACCAGATCATGAGCGCTATCCTCGCCGCATCGAGGAGCGGGATCACGAGCACCCCGGCGATCGCGAACTTCGCGGTAGTCGTCAGGCTCCTGCCGACGTCCAGCTGCATCAGGCCGAGCAGCCCGAGGTAGATGCCGATCGAGTAGACCGCCGAGCAGGCGGGCGTGACGACCGCGTCTATGGTCTCTCCCGACCGGGAGACGAAGGTGAACGACGCCCCCTGCCAGGCCACGTGGACCCCGAGGACGTCGGTGATCCTCGCGGTCAGGAAGCTGGAGAGCGAGGCCATGGGCGCTCCGAACGCGTCGATCAGGAAGAGGGGGGCGATCAGCCCCACGCCGTACAGGGACGCGTAGGGGAGCATGATCCTCCACATCGTCGGGTTGAGGGCGACCAGCGCGCCGTAGGCGACGAGCACCAGGGAGCAGGCCGCCACCTCCATGGCGAGATACGGCGACTGTCCCAGCGGGACCGAGAAGAGGGCCCAGAGCGCGGCGGGCAGGACGACCAGCGCCCCGCCGACCGACCTGACAGCGGGCATCGAGGTCGGGCCCCGCTCCGTAAGGAGAACCCTGTGGAAGTCGTCCCAGCGGAGAGCGGTGAGGACGATCAGCAGGGCCAGGAAGGGGTAGGCCGGGAAGACGGTGCCGAGGGTCGACGTGAGGAGCTCGTCGAGACCGGACGTGAGGACGGCCAGCTCGTTCGAGTAGAGGGTGAGGACGAGCAGGACCGTGGCGGCCAACCACGCGGCGAGCCTGGCATGCCCCCGGTCCATCCTGGCCATCGCGCTCGATCACTCACGCTCTGTGAGGGTCAGTTGCCCGTCGTCGGCGGCGACCTGCCCCCGGCCGCCTGATCTGTGGAGAACGCAAACACGTGCGGCAGAAAGCCCAGCAGAAGGATGACCGAGGAAACGGCGAACAGGCTGATCCCCATCGACTTGCGATGTAGCGCCCTCAAGCCGTTCGTAGACCGGACGCCATCCCTCGATAATAACGGTTGTTATCTGACTCTGGGCCCGACACGGCTGGATGGCGCCATGCTCCTGGTTCGAGCGTGGGGCCACGCGCGTGCATCCTCCCGGTCAGAACCATGGGAGATGCGGTCTCGTTCCGTCCAGCCGCGGACCACGCCGTGGCCGTGCCAGAAGACCTTATGTAATAGATATTACATAGTATACCAATACACCTATATAGTGTTACATATACTACATACTGAAATACAGTGATAACATCAACTACTAACTCAACGACCATCATAGCGAACGTTCAACCAAGGATGCGCAATCAGGTGGCTGAGCAACTGAAGAAGATCCAGGGCATAACCTTCTTCTCCCCGCTCACCGGCAGGTTCGATCTGGCCATCGAGCTGAAGGCGTCCGACCCTAAGAAGGTCTATGAGCTCGTCAACAAGGTGCGGTCCATCAGCGGGATCACCTCGACGAGGACCTACACGCCCTTCGAGGGCTTTGCGGACAGCAAGAAGATGAAGCCGACCGACGCGCTCGCGGTCGTTCTGCTCCGCATCGAGCAGCAGGCCGTGGCACAGAAGGTGCTCCAGTCCATGGAGCAGAACCCTCAGGTCCGCAACGCGTCCGTCGTCTCCGGTGAGTTCGACATACTCGCGACCGTCTACGGGAAGAACCAAGAAGAGATTCTCACCCAGGTCGCGAAGATCGACGACGCGCCGGGAATAAGGACCAGCGAGACGCTGTTCGCCTACATGCCCCAGTGGCAGTAGGCTCCGTCTCCCTCTGACTAGGTCACGCTGCCCCAAGAGGGCCACGCGTACGGAAGTGGCCCTCTTCAACTTCCCTTCCGGACGCCGGGTTAATCGAAGTGTCAAGCCGCCTTCACACCCGACAACATATGCTGTCCCGGCCACCGAGAGGCTGGCATGTCGCAGTTCGCAGATAATTGGGATCAGAAGAAGAAGCAACCCGGTCTGGGGGAGAGGCTGAGGGGGAGCGCCAACCAGGGGGCGCCGCTCAAGCCGCGGCTCGACCAGGCGACCCGTCAGATCCAGACGGTCATGGGCCGGCTGGACTCGACCATGGCGAGGCTGCGCGAGAAGGACGCCAGCCTCTTCAGCAGGATAGTGGCGTCGCTGCAGAAGCGCGACTCGGCGAGGGCGTCGATATACGCCAACGAGCTGGGAGAGCTCAGGAAGACCAGCAGGATGGTCACCCAGTCGAGGCTGGCGCTCGAGCAGGTGATGCTCAGGCTCAACACCATAACGGACATGGGCGACATCGTGACGACGCTCGCTCCCGCCACCTCGGTCATCAGCGGCCTGAGGCAGTCCCTCACCGGGCTGGTCCCGGAGGCGGAGGGCGGCATGAGCGAGATATCGAGCCTGCTCAGCGGGATCCTCGTCGACGCCGGCTCGGTGAGCGGCTCGTCGCTCAACTTCGAGGTCGCCAACGAGGAGGCCGAGAGCGTCCTCTCGGAGGCCGCGGCAGTGGCGGAGTCGAGGATGCAGGGCGCGTTCCCCGAGATCCCGGCCGCAGCCGCCGCCAGGTCGAGCGCCGAGATGGAAGAGGCCTAGAGGAGCATCCCTCTCCTCTCCCGAGGGCGGGGCGAAGGCTCCAGGGGCGGGCTCCGGGCTCGGCCCCTGCCTTCCTCTCCCTGCTCCTTTCTGGCGGTGACCTCGGAAGGCGCTTCATTGGACCACCCGCGCCGTTCCCGACCGATGAACGCGGAAGAGACGAAGGCCTGCAGGGACCTGAGGAGCGCGCCGCACGGGACCTTATCCCGATCCGGGCGGGATACACAATTTCCTGCGTTCTCACCCACTTTGCTAGAGTTCCACTATGTTAATATAATGGAGATATCCAATAATTTGGTATGTTCGGGGAGGCACCGGGGCGCTGAGCGGTCGCACTCTGAGCGTGACCTCCGTTGTCGTCCTGGTCCTTTTCGTCCTCTCTCCGGTGGCGGGGGTGACCGCGCTGTCCGGTGCCGTATCGTCACACGCCCCCACACAGGGGGGATTGGCGGCACCATCGTCCAAGGCCGCCGCGGTCAACGAGTTGTCTCCTGGTCCCGGCGAGGCCGCGCTCGTCCAGCAGAACGACGCCGGTTTCAACGAATTCTCTTCCCCGCCGTTCTCGGTCGCGTTCGGAAGCAACGTCGCATCTGGGGACATCGTCGTCGTCGGCGTAGTGTTGTATGGGTCCACGGTGAGTTCCGTCACAGACTCCCTGGGTTCCTCATATGCGAGCGCCGGATCGAGATGCAGCGGAATCGTGTGCACCTACATCTACTACGCCACGCCGCCCTCCGGCGGCCCGGATACGGTCTCGGTGACCCCCAGCTACACCACGGAACAGGCCGCGGTCTACGTCTATGATGTCTCCGGAGTGACGGCCACGGGGGCAGGGGCAGCGACGGGGGTCACCGGCACGAGCTCCGGCGGAGGCACTCAAACCTTCCAGACGTCCTCCTCCGTCCCCTTCCAGACCGGGGCGTTCTTGCTCGGCGTGGTGGGGACCATCCAGCTGGTCCCCTCACCTACCGCCGGGACCGGGTTCGCCTTCTCCCCGATGACCGGCACCCAGGAATCCGGGGTCGCGGAGTACTCCACCGGGGGCGCGGCATCGCCGACGGATTTCCCCGGGACCTACGTCTCGGTCAATGCGATCGCTTGGGCGGAGGTAGGGATAGCCCTCGAGCCGTCCGGAACGTCCACCACCACGACGACGACCACCACGACGACTACTAGCTCGTCCTCGTCTTCGCCCCCGGGCGAGGAGCAGGTCTCGATCACGCTCGACCAGTTCCACGACCCGAGCCTGGGGAACCTGGGCACCCCGCTCTCGGTCAGCAACTACTTCACCGTGGACTACACGGAGGGCGGGTCCTCACAGACCGCAGAGGGGACGGGCGGCCTCCTCACGATATCCGCGGACCCGAGCACGACCGTCACCATCTCGGCGCTCTCCTCGGGTTCGAACATCTTCGAGGAGTGGTGCCTCTCGGCGACGGCGGGCACGTGCGAGCCCACGACGGTCTCGGTGGGGACCTCGGCCGTCTCCGTGACCTACGTCTACTTCGACCTCCAGGCTCAGGTGGTCAGCTACGACGTCTCGGGCGGAGGGAACCCGGTCGCTCCCTTCTTCGACTACGCGACGGTCCCGTCCGCTCCCACCTCCTCTTCCGAGGCCAGCGACCTCACGGTCGGCGCGGTGCCCATCTCTCCGGGGCACATCGAGGTCTGGGTCCTGGCGGGGGCCGTCGAGACCTTTGATTCGGTCATAAACACGAACCCGGCGACCTCTCTGCAGCGGTGGCAGGGGGTGCCCACCTGTTCCTACCTGGGGAGCGCCGTCGGGTGCGGGAGCTACGTCGCCGAGAGCCAGATTGGCCCGTTCAGCCAGGGAGGGATCTCCGTGGCGATCGAGTACTACCTCCAGTACTCCGTGCCCGTCACCTTCGAGCTCTCGACCGACCCCGGCACCGGGTACTCTCTGCCCACGCTGACCTACGCCCCGTACTACGGGGGGGAGTCGACGCTGCAGATAACCTGCCAGTACGGGACGCCGTGCACCCCCGCGTCCGTCTGGATCAACGCGGGCTCCTACTGGAGCGCGAGCGCGCTGCTCGGCGGCTCGGGCTCCGCGGAGCAGTGGGCGTGCACCAGCGGCTGCTCCGGGACCGTCACCTCGCCCGGGGAAGAGATCGGCCCGTTCTACGCCCACGAGTTCCTCGTCACGTTCACCGCGGCGGCGTACTACAGCTGTTCGGGGTCGGGATACCCTCCGCTCTCCCCGGACAACACGTGCATCGACCTGGGGCCGAACATCAGCCCCTACGGGCCGACGTGGGTCCCGGCGGGGCAGCCGTTCACAGTCTCGACCGACGTGACCAAGGGCAACGCCCTGATCGGCTGGACCACGTGCGCCTCTTGGACCGCGATAAACGACCTTCCCGGTGACTCGGGCTGCCCGGGCTCCGACGTCTCGATCCCGTCCGGCCTCGGCACCGCGACCTCGGACGGCTGGGAGACGCAGATAACGGCGAACGGCCCAGGGGACGTATACGCTGACGGAGTCTTCCAGGCCTCGGGGTCCGAGTCCACCTGCACCGGACCCAACTGTTCGTACGTCACGGGCACCTCCATCGGCTACGAAGGCGCGTCGGACCCCGTGTACGTGCTCGTCACCGGTCCCTCCGCGACCGGCCAGATCGGATGCAACGCGGAGGGCGCCGCCGTGGACACGATGGCGCTGTCTTCGGTCAGCTCCTGCGGCGGAGACGCGGAGTCGATCACGATCGGGAACCCCGTCGCCGGGCAGTACGAGATCCAGGTCTTCCCGGACGGAGGGAACGGGGCCTTCAACGTGACCGTGACGAGCGAGGACTCCGAGGGCGATCCGATAGGGGCTCCCCTCACCGACTCGGGCGCCTGCACCTCGTCAGGGGGTTGCAGCCCGTTCTTCGTCACGGAGGGGAGCGCCGGGACCATCTCGCTATCGTCGCTCTCTCAGCCACTGAACCAGTACGTCATAGTCGCCTGCATCACCCCCCAGGCGGAGTGCAACCAGGTAGGGTATCCCGCGCTCGACATCACCTTCTACGCCAGCTCGACCTCCGCTGCCGTCGCCTACGCCGACACCCTGCTCGGCACATCCCAGGTCGGCCTCAGCGAACCCGTGGAGAGCGTCGTGATATACATGGGAGCGCAGGAAGTGTACTCCTCCTAGCCATCGTCACCTCAGGCGGCCTTTCTGGCTCGCCGTGCGGCGGCCGGTCTCAGGGGAGGCTCCAGCGTGCCACCTCGAGCCTCTGGCGTCCCGAGCCTGTGCGACGTAAACGGGTCAATCGAACTCTCTCCTCTTTGCGAGCCTGGGGTAGAGCAGTTCGAACACGCAGAGGAACAGAGAGATGGTGAGGAGGGCCCAGTTGCTCAGGAGCGAGATGCCATCGTAGGTGAACCCGGAGACGACGTTGACCGCCTGGCTGTCCATCTCTCCTGGGTCGTAGAGGAGCACCACGACGGTGAGGAACAGGATGGACGGTATCGCGAACAGCCTCACCGCCTTGGCGAGCCCCTTCCCGAGAGACAGGGCGACGATGGTCAGCCCCCATATCATGAGGGCGAGCGCCCCGTAGCCCGCCGCCCCGTTCCGTCCCATGGCGCTCCCGCCGATGAAACCGAACACGGCCAGCGGATACTGCACGACGTTCAATCCGTTGAGGTCGAGGACGTTGTTCAGCTGCTTCATGTTGCACAGGACCAGGAGCGCGTAGGACAGCGCCCCTCCAGCCGCCAGGGTCGTGAACAGCTTGGAGAGGGGCGACCTCAGGTGGTCGCTCAGGACCGGAGAGTCGAACATGGAGCTCAGACCGCACGACTCCATCAGGAGCACGAGGAGCAGCAGCGAGACGACTATGGCGAGACCCTCGGCCACCTCGAACTGCGAGACGAAAGACCAGATCAGTCTGCCACCGAACGTGTTGATCATCACTCCCAACGAATGTCCCCACCACTTCCATCCTGTCAGAGGGCAAACCATCCGCGCGTGTATGATATGAAAGAATCGCACCTAGGAAAGCCCCTGCGCCGACGCCCGGGCCGCGTCGGTAGGCGGTCCGGCAAGATGCAGAGCATCGTCGTCCAACGCCTGGCATCGCCATTTGGCTCGGCGGCAGGGTCGATATCACGGTCGGAGCGCGCACCCTCTATATGTGGCGTCCTCAGGAGGACCAGGGCGAACTGAAGCTTGGCGACCGGTCTATCATCGCTAACAATCTTCCCTCGCTGTTATAGCGCCCCTCAGCATCCCAACCGCGGCGGGCGCGGGGCCGCCAGAGACCCGGCAGAGGCGGCTCGCGGCTCTCCGCCATGAGAACGTGATCGATACCATGAACCGCGCCGCGACTACCACCACGACGACCACGACCGACCGCGAGGAGAGGACGCAGGAACGGGAGGTACCCCGGAGCCGCCGGGACCAAGTCGAGAAGAAGGAGAGGAACCGCTATTCGTACGTCTACCCGGGCAACCTGCTCTCCTGGTTCTTCCTGGCGCAGAGGCACAGGTACGTGAGGTCGATACTGCACAACTCCATGAACCTGGACGTGGGCTGCAGCGAGCACAAGATCACCACAACGAGCATCGGCCTCGACCTCAGAAGGGAGAAGAGGCCCGACGTCGTCTGCTCTGCGCTCTCCCTTCCGTTCGTCGACGGCGCCTTCGACGCCTGCACCATCCTGGAGGTCATGGAGCACATGGACCGGGAGAGGCAGGCGGTCGCCCTGACCGAGGCCCACAGGGTCCTGAGGACCGAAGGTCAGCTCGTCGTCTCCACCCCCAACCTGGTCCACGGCCTCTTCAACCTCGTCTGGTGGTTCTGGGAGCGGACCGGAGGGCGCCAGTGGCTCCACGAGCACGTCGGCATGGCGGACCCTGCGGAGGTGGAGTCGCTCCTGGTGTCGTGCGGCTTCTCCGTCCGGTCGAGCAGGAGGGTCGCGGTCTTCGACAGGATAATCGACGCCGCATGCCTGAAGTGACCCAGGTACGCGGTGACGGCGGCGCGGGCGCTGGCGGGCACAGCGCGACCTTCTGGACCGTCGCCATGGCGGGCCGCCGTCGGAGCAAGCTGATGGCCTGGCGCCGACGCCATCTCCACCTGATAATCTACTCCTCGGCGCTCGCGTTCTATCTCCTGGGCGTATGGCTCCACATCCCCTACGGCGGCGGACACATCTACAGCGACATCGTGACGGTCTTCCAGACGAGGGAGTGCTCCCCGGCGTGCAACGTCCAGGTCCCCTACCTGCAGGTCTTCGTCGAGTATCCAATCATCACAGCGATGTTCATGTACGCCATGGGGTTACTGGGCGGCCTCCTCAGCGGCAGCCTCGTGACGAACTACTATTACTTCACGGCCGCGTTCCTCGTCGTCCCGACCCTCCTTCTGGTCCGAGAGATGCTCAAGCTGACCGAGATGCGGGGGCGCCCGAAGGAGAAGGTCCTGTGGTACCTCATCATCACCCCGACCTTCGTCTACATGGTCTTGCTCAACTGGTACGTGATCGGCGTCTTCTTCGCCATGGCGGGGCTGAGGCGCTTCCTCGAGGGGAGGGTCGCCTACGGCGGCGTGCTCCTCGGCCTGTCCGCGGCCTCGAACCTCGTCACGGCCGTCCCGGCTCTGGGCCTGCTGCTCGCCCTGAAGACCACCCGAGAGCGGGTCGTCCTCCTCTGCGCGGGCCTGGGGACCTACGCGCTGATCAACCTGCCCTTCATAGTCCTGGCTCCCGGGCGTTGGTACGAGGCGTTCAGCTACACCTACAACTGGTACATCGAGAACTCCTGGATCCAGGTCTTCACGTCCGACCTGTTCTCCCCGATCAAGCACTACGTTCCTCCGGTGGCATTCGCGGTCGTCCTCGCCGGGATGCTCTGGCTGCGGTTCGGGAAGGGCGTCGACGACCCCGTCGTCCTGTCCTTCCTCGCGATGTTCGGTTACGTCTTCTCGACCTACATCTACCCGCCCCAGCTGAACCTCACGCTGCTCCCCTTCTTCGTCCTGCTCCCCGTCGCCGGCTACCTCGAGTTCATGGCCTTCGACACCGCGAACGCGCTGATCGCCGTCCTCGGGTTCTCTCAGGCCCTCCTCCCGCTGGGGATAACCTACAGCTTCAACGCCTTCAACCGGTTCTCCTTTCTCTGGTGGGTCGAGGTCATCAGGTCGTCCTGGGTCGGCAAGCTCATGGTCCTGAACCGCATACCGGCCATCCAGGCGTCGGCTCCCTGGAGGAGGCGGACCGCCGGGAGAAGACCGTCGCCGCCTCCGCCCCCGCGGCGACGGCGAGAAGAGACCGAGCCGGCGGAGCGGCGGAGACCTTCCTGGGTCTAGGTGGTCGTTTCCCTAGGACCCGATGGTCGACGCTCATCGGCTCGACGAAGAGGGTCCACCAGAGCGGGCCGGACGACGCCGGAGCCGGTCATGCCTTATCTAGGCGTCGGGCGACACCGCCGCCGAAGAGAGAATGCCTTCGCTCGCTCTTCGGGTCCAGGATGACCCTTGAGTCTCTCCGACCAGATCTTCAACTTCGCGACGAGTCTGATGCAGAAGACAGGCTATGGCGGGGTCTTCTTCCTCATGATGCTGGAGAGCGCGACCCTCCCGGTGCCGAGCGAGGTGGTCCTCCCGTTCGCGGGGTACCTAGTCTATCTCGGGCAGCTCGACTTTTGGACGGCCGTAGCGGTCGCGTCGGCCGGCTCGCTGGTCGGGACCCTGATAGACTACTCGATCGGCTACTCCCTGGGCAGAGGGGCGGTACTGCGCTACGGGACGTCGGTCGGGCTCGACGAGGCCCGCCTGAGGACCGCGGAGAGCTGGTTCCAGGGCGACTACGGGGAGCTGACGGTGCTGCTGGCGAGGTTCGTCCCGCTGTTGAGGACTCTCATCGCATTCCCGGCGGGGGTGGCGCGCATGAAGCTCTGGAGGTTCGTCGTCTTCTCGGCCGTTGGGGTAGTCGTCTGGGACGCGGCCCTGATCTACGTAGGGCTCGAGGCCGGGCAGGACAGCTCGGCGATAATATCTTCGCTAACGGGGGCGTACGTGCCAACCGAGGTCGCGGTCGCGATCGCCCTGATCGTGGCCGCCGTGGTGGTCCTGAGGCGCAGGCCGGTCCCAGCCGCCCCGGCCCCGTCATGAGCCGACGGGCCGGCGTGGCGCTGGTTCGCTCTCCGACCTTCCCTAGGCGACGGTGAGGGCGGTGAGCTGGTACGTGTAGTCGAGGGTCGTCGTGCCAGACGAGTCGGTGAGGGTGCCGGCGAACTGCGCGTGGGTCACGACTGCGAGGCTCGACCCGCTCGGCGTCCCCACGAATACGTTGTACGCTGTCAGGACCGCCGTCTCGCCGTCACAGACCTGGACGGTCTC
>JBEKTS010000027.1:0-23391 GCA_049515775.1 Nitrososphaerales archaeon | reverse complement strand
CGCTCGCGGGGGCCGTCTCGATCATCATACCGATAGTGAACATGGTCACGCTCTCCCTGCCGAGCGAGAACGTCGCCACCGGCCTGGGGCTGAACACGATGCTTCGGAACATCGGGGGCGCCCTGGGCCCGGTCCTGGCGACTACGATAATGAGCACCTACACGCTGAGCCTCCCAAAGGGGGTTCTGCCGCCCGGCACCACCGTCCCGTCGGCGAGCGCCTTCGACTACATCTTCTACCTGGGGGTGGCGGCGCTGGCGGTCGCGGTGCTCCTGTCCCTGACCGCGAAGAACTACACTTTCACCGGCAAGGATCGGCGGCCTCCTGCGACCCAACCCGCAGCGGGCAGTCCCTAGGGGAGCCGCAGACCCGTGCATCGCCGTGCGATGGGCCGGGGGAGGGCGCGCGGTCTGTTGCCGTGGAACGGCGGAGGAGTGCCGGTCCCAGGGAACGTTTGTCCCTGCCTTCTCGTCGGCGCGCCCCCGGAGCTTCGACCCTGGAAAGGGTTTTTAGGCGTGGTCGACCTCGCTGGTGCATGGATATCGCTCACGATCAGAAGGCGCTGGCGCCACGGAGGACCTCGGGTGGGGCGGTCGCATGAGCAGCCCCGCCGATTTCAACGCTCACACCATCGCCGAGTTCCGCAAGAACCACGGGAAGGTCGGCGGCTACTTCGAGGGAGCCCCGCTGCTCCTGTTGCACACCGCCGGGAAGCGCAGCGGAAAGGCCCACGTCACCCCCGTGATGTACCTCAAGGACGGGGAGCGATTCGTGGTCTTCGCCTCGAAGGCGGGCGCGCCCACGCACCCGGACTGGTTCCACAACCTGAAGACCCATCCCGACGTCCAGATCGAGGTCGGTGACGAGAAGATCGACGTCCACGCCCAGGAGATCACAGGCAAGGAGCGGGACGCGCTCTACGCCCACCAGGTCAAGCTCTTCCCCACCTTCGGAGACTACGAGCGCAAGACCAAGAGGGTCATCCCGGTCGTCGCCCTCACGCGGAAGAAATAGGGAGCGGATAGCCGGAAGACCGCACCCGGCCGACCCCCTTTCTCGCTGGCGTCCACCTCCGGCCCAGCTCGGAGAGTCTTCGCTCCCGTGACGTTCCGACGGGCGCGAGCGGACCGGAGGCGCGAAGCGAGCCCTCCCTCTCTCCATCCGTCCCTGCTCAGCGCGCCTCCAGCCGGGCCACGATCGCGTCCGTGAACTCCGACGAGCCCAGCTTCCCCCCGAGCTCCATCGGCAGGCTGCTCTCGGACCTCGAGTTCAGGAGCGCCCCTATGGACGCCTCGATCGATGTCGAGGCGCGCTCCAGCCTCTCGTCCCCGTGCACCATCGCGAGATAGTCGAGCAGCATCGCGGCCGACCGTACCTGGCCGATGGGGTTCGCTATCCCCTTCCCCGCGATGTCCGGCGCGCTGCCGTGGGTGGGCTCGAAGTAGGCGCGCCGGGTCTCGTAGTTGATGTTCGTCCCGGGAGTCATCCCCAGGCCGCCGGCGACCTGCCCTGCGAGGTCGCTGAGGAGGTCCGCGAGCAGGTTCTCCGAGGCTATCACATCGAACCTCTCGGGGTCCCGGACCAGCCGCGCGCACATGGCGTCGGCGTAGAAGTGCTCGAACCGCACCTCGGGGTGCTGGGCCGCGAGCTCCCTGAAGGCGGAGAGGTAGAGTCCGTGGGTCCTCGGGAAGATGTTCGCCTTGGTCGCCAGGACGACGTGCGGGGCCCTCTTCTCGCCGTCGCCCCTGAGCCGGGACTTCCTGATGGCGTACTCGAAGGAGAACCTGGCGAGCCTCTTCGCCCCCGCCTCGGTGAAGACGCCGGTCGTCGTGAAGACGCCCGGGTTGATCTCGTTCTCGATGGCGCGGTAGAACCCCTCCGAGTTCTCCCGGACGATGGTCAGGTCCAGGTCGGGGCGGAGCGCAGGGGGGCAGATGCCCGGATAGGACCTCGCTGGCCTCACGTTGGCGTAGAGGTCGTAGTCGAACCTGAGCCGGTCGTTGATGATCCTGACGGTCTCGCCGACGGGCCCCTTCAGGCAGGCGTCGGTCGACTCGAACGCCTCGATGGACCGTCGCGGCAGGGCGTCGCCGAGCTCCCTGAGCGCGGCGTCCCCTCCCGGGACGACCCTGTAGTCCAGCCCGAAGCCCAGCCTCCGGGCCACGCAGTCGAGGACCCGAAGCGACGAGCCGACCACCTCCGGGCCGATCCCGTCGCCCTCGATGACGGCTATGGAGTAGCTATTCTTCGCCATGGTCTATCGCTCACCCGCTCGCTCGCCCCTTCGTCGGCCTGCGGCTGCGGCCGCCGCATCCGGTACGCGCCCCGCAGCGCCGAAGCTCCTCTGGACGACCCCTGCGACCATCAACATCGTTCCCGGCTTCCCGGGCGCCTCTTATTAGCGAATCAGTCCCCGCGTCTCGGAGCGAGCCTCGAGCCTCGACGCTCCGGGTTCCAAGGCGTCCTCATCTCGCGAGGGGCGCGCCGCGGGTCGAAGACCGAGGACCTGCTCAAGAAGATCGGCCTGTCGTCGGGGGACCTGGCCGACCTGCCCTCGTCCGCCAAGAGATTCCCGGACGGGGCCCGGTACAGGATCGAGATACCGAGCCCCGAGAGCCCCGAGCAGCTGCGGCGGGTCGTCGAGAAGGCTGAGGAGTACTCGATCCCGCCGCACCGGGTCTCGCAGGGCAGCGGCGTCGTACTCCTGACGGACTGGGAGGTCGAGCAGATGGCCGAGATCGGGCGGTCGGAGAGGATAGCGGTCCAGCCTCTTCACGGGGCCGGGGCCCAGCTACGACATCGGGGCGACCAAGTCGGCGAAACCTCCATGGTCTCCTGGAGGCTGAGGGGCATGGACCAGCTGAAGGACGCGGTCGAGGACGCCAAGCGAGGGCTCCGCCTCGGCATCAGGGGCTTCCTGGTCGCCGACGAGGGGCTCCTCTGGGCGCCCCGGGAGACGAAGAAGGAGGGAGAGATCCCGAAGGACGTGGTCTGGAAGATCCCGGTCAGCACCGGGCACGGGAACCCCGCTTCGGCGCGCCTCCTCGAGCGGCTGGGCGCCGGGACGCTCAACGCGATGACGGACCTCTCGCTCCCCCAGCTCGCGGCGATCAGGGCGGCCATCCGGGCCCCGCTCGACGTCTGCATCTCCGTCCCGACTGGCCACGGGGGTTCGTGAGGCACTACGACGTCCCGGAGATGGTCAGGCTCGCCTCGCCGATCTACCTGAAGTTCGGCGTCCCACTAGGCCGGAACGTCCACCCCGCCGGGAGGCACCTGCTCCCGACGATGCCGGGCTACCCCGACGAGGAGGTCAGGCAGGCCAGGCTCTCTTGCGGGCACCTGCAGAGGCGCTACCCGGCGGCCGTGACCTCGAAGAGGGGAGCCAGAGGGGTCGCCGTTCCAGGCTGAGCGGTCGTGCCGCGGAGACGGCCCTTCGGCTACGGCGTCCCCGAAGGCCCGATCGCGGCGTCTGCGCGAGGAGCCAGAGCACGGGGAGCCGTCCAGTTCTTCGTCTCCAGGACCAGGTACTCCATGTGGCTCAGCATCCTGTCCTTTTCGAGCCTCCATTCCTCTTCCGAGTCGTTCCATCCGTTGTAGGGCAGCACGACCTCCGTCGCCCTCTGGTCCACGACGCATTGGCTCGCCTTCTCCCCAAAGGGACGGAGGATGTCCCGAAGATATTCGAAGGCGTCCGCAATCTCTTCGACCGGGAATGCGAACTGCGCCAGATAGTCCCTCCCCCTCATCTCGCTCCAGAGGAAGGGCGTCCTATTCACCTTCTCCCTCAACTCGAGGAACTCGCCGTCGGTTATCTCCTTCACGATCACGTTGACGACCATGTACCTGTGCCGTCGGTGCCCGACGGTCCCGGTCGGGTGGTCGTGATTGGTCCCCGACCAACCGATCGAATATCCGTCGATGAGGCCGCCCTCTATGACGTGCCAGCGGTAGTGCCACTCCATCGTCTTGTAGTTGAGCTCGATGTTGTTCTTCTCCTCGATCGCCCGGTTTATCTTGATCAGCGATCTGCTGGCGTCGAGCTGGAGTTCCTTCAGGATCAGAAGGTCCGTCTGGTCCACCTTCGTCTCCGCGGAGGGCTTCGGCTTGTCCTCCTCATCCCTTCTGACGGACGACGGGTTCTGCCAGTCATAGTCCCATCGGGACGCTTCGAAGTCGTAGTGTTCGGCATGCATGGGGATCCTCCTGGACCAATCGAACTCGTAGAGCTCGACGGACTCGAAGACCCCCATATCCTTGAGCTGCATGATGAACGATTCGTACTCGGTGACGAATCTCCCGGGCACGGACGCCTGGAGGACGTAGTACTCGTTCTGCAGGGCCAGTTCGAGGGTCGCGGCGAAGCTCAGCTGGCTCATCGCCGTGAAGGCGGCCTGCGTGTGCGGGAGAAAGGTCGAGGCCACGCGGAGCTTCGCGGCGATCGGCTTCAGCCCGAGCGCTGCCTCGTTGGGGATGGCCTGCACCATCATCCCCTTGCCCAGAATCTTCTTCTTGTACCAGTATCTGACGGTCTCCTTGTGGACGCCGGCCGTCCTCGCGACCAGGCCGAGGTCTGGTCCCATGTCCGTGATCAGGTTCACCACCTGCGCCATCCTCTGGGGACGGGCTCCGGCTGCTCCTTCGCTGGGTTCCATGAGCGACTACCGTCCCGCTGGGTCGTGCCGTTCCGCGCCGGACAGGCTCGGGGCCGCCGCCATAGCGGTCTGCGCCGTGTCCTGGGCCGCCATCTTGCCGTTCCATCCCGGTCCACGGAGGCTTCCGAGCCCGCGACCACCGGTGGGAGGATTCAGCGCAGACGCCGGCGCCCTGGGTCTAGCGGTCATTTTTCCACACTTCTCCTCTGGTGGTTCACGACTGGAGGGAATACAAATGACTTGAGCCCACAATCCCGGGAAAGGATGGCGTTTTGCCCTCCTCGGGCAGAAATCAGGTCGAAAAGACCGCGCGAGAACCCCGGGCACGGGAGCTTCTCCGAGGCCCGCGCCCGTGCGCACGGGGCCGTCCCTAGAGGATCTCGATGATGCCGGCTGGGACGGAGCCCTTGTCCCCCGCGACCTTGACGATCTCGCTCCAAACGACGTTCCTCACCCCGTCCATGGCCTTGATCTGCTCCAGTAGCTCGATCAGCTCCCCGTTGTCCCTTATGATCACCTCGGACCTCAGGTCGATCGTGGGCTCTCCGATGCTGTGGCAGACGCGCACCACGGCGTTGATCTTCAACAGCTCCCTCGCGATGGAGGCGGCGAGCCCTCTCTGGGTCGCGATCATAAAGTCCACCCGCCGGAACCCGAATTCCGCCACGTTCATGGTGTAGTGGCGCTCCAGGAAGTCCTTCTCCAGCACCGCGCGCCTCCTCCTGACCGTCGACAGGGGGAGCCCGAGGTCGGCGACCATCGCCTCGTCGGAGGACTCCGAGGCGGTGAGGTTGACGTTAGCCCCATGGTTCGGAGCCAGGAGGCCCTTCAGTATCCTCCGGTCCATCTCCGACAGCCTCGGGTCCCTTTGGGCGCGGCTCATGGTCGAGTCCTGGCGGAATGCGCGCCGAAGGCTCGGCCCTTACCGTAGCTCTTTGAGCTCAAGGCGCTGCACCTCGAACGACGCAGAAATCCCGGGTATAAGAACGAACCCCTAGCATCGCGCCCATCGTCCTCGAGGCCGATCCTGACCCTACATCCTGTCGATTATCCCGCTGGGGATGGACCTCTTCCTGCCGAGCACCTTCACGATCTCCGTCCACTCCACCTCCTTGACCCCGTCCATGCCCTTTACGACCTCGAGAAGTTCGAGCAGCTCCGAGTTGTCCTTCAGGATCACCTCCGCCTTCAGGTCTATCGTGTGCTGCCCCACGCTCCTGCCGACGTAGACCACCTCGTCGCGCTTCAGCAGCTCCTGTCCGACGGACACGCTCATGCCGCTCTCGGTGGAGATCAAGAAATCCACCCGCCTGAATCCCAGCTCCTCGAGCTTCAGCACGTACTCGAACTCGAGGAACCGCTTCTCAAGGATCTTGCGCCTGCGCTGCACGGTCGTCCTGGGTATGCCGAGCTGTCCCGCCAGGCTCCCCGAGGTTATCCTCCTGTCGGGATCGAGGAGGACCTTCAGAATCTTCTTGTCTATCTCCGACAGTACCGGCTTCCTACTGGGTGGAGATAGCACCGCCATGTGCTCGAGTCACCCGCACATCGCCGCGCCCATCTGCGACCATCGCTGTGGATGAGCAGACCGTTCTATAAAAGGTGGTACCCGGGTGGTCCGGTTTCGACCGGGTGCGTGGCTGCGGCGGCGGCCGCCGTCGTCCTAGCGGCCAGGTTCGGTCGAGGTCCGGGACGCCGTATCGGCGGGCCATCTCCGGACCCCCGCCGCTCGGAGGTTTTCGCACGGCGATCCAACCGCCAATGATATCCAGGATGATCCGGGAAAATGTGCGAAGGTATTAAGCCGAATCTCTTGAGGCCGCGCCGGGAGAAGAGGAGACCGGCGAGCGTTGGTGAAGACCAAACTCTTGAAGCTCCTTGGCTCGTTGTTCATCGTAGCCCTGGCGTTCTCGGCATCGAGCGCGGTCCATGCGACCGGGGTCGTCTCTACCATAACGCTCGGAGGTGCTCCCTGGGGGGTCGCCTACGACCCCGGCAGGGGCGAGGTCTTCGTGGTCAACTCCGGCACGGGGATCGTCTCGGTCATCTCGGACAGCAACGATTCCATACTGACGAGCGTGACCGTGGGGCAGGCACCGTACAGAGACGTCTACGACCCCGGCAGGGGCGAGGTCTTCGTCGCCGACTACGGAGCCAACTCGGTCTCTGTCATATCAGACGAGACCGACGCGGTCGTGGCGACGGTGCCCGTGGGGACCTCTCCCGCGTCCTTCGCCTATGACTCGGGCAGGGGGGAGGTCTTCGTGGCCAACTCCGGCGAGGGGACCGTCTCGGTCATCTCGGACAGCAACGACACGGTCGTCGCGACCGTGAGCGTGGGGAGCGGTCCGTACGACCTTGCCTACGACTCGGCCAAGGGCGAGGTCTTCGTCGCCAACGCCCTCTCCCGCTCGGTCTCGGTCATCTCGGACAGCAACGACACGGTCGTCGCGACCATAGGCGTGGGGAGCGGCCCCCTGGGCGTGGCCTACGACCCGGCCAGGGGGGAGGTCTTCGTCGCCGACTCCGTCTCGGACGCGGTCTCGGTCATCTCGGACAGCGACGACACCGTCGTCGCGACCATAGCGGCGGGGGCCACCCCCAGAGCCGTCGTCTACGATTCCGGCCAGGGCGAGGTGTTCGTGCTCGACAAGGCCTCGGCCTCGGTCTCGGTCGTGTCCGACAGCACGGACGCGGTCGTCGCGAACGTGAGCGTGGGGACCGACCCCTACGGCGCCGCCTACGATCCGGCGAGGGGGGAGGTCTTCGTGGCCAACGAAGGCGACGGCACGGTCTCGGTGTTATCCGACTCGTCCGCCACTGCGACCGCGTCGACGAGCCAGACCTCCGCCACCACGACGACGGCGGCGTCGAGCTCCGTCCAGACTACGGCGTCCTCGTCGACGCAGGACCTCGCGCAGCAGGTCTGGGTTCCCGCGCCGACGAACGCGGTCGCCGCGGTCGGCGCGTCTGGGGCCGTGGTCGGGGTGGTCTCGCTGATCTACGCGGCCGTGAGCAACCCCCTGGGCGGCCTGGGCGGTTCGCTCGCAGAGAAGACCAAGGGCGTGATCCCCGACAACGTGAGGAAGTGGATGGAAGAGGTTGTCTCCTCCAAGCAGGAGAGGGAAGCGATCGAGAAGGCCGGCTCCCGCTTCAAGCCTACCCGGACCGAGGTGGTGGCGTACGCCGTCTCGATAGTCGTGCTGGCGGTCTCCTTCTCCTACGTCAAGGTCGTCACGCTCGACCAGATGTGGGCGCTTCTCCCCGTCTTCTTCACCACGGGCGTCCTCGTCGGGTTCGTCCAGAAGTTCTTCTCGACCGCCTACCTGCGAAGCAACGGCGTCTGGAGCGAGACTGCGCTCTGGCCTATGGGGCTCCTCCTCTTCCTATTCACGACCTTCGCATTCAGGGTCCCCTTCTCTTCACCAACTCAGGACGCGCACTCCAAGAAGTACACGAAGCGCCTGGGTGCCATAGCATCCTCGTCCGAGGTGCTCGTCGGCCTGGCCTTCGCCGGGCTGTTCTTCCTGCTGCTGAAGGGCGGCTTCCCGGAGGTCGGAGGGGCGGGCCTGTCGATGTGCGTGATCGGGTCTTTCTTCGGTGTCTTCCCAATAGCCCCCATGAGCGGGAAGGACATCTTCGACCACAGCAAGCGCCTCTGGGCGGGCCTCTTCCTCGCCACGTCGATCGTCTTCGTCGTCTGGCTGCTGATGGTCTAGCCCCGGACCGGGAAGAGCCGCCCTCCGTGCGCGTCGACGGGCGACCCACGTCGGAGTCCGGCGCCGAGGCCGGCTCTCCTGCGCGCTCGCCCCTCCCTCTCGCCCGGGTCCATCACCGGGGCGCATCCCGAGCGAGCCCGTCGGACCCCCGACCCGAGTCGCCCTCGGGTGCCCGGGGAAGCAACTTGACGATCATGACGACGCAGACGAGGGCTGCGACGAGGCTGGCGACCATCGGGGCCCGGAACCCTAGCGTCTGGTAGAGGAACCCTCCCAGGACCGGGGCGGGGAAGGCCACCAGGCCCCTGTAGACGGCCAGCTGCCCCCCGATGCTTCCTCGCTCGCCAGCGGGGGAGCGGGCCATGATCAAGGACTGCTGGGCGGGCACCCAGGCGGCTATCGATATCCCGAAGACGACCGAGAAGACCAGGAAGAGGGCGACCGAGTCCGAGACGGCCCACCCCGCCATCAACAGGCACCCCAGGAGCTCCGAGATGGCGAGGGACTTGATCGGCCCGACCCGGAGGAGCAGCCTGGTCGCCGGGTACTGGGAGAGGATGGTCGCGACCGAGACGGCCCCCACGAGGAGGCTTATGACGTCGAGGGAGTACCCGAAGGTCGTGACGAGCATCCCGTAGATTATCGTGGTCGTGATGCCGAAGGCGAACGAGTCCATCGCGAAGGTGGCGAAGAGGCCCGCGAACCCCCTCGGGACCGAGAGGGCCTTCCTGAAGGAGAACGAGGCCTCCCCGGTCCCCTCGGCTCCCGTCCTACTGCTACTGCTCTCCCTCAGCTCCCGGGCGTACAGGTAGAGGTCGACCGACTCCAGGGCGGCGGCGAGGGCGAAGACCGCCGTGTAGCCGACCGCGCCGGCGAGCGGCCCGGCCGCGAACGACATCACGGCCCCCGAGAGCGTCCCCAGCAGGAAGACGGCGCTGAAGGCGACGTCCATCCGGACTGGGACCATCTCGACCGACTCGGCGACCATCGCCTGGGAGGCGGGGCTGGAGAGCGAGGAGAGTCCGTAGAGCAGGAACGCGGCCAGGACGGCGGCGGGATCGCGGGTCACGGCGGCGAGCAGGAAGAGGATCATCGAGACGATCGTCGTCACGCTCCCGGCGAGGATCACGACCTTCCTCCCGAAGACGTCCGAGTGGTGGCCGGCCAGCGGCTGTATCAGAGCCGGGAAGAGCCCGCTGAACCGTCCTCCCAGGGCCTGCAGGACCCCCAGCGCTACGACGCCCAACCCCAGTCCCACCGTGAACGGCTGGAGGAGCGTGTTCAGCATCCCGATGTAGATCCCCGAGATCAGGCTGGTGAGGGCGATGGTCCTGACGTTCCGGTCGAGCAGGACGGCCCTGGACATGCCCAGGATGCTGTGGGTCTCTCTGCTCAAGGCTGCTCATCTCGAAGGGCGTAGGATGCGAGCCCTGGAGTGGGCGCAGATGAACCCATCGGCGCCCTCGGACGGCACGATGAGGTCGCCGGCGGTCGTCCACCCAGGACATCGGCGGGCCGGGCGGCGTCCTCTGGAACGCCCGGGGCAACCGATTTAACTCGAGCCTCCCTCGGACGGACGTGCCCGGCTACTCGAGGAGGATAGGTGTAGGCGACGCGGTCCTGACGGTCTTCGAGGCGGGCAAGCTCACGATGAAGGTCTCGGAGATCGTCAGGGAGGGGACGGAGCTCCCTCCGGGGGTCGACTGGGGCTGGCAGGCCGACTTTCCGGTCTACAGCGCGCACATCTCGCTGGGAGGGGCCTCGGTCGTCCTGGACCCGTGCGACTACGAGGCGCTCTGCCCGCCCGGCCAGCCCTGGAGGCCGAAGGGAGGGTACGTCCCTCCTCCGTCGCTGCTCTCCCAGCTCTCCGAGGCGGGCGTGGGAGCGGAGGAGGTCACCCACGTCATCATCACCCACTCCCACCTGGACCACTGCATCGGCTCGACGGTCCGAGGAGAGGACGGGAGCTACGTCCCGGCGTTCCCGAAGGCGAGGTACTACCTCGGGGCCGGAGACTGGAACTCTGCCGAGACGAGGTCGGACCTTCAGAGCGTCCCCGACGTCATGAACTCGCTCGGAGTCCTCGGCGCGGCCGGGGTGCTCACTCTCATCGACCGCGAGACGGAGGTCTCTCCCGGAATCACGATCGTGCCGGCGCCCGGAGAGAGCCCGGGGCACCAGATCGTGCGGGTCGCCTCCGAGGGCGCGAGGACCCTATACTGCATCGGCGACCTCTTCCACGAGCCGATGGACGTGGCCGACCCCCGGATCATGGCCGCGTGGAACGACCCCGAGACCAACCTGAGGTCGAGGGCCTGGTTCCTCGCCGAGGCGTCCCTGGAGGACGCTCCGGTCTTCGCGGGCCACATGTCGCTCGGAAGGATCAGGAGGGTCCCGAAGGGATACGCCTGGGAAGAGGCCTGATCAGAGAAGGCGGCGTCGCCCGTCAGAACCGCTTCGACTTGTCGACGACGTTGAGGAGGGGCCTGCCCTGATCGAACCGCACGCAGTTCTCGATGAAGATCCGGGTCCGGCGCTCCGGGACCATGCGGGAGTCGGGCTTGGCCGCCACGTGCGGGGTGATCAGCACGTTCGGCATCTCCCACAGGGGGTTGTCGGGCGGCAGCGGCTCCTCCTCGAAGACGTCGAGGGCTGCGCCCGCGATACTCCGGGCCTCGAGCGCGTCGACGAGGTCCCGCGTGACGACGCACCTGCCTCGGCCGACGTTCACGAGGAAGGAGCCCGGCTTCATGAGGCCCAGCCTCCTGGCGTCGATCATGCGCACCGTCTCGGGCGTCTCGGGGGTTATCAGGACGAGAAAGTCGGCGCCCGGGAGGAGCCCGTCCAGGGCCTCGGGCGGGTGCACGGCCGTCACGGAGGGGGGAGGCGTCGGATTCCTGCTGACCACGGGGTCGACCCCCGTCACGGTCATGCCGAAGGCCGCGCAGAGGCGCGCCGTCTCGACCCCTATGCCGCCCATTCCCACTATGAGGACGGTCGACTCGGGCAGGAACGTGGCGGCCTTCATCGGCCCCCACTCCCTCCTCTGCTGCCACCGGGCGTACTCCGGAAGGCGGCGCGAGAGGGCGAGGATGAAGGCGAGCGCGTGCGCGGCGACGTGGTCGTTGTATATGCCCCGGAAGTTCGTCACCGTGACGTCGCTCCTGAGCAGGGCCTCGTGCCAGAACGACGGGGGAGGGCTGGCGGCGTTGCACTGGATCCAGCGCAGCTTCCTGGCCCTGGCGAAGAGCTCAGGGGTGACGAACCCGAAGGCGCAGTCGGCGTCCCGGATGAACGCCTCGGCCTCCTCGGGCGCGCCGAAGACCTCGACGACCGCGCCCGGGATCGCCTCTCTGATCTTCTCGGGCCATTCCTCCTGGTATTCGGGTGGCAGGATCGCCATCTTGAAGGGCATCGCTGGTCGGCTCGTGCCGGAGAGGTGCGCTATAACGTTGGCTGTCCGCCTCTCGTGCGGCCGCGGGCGGAGACGGCCAAACGATTATGTAGCCGCGCTCGAGCGACGCAGCCCATGTCCGAGGGGAAGGCGATCGGGCAGGAGCTCAGCCTCGTCGACGTCATCTCAAAGTCCTTCGAGTACTTCCGTCGGGACTTCGTCAAGTACGTGATCCTCTTCGCGGTGGTCGAGGTCATCTTCGGGGTGATCACGACGCTGCTGAGGCACTCCATCACCGCGGGGAGCCTGACCACCACATCGGCCACCGGCGTCGTCGGCCTGGCGCCGGGGGCCCTCGGAACCCTGTTCGAGCTGGGCGGCCTGTTGTTTATCGTGGGGGTGATTCTGCTCCCCATCATCCAGGGGACCGCGATCAAGATGGCGTCCGACGCTATCTCGAGTGGACAGACGAGCCTGGGCGCGGCGACCCGCTACTCCGCGTCGAGGATAGTCTGGTATTGGGTGGTCGGGATCATCGTCGGCATCATCGTGCTACTGGGGCTCATCGCCCTCGTGGTCCCGGGCATAATACTGGCGATAATGTTCTTCCTCGCCTTCCCGGTGGTCATCATCGAGCGTCAGGGCCTCGGAAGCCTGGGGAGGAGCCGCGAGCTCGTAAGCCACAGGTGGCTGAAGACCTTCGCCCTCTTTCTGGTCCTGTTCATAATCGTCGTGATAGGCTCGGTCATAGCCGGCATCATCGGCGGGCCCTTCGGCGAGGCCAGCAGCATCGTGAGCGGCATCCTCTCGGCGTTCTATCTCCCCCTGCTCCCGATAGCCGAGACCGTCTACTACTACTCGAACCTGGCCAGGATATCGCCCCCGCCACCGGCGACCCTCTTCGGCGGCGTGCCGCCACCGGCGACCCTGGGAGCCCCCGCCGGTCAGCCCGAGAGGTTCTTCTGCCCCAACTGCGGCAGCGAGGTAGCGGCCCGCTCCGTCTTCTGCCCCAACTGCGGCGCCAAGCAGCCCGTCTGAAACGACCCGTAGTCTTGAGTTGAACCGAGAACCGATCTTCAGGGTGGATCTGAGAGGCTTCGAGCCTCACGTCCTTGGCACGGGCAAGGGGCACAAGATAGAGGTGAAGAGGTCCCTCCGCAACGCCATACTCCAGAAGGTCGGTCCGGCCGGGATCGAGAAGGCGAGGAGGCGGCTGGACGGCAGCGGCCTGAGCGTGACCGTGGACTTTTACCTCTGGAAGGGCGCGCCGGGCGTGACCGAGACGAGGCGGAAGAAGGACATCGACAACCTGCTCAAGACCGTGCTGGACGTGATCCAGAGCGACCTCGACAACACGACGCGCGGGAAGGGCCTGGGGCTGATCGACGACGACAACGAGGTCTGGGAGATCAACGCGAGGAAGAGGCTGGTGGAGAGCGAGGCCGAGGAGGGGATAAGCATCACGATCTACAGGAACGGCGAGACCTGACGTCCGGGCGCGGGGCACGGAGAGGACGGACGAGGGGAAGAACGGATTGGATTCGACGCGTCCGCCGTTGGACCCATGGCCAGCGAAGCCCGGGGGACCGCCGAGCGCTAGGGGACGAGGACTAGAGCAAGGGGTCGAGAAGGACGTTCAGGAGACCGCCGAGTCCGCTCTCCGAGTCGTCCTCCGGGAGCGGGATGGCATATCTCCCTCGAGGATCGTCGACGACGACGGCGAAGGGCGTCGCGGTCAGCGCGCACAGCCTTCCGTCCGCGTCCGCGATGGTCCTGACCCTTACCCGCAGGTGGATTGTCCTTCCTCCCTCGAGCTCTGCGAGCCTCTGTTCCTCGACCCGCGTCCCCTCGGTCAGTCCGGGAATCACTCCGCCGTCATCCCTCCCTCTCTCGCTCGCCTGGCCTCTCGGATCAGGCTCCTGAACGGCCTCTTGCTGTACGCCCTCAGGAAGCCGACGACGAGGGGGAGGAGTCTGACCCCGACCTCGGCGTTCACGGAACCGTCGAGCCTGGGCCTGTCGAGGTCGGGCTCGACCACCAGGGAGGTCCCCGGCCGGAGGTTGGCCGCCCGGGTGAACGCCCAGACGTACCCGGTGAAGGTTGCGGTCTCGGCGGGGTCGCCCAACCCGACGTTGAGGGACGCCGAGAGCTTCCGGACCGAGACCGACCTTCTGAAGGCTCTGAGCAGTATGGTCAGGGACGGGACCGATTCCCGCGCCAGCCGGATCATCTTCAGCGCGTCGACCTTCGGGGAGGTACGATCCCTCTCTTTCTTTCCGGCACGTCCTCCGTCGCCGATCCGCCTGCGCAGCAACCTCAGGCCGAGCCAGCGGACGGAGACCTCGCCCCTCGTCGAGCCCGCGCCGACGGACGCCCGGAGGGAGACGGTGAGCGGGATGGTGAGGAAGGCCGTCGCAAGGGCGAGGAGGGCGAGAAGGACGGCTATCAGCACGAGCTCAAGAGTCAACGGCGGGCCCGGGCCCCTCTCACGGTCGTCCGCGGTCCGTGGGCGCTACTTTGTCTCGGCCTTGGCCGTCTCTTCGGCCTTGTCCGCCACCTTTGGGTGCATCTTCTCGGACATGGCCGATGCGATCTCCCCGATGGCCTGGCCTATGGCGCTCGGTGGCGCCAGGGGGAGGACCTTCACTCCGTCTGGTCCCGGTGTGTTCTTGTAGACTACGAGGACCGCGATGGGTGTGACGCCCGCGGCGCCGCCCGCTCCGCCTCCGGTCCCGGCCGTGCCGCGCTCTCCCTTGCCCTCGCCGCTCCCCGCGCCGAATGCGACGCCGACCTTTGTGATCGTGATGACGACCCTGTCACCCATGTCCATGGGCTCGCTCACGACGTTCTTCATCGAAAGGATCTTCAGGATCTCGCCGACGGTGGTCTTGATCTCTTCCTCTACTACTGGCATTCCAATGGCCTCTGCTGCATAAAGGGGCGCGCTCGTACTTAAGGCTGCGAGCACCGCTCGCGCTCCAGCGCCGCGCCCCCCGCCGGTCGGTCGGCCTGACCGATGGCAGGGAAGGAGAGAAACGTGAGGATCGACCGGGGGGCGCAACGGAGGGCGGGCGAGCTATTGTGGCTCAGTCTGGCCGTTATCTCTCCATTCGGAGGAGCTTAACGTGCATTCATCACAGCCGCGGAAGAGGATGTTTCGCGACGCATAAGGGTTCGCCCGAGCCTCTTGGACCGACTCCCGATCCCCTCGATTCTCATCCCGGGCTTGGAGCGCCCGGAGGTTCGCTCGTGGCTCGGAGGCGCATCGTGGCCGTCTCCCGGCTCCCGTCGCCGGGACGCGGTCCGTCGCCTCTGCCAGGCCGAACCTCGGCACGTTGACGTACACCGACTCGTGCGGTTGCGGCTGGACGAGGCAGGCCTCGTGCCACGCGCCCACGCTGCCGTCGGAGCCCACCGCCCTGTCGAACCGGCACCGGGCCGCGACGCGCGGCTCGGACCGGCCCCGTGCGAACCCCTCCGGCTCCTCGAACGAGCGCCGGTACCGGACCATGGCGACGCTGCGCCAGTAGACGAATGCGTGGCCTCCCAGGGACCCCTTCTCCGGACGATCGGCCAGGCTGCGGAGCATCCTGGGCATCGCGGCGAAGGCCGGGATCCATCGCCCTAGCACCCAGGGCTTGTCGATGCGCATCCCGAGGAGGAAGACGACGAAGGGCTCGTCGGTCTGGGCCGCACGGCCCCGCGAAACACCTCGGCCATCGCCGTCAGGCTCCCGTCCGCTCGCGTCGCCCCTCGCTCAGGATCCGCTCGGTCTCCCGGTCCGTCCAGTCGCCGCCCGGGCTCCCGTAGGCCTGGAACCAGCAGACCGCCAGCCCGATACCCCAGCCGCCGAGCGGGAAGACGAACCACGGGATGCCGGCTCCGGAAGCGTACCAGACGCCCACCAGGAGGAGGTTGACCGCGGCGTATGCCGCGGCGTGCCAGCGGAACGCATAGCGCAGCTCGGCCGTCTCCCGCGCCCTCTCCCGGGCTCCGTTCGTGGCGATCTCGTTCGGGCTAGACAACGCAAACGCTAGCCCCGGGGTGGGGAGACCTAGATGAGGGATGCTCGGCTCGGATGATGAAAACTAAGCACCGGTGATGGCCTTCCAGCCGCGCGGAGGAGCCGATTCCACGGGTCCGTAGCGTCTCCTCCCGGGTCCGACGGCTCGTGCCGGGGGCGTCGGACGGCGTAGCAGCGTCGACCGATGGGGACCCTGCCGTGCACGGGTGTCCCGCCCGTCGTGGCGCCTCAGGGGGTGTTCCTTATCGTTACGCTCTTTACCATCGCCTGGGCCGGGACGGCCGGCCGTTGTGCCGGGTCGACTGGCAGGCTGCCTATGGCCATCGCCGCCTCCAACCCGGACACCACCTTTCCAAAGACGGCGTACTGGCCGTTGAGGAACCCGTTGTCGGCCAGGTTGATGTAGAACTGCGAGCTCGCGCTGTTCGGATCCTGGGACCTCGCCATCGCCAGACAGCCGGTGTCGTTCCTGAGGCTGGCGTCGCGCACCTCGAGGGGGATGGTCTGGCCCGACCCGCCGGTCCCCCAGCGGTTCCGGTCCCCGCCCCCGTTCTTCGACAGGGGGTCTCCGGTCTGTATCACGAACCCTCTCACTATCCGGTGCCAGACCAGGCCGGTGAAGAAGCCGGCGTTTGCGAGGCTCACGAAGTTCGCGACGGTCTTCGGCGCCGATGAGGGGAAGAGCTCGGCGACGATCACCCCCGCCGAGGTGTCGATCACGGCGTAGGGACCCGGCGCGCCGGCGGGGCCGCCCGATGGGCTCCCCAAGCTCCTGCGAAGGCCGGTGGCCCCGCTCGACGGAGCGCTCGGGGCCTTCCCATGGAGACCGCCCGGATTTCCTATGGAGTAAGGCTGCACTTCCGCACCCACGCGACGGCGGTAGAATAACTTGGCGGGCGCCTCGCATGCATGGGCTCCGGGACTCCCCGTGGGGCGCCAATCGTCGGCGGAGGGCGCGATGGTGAGCGGGAGCGCCTCTCGCCGGCCTAGCCGTAACCGGAGAAGTACGGCTTCTTCCAGAATATCTTGACGCTGTGGCCCCCGACGTCGCAGCTGGAATACGTGATCTTGTAGTCCACGGTCGGCGACGGCTCGTCCAGGGTCCACGAGCCGTACCCGTACTCGCTGGGACGAACTAGCTCGACGCTTCCCTGACACACGGGGCATCTGGCGCGCTGGCGCTGGCTGTGGTCGTCCATCATAGCAGTTCAGCGTGCGGCGGGCGCGTGCAATCTAAAGCTTCCGGCGCAACCTGGGCGGGGCCTCAAGACGGACGGTGGTTCGTTCGTCATCTCTCCCGGGAGGGCCGCCGGAGCATCCCTCCCTGCGCTCAGGCGTGGACCTTCTTGGAGTTCCACTTGCCCTGCTCCTCGGGCTCGATCCCCCAGCTCACCGAGACCCTCGGGGTGATGCGGATGTACTTGCCCTTCCCGAACCGCCCCTCCCGCTCCACGATCTCGGCCGTTCCGAGGAACTTTATGCCGCGCACCTTCCACGGGTCCACGGAGACCAGGTCGTCCACGACGAGCGATACGCGCGCGTTCCCCCGGGTTATGTTCTTGACCCGCTGGGTCATGGGGAAGAACCCCTGGCTGTGCGTCCCGACGTAGAGGTACTTCCCGTCCCACTCGAAGCCCACCGGAGAGACCTCCGGCTGACCCTTGGGAGAGACTGAGGCGAGCCGGGCGAGCCGCTGCGCCTTCAGGTATTCGATCTCTGGACCCGATAGCATGGCCCTTTTGGGCCTGGGGGAGTTCTTAAGACGTTCCCTCCGGCCTCTCCCCGGGCGGCCTCGGCGGGGCGGCCCACCCTCTCGACTTATGTAGAGCCGCGGTGCGTGGCTCCGATGGAGACGCAGATGGGCAGTTGGACCCGGACTCGCACAGGGACCGGCTGATAGTGATCGGCGAAGGGGCGGATGACCTCGAGGACGGCCTGGTGCTGGTCGCCCGCATGGTGGGGTACGAGACGGTGGTCATCGACAAGCTCTCGGTCCTGTCCCAGAAGCCCGACAGCCAGCTAGGGGACTACGACCTCGAAAGGTTCTCGTTCGACCCGTCCGACTCGGTCGTCGTGGTGACCCACAACCAGAGGGACGTGCCGATCCTGGAGGCGCTCTCGAGGAAGCGGGTGGGGTTCGTGGGGTTCATGGGGGACCGGCAGCGGGGCAGGGAGACCATCGGGAGGCTGCGAGAGATGGGCGTGGCGCAGTCGTTCCTCGATTCGATACACACCCCGGTCGGCGTGGACATCGGGTCCGTCTCGGCCGAGGAGATATCCCTTAGCGTGGTCGCGGAGCTCGTCGCCATGAGGCACGGCATACACTTCCCTCACAAGGGTCGGCCCCAGGGCGCGGCGGAGGGCGACGGGGCCCCTCTGGCTAAATAGCCGTTCCCCGTGGTCTGCCGCTCGCTTGTCTGAGGCACCGGCCGGCATCCCGCGGATCAAGGTGAGGATCGAGGGTCTGTCCGACATCGTGTTCGGGCTCGCGCTCTCGATCGGCTCGCTGGTCCTCATCGGGAACCTCCCCCAGACCCCTTACGGGCTGGGCTCCGACATCCTGCTCTTCGTCTTCAGCTTCGTGCTCGTCGTGGTGAGCTGGTACCTCTATTCGCTCATCATGGCCGTGCTGCCCGTCGAGGTGCGCGGATCCCTCGTCCTGAACCTGGTGCTCCTGCTCTGCGTGGCCCTCGAGCCGTACACGCTGTACGTGCTGGACAGCAGCGGCAGCCAGCCGGGCAGCCTCTCCCTCGTCGAGTGGTCCTCCTTCGCCTACGCGATCGACGTCGGGATGATCTACCTCCTCCTGGCGGGCCTGGCCCGCATCCTGCTGACCGAGGTCAAGAACCCCGGGACCGAGCTGCGCGTCCACCCGGCCGTCGTCGAGAGGGTCAGGCGCACCATGCGGGCCGAGCTCTTCCTGGGCGGCATATTCCTCGTCTCCGCGCTGCCGATCTTCTGGGTGGTGACGCCCCTGGGCTATCTCAGGTTCGACGTCTGGTACCTCTCGTTCGGAGTGGGCTTCTTCTGGCGTCCCTTTCGCAGGCGGGGCGATCGGTAGGAAGGGTCCGCCCGCGCTACACGCGGGCGGTTCGCACGCGGTCCTTCGATCCCGCAGACCCTCCGGGGGCGGCCCGGAGCCCGCGCCAAGCTTAAGACTCCCGCCCCCTCATTTGGGCTCGTGACGTCCCACGTTACTCTCAGTGTCGACGCCTCGCTGGCGCCGGCGCAGGCGTTCGAGACCCTCGTCGACGAACTGACGTCCGCGCTCGAGGCCCGCGGGATGAGGTTCGACGCCCGTCTCGGAGGTGGCATCAGGGAGGGCGACTACGAGGTCGGTTCCGTCGCAGAGTGGAGGCCCGGCGAGCGAATCTCCCTGGTGTGGCGCGCCAGGAGCTGGGAGGACGGCGACCCCTCGACCATGACGGTGACGGTCGCCGCTGGCGCCGAAGGGCGAGGGAGCCGGGTGACCGTCCAGAGCCAGGATTGGGGCAGCGTCCTCGGGGACGAGGGGGAGGAGCTGCTCGGGTGGTTCGCCGGCGAGGTCGTCGCTCCCCTCATCTCGGCGACCGCTCCGCAGCGGTTCGGCGACTGGGTCACCGACAGGCGCGCGAGACGCCCGTCGGGAGCGCGCTCCCGCGGCGTCTACAGGGACCCGACGTTCCACTGGCCCAACTTCTTCGCGATTCTCGACGTCCTGTCTCTGTCTCCCGACGACCGCCTGCTGGATGTGGGTTGCGGAGGGGGCGCGTTCCTCCACGAGGTCCTGAAGAGCGGCTGTCGCGCGGCCGGTGTCGACCACAGCGCGGAGATGGTCAGGGTGGCGACCGAGGCGAATCGGGAGGCCGTCGAGGAGGGCAGGCTCGAGGTGAGAGAGGCCGAGGCCGGCTCGCTGCCGTTCCCGGACGGGGTGTTCTCCTGCGCGGTGATGACCGGCGTCGTCGGCTTCGTACCGGACCCGCTCGTCGCGTTCGGCGAGGTCCTGAGGGTGCTCGGCCCCGGGGGCCGATTCCTGGTGTTCACGGGCACCGAGGCGCTCCGCGGCACTCCCGCGGCGCCCGAGCCGATAGCGAGCAGGCTGAGGTTCTACGAGGACGGCGAGCTCGTCGAGTTGGCGAAGGGGGCCGGCTTCGGAGAGGCCGTCGTCGATCATCCTTCGCTCTACGAGCACGCCAAGAGGGCAGGGGTGCCGGAGGCCGGCATGGGGTTCTTCACGGGGACGAGCGGGTCCCAGCTGCTGGTCGCCCGGAAGGCCTAGGCAATCGTCCTGCTCGGGCGTCGGAATAGGTTCGGCTCCGCTCGAGCGCGCGGTAGCCGGGGCAGACGGGGTCGCCTCGATCGAGATGCCGACGACCCGGAGCGCGGCGAGGTGACCCCAGGGAAGGCGCTGATGCGAGCGGGTGCTCGGACGCGTCGGCGGTGCTTCCTGGTACTCGACCTTTGGTCTAGGACCCGACGATGGTGCAGCGGCCTTGCGGGCGACCTCTTCAGGTGAACCTTCGCTTGTACTCCGCGAGTGCGACCGAGAGAATCCTCGCGATGATCGCGTTGCTGTAGCCGAGGATGGTCCTGTCCAGCTCCTCGTCGTAGTTCTCTTCCCCGTGGACGAGGTTGCACCTCACCTTGTACAGCCACTTGAGCAGGTACTCGGTCGTGTCGGACGCGTTTTCGCTGTAGAAAGCCTCCCTGAGCCGGCTCGCTATCGGGGTAGGGTGCGACCTCCCCCAGTACTCCTCCCTGAACGCCGGGATCGTCTCCAAGTAGTCCCTCAGCGGCTGCCTGAGGTCGTCGAGGAGGGCTCCCTTGTCGGCGACGAGCTCCCCGGCCGCTATCGCCCTCTTCCTCTCTCCGAAGGCGAGGTCGACGTCCGCGTCCATCTCCTTGGCGTACAGGTTGTAGAGGATGCTGAACGCCGTGAAATAGGAGACGTACCTGTCGAACGGCTCCCTCTCCTTCTCGGCCCTCTGGATCCAACCCTCGATCTCCGCAAGAAGGCTCTTCTTCGCGCTCGGGTTGAGCATCGCACGGCCATCCGGACCGTCCTAAGTAAGACTTCCCCGGGTCGCGATCCCGGCGCCCGTCGATGGGTCGGCCCGACCAGAAGGGGCGCGACTGGCCCTTCGCTCTTTAACCCGTGAAACGGAGAGGGGGCGGATGGCCTCGAGCAGCCGGGCGAACGTCCCGGTCGTCGGCGCGCTGGTGATGATGAACGTCTTCGTCTCGATCGTCCAGACCAGCATCGCCTCCCTCAACCTCCCGATATCCCTCCAGTTCCACCAGGACCTCTACGGTCTCGGTCTCCTCACGTCGGGCTTCTTCGTCGCCTACGGCCTCTTCGAGCTGCCGGGCGGGCTGCTGGCGTTCCGCGTCGGCGCAAAGAAGCTCCTGGTCGTCGGGGGGCTGGTCAGCTCGGTCGCGGCGCTCGCCAGCGCGGCCTCCCCCGCCTTCGGCGTCCTGATAGCGCTGAGGTTCCTCGCCGGGATGGGCCTGGGGTTCGCCTTCCCTCAGATAGTTGTCCTCCTGATCAGGAGCCTCAGGCCCGGGTCCTCGGGGGTGGGCGCCGCGCTGGTCCTGACGTCGTTCGCCGTCGGCGGCGGGGTCGGGGTCTTCGGGTGGGCCGTCCTCGGGGTGGCCCTGGGGTGGAGGGACAGCGTCCTCGTCTCCGGGGCGCTCTGCCTCGCCTCCACCCTCGTCGTGATCCGGCTGCTCCCAGCCGACGCCCCCCTGGCCGCGCCGACCGGCATGGCGTCGGCCCTGAGGAGGGCCGTCTCCGACAGGCAGGTCCTGACCATCGGCGTCGCCTTCTTGGGGGCCGGGGGCGCCACGGCCATCGTCGGCAACTTCATGGTCTACTACCTCGAGCAGCATCTGGGCGTGGACCCGGAGAGCGCCGGGCTCATAGGAGGGCTGACCTACGTGCTGCCCCTGCTGACGAGCCCCTTCTTCGGGAGGCTCTACGACAGGGGATGGAGCGAGAAGAAGCTGCTCCTGTCGGGCGTCGCATTCCTGGCGGCGGGGGCGGCGGTCGCCGCGCTGGACACCGTCGCCTCTGCCATCGTCTCGGTGGTCGGGGTGGGCCTCGCGACGGGGATCGTCTTCACGGTCGGCTTCTCGGCGGCGCGGGACAGGTCTCCGGCGCAGGAGCTGGAGAGCTTCACCGTGGGGCTCGTAGACTCCTTCTCGCTCGTGGGGTCCTTCTCGTCCCCCCTCTACTTCTCGGTGATCGTCCTCGACTACGGCTACCCGTCCGCGTGGCTCGCCGCGTCCGCCGTCGCCGTGGCGCTGGCGGCGCCGCTCGTCTTCCTGAAGGGAAGGGCCAAGGCCGGCCCGTGACCGGCCCTCCGCCTGCGTCCGCGCCCTCCCTGCTCGTCGGATGGTCGGCTCCCGGTAGAGGCTCCCGGAACGGCGGGGCGCCGTTCCTCGAGACCGGCGTGGTTCGGATCGTACCTCCGTTAAATAGAGGCGAGCCCGAGAGGGGCGCGTGTCAGCCGGGTTCGGTCCCGACTTTCAAGAGGCGGGTTCGAGGCTCTACCGGGCGGAGTACGCGGCCATCACCCTCGCGGTGGCGGGATACCTGCTGTGGAGGACGTTCTACGCCGGAGGGGTCGACTGGCTCCAGGTCGTCTTCTGGGCGGTCCTTCCAGACCTGGCCGCCTTCGTACCGATCGGGGCCTCCTCGCAGAGGAAGGGATGGCCGTCCTGGGGCCCGTACCTGTACAACCTCTTCCACACGCCGTTGTCGTGGGGCCTCGTCTTCGTGGTCCTCCTCGCGGTCCTGCGGGAGCCCTACTGGCCGCTGCTGGGGTGGCTCGGTCACATCACGGCCGACCGGGCGGTCGGGTACGGCCTTCGTGCGAAGGCCCCGTCTGCGCGGTCGCCCCCGTGACGCATCGAGGGTGGGTCGCGCCCGCGCCGGGCCATTCACGTGCCGCTGCCCGGAGTCCCCGGTCGCAGCCGGGAGAGCTTCAGGCTCCCCACGTGGTCCACTATCCACCGGACGATCCCGTCGTACGCCTCCGAACCCGACGGCGTGAGCTGCACCCGGCCGTCCGGGTCGAGCCTGACGAACCCCTTCTCCGTCATCCAGTCCAGGTACCGGGCCAACCGGTCGTACGAGAGGCCCGTCCCCGTCGCCAGCGCGGTCCTGTTCATCGCTCCCTTCTCCTTCAGGGTCTTGACGATGCGGGCGAAGACGTACAGGTCAGGCCTTGTTGAACTCGGCCCTCTTGAACTCAGAGTAGAATCCCCTCAGGTCCCAGAACAGAAGATCGAGCGAGCGCAACCGGTTGAAGCCCGCCTCGAGGCTCTTCTTGCTGAAGATCAGCACCACGACGACGGAGACCGGCACGACGTACCCCTGGCCCGAAGGGAACAGGTACCACAGTCCCGAGACCGCCCCGGCCAGCAGGAGCACGATGCAGGTCAGCAGTGAGTAGCCGGCGACCTTGAGGACGGAGTAGAAGAGGTACGCGAGCCTCGAGGCGCTGACCATGCCCAGCTGCGCCTCCCAGTCCAGCTCGGAGAGGAGCTTGACGGCACCCGGGACGCCCTCCTCCATCGTCTCCTTCCATTCGCCAGTCTTGGTCCGGCCGACCCTCC
>JBEKTS010000026.1:29378-43466 GCA_049515775.1 Nitrososphaerales archaeon | reverse complement strand
CCGACGAGAAGCTCTCGTCGCGCATGCTGAGCCTTCTCAGAGAGCGATACCCCAGCTACGGCTAGGCGCCGCCAGTCGCCCCTCATCGCCACGATGATCGTTCCTCCGACCGCCAGCACCAGCACGAGGATTAGCATCCTCGCCCAGATGCCGACGAGGAGGGAGGAGGCCCGCAATCGCGTCCTTGGAGAACGAGAGGGCCAGGAGCCCCCGCAGCAGGGGCGCGATCCCGGCGAAACCTTCGGCCCTTCGTGCGCGGCCTCCCGGTCGCGCACAGCTAAACGGTGACCTTCAGGAGCGCCAGGAGCGCTCCGAACTCGCAGACGGTGATTATCACCAGGATCGGGTAGAGCTGGTCGCTGAAGAGGCCACCCATCACCGTGTACCCGAAGACGGTCACGACGTTGTGGAAGAGCAGAAGCACGGCGAAGATCAGGAGCCCGGCGGAGTAGCCGGCCCTGGTCCTCATCACTATCCTCCCGTAGAGGTAGATGAGCCCGAGGAGCAGGATCACGTTGAAGGTCGCGAACAGCGTCGCGATCAAGATGAGCAGCTCCATTGCTTTTCACCGCCGAGCGCCCGGCTCGTTTAACTCTTTTTCTAAATCTCCCCGCCGTCCCCCGTTGCCTCCGACCACGCGGCGGGGCGCCGCCACCGGGGGCGCGACCGCGGCTCGGCCGCGCTCCACCCAATCGATAAATACCGTCGGATGGACTTGTCGACGAATGTCGGACGACCCGGATTTTCGAAGGCTGCTCCTATTCCTCCTGGGGGGCAGCCGCGGGGGCGAGAACCGGGCGCGGATAATCCGGCGGCTTCACGCCAGGCCGAGCAACATGAACCAGCTCGCGGGCGACCTGGGCCTCCAGTACAAGGCGGTCCAGCACCACGTCCGGATCCTGATGAACAACTCCCTCCTCGTGGCGTCCGGCGAGAAGTACGGCGTGCTCTACTCCCTCAACCCCTGGTTCGAGAAGCACATCGACGTCTTCGAGCAGACCTGCGCGAAGCTGGGCTTCGAGGGGTAGGGTGGGGAAGGTTTACAATCCGCGGCCCTCCGGGCCCGGGGAGGTTCCGTCATTGAGCCGCACATACGGTCCACGACCGCCGAAGAAGAGCTTCTCGGTCTCGGGAGGCCTCGATTCCATACCGGCCGGGGCCCAGCTGGTCCCCACCGCGCTCAAGGAGCAGTACGAGATCATCCCGTTCCACGTATACCATCCGACGCCGCACGACGCTGTGACGGTGCTCCGCAACAAGAAGAGCCCCCACGAGTGGCTCGTCTGCGGCTGGTACATCGACACCTACCGGGAGGGTGGCAAGGTGAAGGGCCTCCTCTACCGCAAGGTGGCGGCCGAGGAGGACCGGGCGGTCGTCCTCGCCGATCTGAAGAAGCAGGACAAGGAAGCGTCCGCCAGGTTCGAGCCCTAGGAATCGCGAAAAGGGCTATATACGTGGATGAGCCCCAATCACGACAGAGAAACATGGAGACCGGCTCCCCGCTTCACCTCCAGAGCAAGGACTTCGAGAAGGAGGTCCTGCTCTCCGAGATACCCACCGTCGTGGACTTTTACGCCGACTGGTGCGGACCGTGCCGCATGGTCTCGCCGATCATCGAGACGCTCTCTAGGGAGTACGCGGGAAGGGCCAAGTTCGTAAAGGTGAACACCGACGAGAGCCCGGAGATCGCCGAGAAGTATGGGATCATGTCCATACCGACGATAATGGTCTTCAAGAACGGCGCCGTCGCCTCGACGACCGTCGGAGCCGGCCCCCCCTCGATGTACAAGTCGAAGATCGACGCCGTCCTGAACTGAACTGCCTTTCTCAGGTCGGGTGGTCCGGCCCGGTCGGACCGCTGCGCTTCCTCGGAGGGTCCTGCTTGGCGAGGATCACCTCCGTCGACTTTATCAGAGCGACGGCATCATCGCCCTCCCTGAGGTCGAGGTCCTCGGCCGCCTCGCTCGAGATGATCGATGTCAGCGAGGCGGGACCCTGAACGGTCATCTTCACCAGCGCGGTCACGCCGCTCTTCTCAACCTTCGTTATCCTGACCCTCAACCTGTTCCTGACCGAGAGCTTGTAGCTCGCGTGGGCCATGTACTCCGGCTCGTCGAGGACGTTAAGGAGGTACTTCCTGACCTTCCGGAAGTCGCGGAGGACCGCCGCCCCCTCAGGCGTAAGCTCGGCGCAGCCGCCCCCCGCTCCACCGACCTTGGTCTCCACCAGCCGGATCCCAAGATTCGACTCCATCGCCCTGATCCGATCCCAGGCGTTCCTGTACGAGATGCCCGAAAGCTTGGCGCCCTCCTTGAGCGAGGCGGTCTCCGAAATCCTGCGAAGCAGCAGCGCGTCGGTCTGGTCCAGGACCACCTGCGCGTCGTCCTCTAGCGAGAGGCGAAACGCCGGTTTGGCCTCCTTGCGGGCTACCATTCGGTGCGGGTCCGGCGGCGGCTCGACTTAAGCCTTGGCAAGCTCGGCCCTCCGTCCTCCTCCTCTTCTCCCGCGCGCGCAAACCAAGACCGGACGGCGCGTCGGGTGCCTCCCGCCACGGACCCGGCTCACGACGCGCCAGGAAGGGCCTTATATCGACTGGCGCCCCGCGACCACGACTCGAATTGAAGCTCAGTGCCAGGAACAAGATGGCGGGGAAGGTAGAATCAGTTGAGAAGGGTGCGGTCGCGGCGGTGGTCAAAGTCAGCGTCGTCGACCCGTTCACGATAACCGCCATGATCACGAAAGAGGCGGCCGACGAGCTCGGGCTGAAGAAGGGAGACAAGGTCTCCGTCGTCGTGAAGTCGACCGAGGTCATACTGGCGAAGGAGTGAGGTGCCGGCTCAGACCTTCCGGGGTCCGAACCCCCGAACCGACCGTCAGACAACGGCCATTAGCCGACGGTATCGCGTGCGCCCCTCGAATATCTTAAATAGCGTTATGCAAGAGGATGCATAACGCTCATGACCCGAGAGAATCGGAGTGGGATATCGGCGGCCGCCGGGATCGCCGCGGTCGTAGTCGTCATTGTGCTCGCGCTCGCCGCGTTTGAGGTGGTGACCGTATCGGGGAAGACGACAACGACCACTGTCACGCTCCCGACGACCACGACCGACACTCTCACGACCACCGTCACCAGCCCCTCTACCGCGACGGTCACCAGCACGACGACCAGCCTGGGGAGCGTAACCACGACGCTCACGACCACGTCCGTGGGATCGACGACCACGACGCTCACGACCACGTCGGTCGCGCTCGCCCCGCTGATCTCATACTCGGCCGACGCCTACGCGACGGAGACGACCGCCCTCCTATCGGGCTTCTCGAAGAGCACGGGGGTTCCCGTCGCCCCGGTGATATCAGGCGGCTCGAACGCCGACGCGAGCTCCATAGAGGCGGGCGCTCCCGACGACGTCTTCATCTCCGCCTCGCTGTCGGCCACCGCCCCCGCCCACCTGGGGACGCTCTCTTCCAACTGGGCGATAGGGTTCGCGGCGGACCAGATGGTGCTGGCCTACTCGAACGCGACGCTCACCAACTCCGGGGCGTCCGCCATCGTCGCGCAGGCCCAGACGGCCGCCAAGTCGAACGCCACCTCCGACTGGAACGCCTTCTTCACGGCGCTCACCTCTGGGAGCACCAAGGTGGGGATCTCGAGCCCGGTCGCCGACCCAGCGGGGCTGAGGGCCTGGCTCGTCCTGGAGGCTGCCGGTTACCTGTACGCGGGAGGCAACCAGCAGGCATACGCCTCCCCGCTCCTCAAGTCCGGGGACAACGTGACCGCCTCGAGCGCAGCCAGTCTGGTCGCCCCTCTGCAGTCGGGCCAGATCCAGTTCCTCTTCATCTACAGGTCAGCGGCGATCACGGACGGCCTCGGATATCTCTCCCTGAACTCGCACGTGAACCTCTCGAGCTCCAGCCTCGCCAGCTTCTACTCTCAGTTCTCCTACAAGGACTCCGCCGGGACGACCGCTGGTGCCCCGATAGTCCTCTGCCTCACCATCCCGAACAGCAGCGTGAACAGCGTCGAGGCGCTCCAGTTCGTCCAGTACGTCGTGAAGAACGCCGCGAGCCTCTCGTCCGACGGCCTGGTGATCCCGACGCCGCTACTCCTGTACGACAGCGTCGCCTCACCGCAGACGCTCCCGGCCGCGATACAGGCCCTGCTCGCGCAGGGTACGCTGGTGGCCGCCGGCCCTATATAGCCGGGGTCGGCCGCATGGCCCTGGCGCACCTTCCATGAACTGGCTGAGGGCTGTCTCTCTCGCAGCCCTGACCCTCCTCCTCGTCCCCATCGTCGTCCTCCTGTACTACGGGCTCGGCCCGTTCCGGAGCTCGGCGGGCTACAGCACCGCGGTCTTCCGCTCCATCGAGCTCTCGCTCTTCTCCTCCGCCGTGGCGGTCGTCGTCGACATCGCGCTCTTCACGCCCCTCGCCTACTACCTCGCCAGGGAGGAGGACCGCATCGCCGAGTCGCTCGTCGACATCCCCATCAGCGTGCCCCACCCCATCATCGGGGTCGCCCTGCTGATCCTGGACAGCCCCATCACACCCTCCGGCAAGTTCCTCCTGAGCCTGCACATCAACTTCTACAACACGCTGCTGGGGCTGGTGACGGCCCTCGTCATTATGTCCGCTCCCATCTACGTGAAGTCCATGCAACCCTACTTCGAGTCCAGGGACGCCGCGGCCGAGGAGTTCGCCATGGGACTGGGCGCGTCCCGGCTCCGGACGCTCTTCTCGGTGGTCCTGCCGGACTCGTTCGACGGCCTCACCGGCGCCTCCCTGATATCCATGTCCAGGGCGCTCAGCGAGTTCGGCTCGATCTCCATCATCGCCTTCTACGTCCTCCAGTACCCGTTCTACGGGGTGAGCCCCGCCTCGGTGACGATCTTCGAGCTATACAACGGCGCGATGACGGGAGGGCTCGACGCGGCCGTGACCGCCTCGGCGGCGATGATCCTCGTAGCCCTGCCGATCGCGCTGGCCGGCCACCTGTTCCGGAGGAGGCTCCGACGGTGATAGAGGGGCACGCCGAGAAGAAGCTCGGGTCGTTCTCCCTCTCGGCGGACCTGAACGACGGGGGGTTCGTCTGCCTCTCGGGCAGGAACGGCTCCGGCAAGTCCTGCTTCTTCAGGGCGATCGCTGGCCAACTCTCCATCGACGAGGGGTTCTTCAGGATCGGAGGCAGAGAAGTCACGCGGCTCCCCGTCGAACGGCGCGGGGTCGTGCTGGTCACACCCGGCTCATCGATCCCGCACCTCGGCGTGGAGGCGCACCTCCGATGGGGCGCGAGGCTGCGGGGGGTCGCCCTCAGCGACGACCGCGTCTCGAGCGTGCGCGCCGAACTGGGCGTCGAGTTCGAGGGGCGCGTCAGGACGCTCAGCCTCGGCATGAGAGAGAGGGTCTCGCTCGCGACCGCCCTCCTGGCGTCGCCCGCGGCCATACTCGTCGACGAGGCCTTCGCGAACCTCCACGAGAGGGACGGGTTCATGTCATCCTACCGGAGGCTCACCTCGGAGGCGGGGGTGGACGTGGTCTTCTCGACACAGGACGAGGCGGACGGTCGGCTGGCCGACCACCTCTATCTGATGCGCGAGGGCAGGACCGAGAAGCGCTTCTGAGGAGCCGGGGCGTCGAGAGGAAGGGACCGACCGACCGACCGACGGGCCGTCCCTCGGCGAGCTTATTACCGCTCCCCGCCGAAGCCGATTCCGGATGGCCTCTCTCTCGACGGCGCGGACGTTCGGAGGCATCGGCTCGATAATGGTCCTGCTCTTCATAATCCCCGGCTTCGGGTCGATCCTCTCGATCATCGGGTGGATCCTGGTCCTGATCGCGGTCTACAACATAGCGGGGTTCGTCGGGGACCGGTCGATCTTCAAAGACGCCCTCGTCTCCGGGGTCGTCGCGATCGTGGGAATCGCGGCCGGCGTCCTCGTGATCCTTGCCAGCGTGCTCCGGTTCGTCCACGCCAACGGGCTGACCCTCGTCTCGGGTCCCCACTCCCTGAGGACCCTCAACGCCACGTCCTTTTCGTCCGGGCAGGTGACCGGCGTCGGGGGGCTCGTGGTCGGGTCGGTCCTGGGCCTGGTCATCCTATGGATCTTCTTCTTGGTCTCGGCCATCTTCCTCCGGCGCTCCTTCACAAAGATCGCGACGAGGCTGAACGTGAAGAGGTTCGCGACGGCGGCGCTCCTGTACCTCATCGGCGCGGCGCTCACGATCGTCCTGGTCGGGTTCGTCGTCACCTTCGTGGCCGACATCCTGATGGTCATCGCCTTCTTCTCGATGCCCGACTACACCATGGTCGAGCCGCGGCCGAGGCCGATGACCATACCGCCCCCGCCGCCTCAGGTCGCCCCGGCCTGAAGGCGCGGGAGGCCAGCGCTAGCCGTGGTCCGCCCGGTGGCCCGCGCCCGGTCTAGTCCGCCAGGACGTACTGGCGGTCTCCCTCCGTGGGCGTCTCCTTCTTCCCTATGGACGTCAGCAGGAACCTCTTGCCCGGCCCGGAGGCCCAGGCCTCGGGCTGTATCTCCCCGCGGTGGATCCTCTCGTACTCGTCGATGGAGAGCTTCGTCCTCGAGTTGAGCCTCTGCATGAAGTCGAGCTTCCTCGTGGCCTCCCTGTACCCCTCGGGGATCCTGTTGCCCAGTATCACCGCGTGGGACCCGCTCCCGTAGCCGCACAGGACCACGGTCTTCTCGGTCAGGTCCTGCTTGTCGTTCTCGAAGAGGCTGTCCAGACCGACGAAGACCGAGACGGAGTACGAGTTGCCCACGAGGTCGGGCGCCACGAGCGAGCTCCCGATGCGCCCCTCGAAGTCGCCCAGGAAGTGGGACGACTTCATGAACTTCCTGCGGTAGTCCTTGTAGCCCTCGGACATGTAGTAGGTGAGGTCGTCCATCCCGGCGCGGGAGGGCTCGGGCCCGATCTCCTCCTCGACCTTCTTCCAGCGCGGGAGGCTCCTCCACTCGTGTATGAGCAGGGAGGCGTAGGCCGATATCACCATCTTCTTGTGCGGGTTGTGGTAGATCGCCCTGTCGATGTGGTCGAGGGTCGACTCGCCCGGTCCGTTCCGCACCAGCCCGGCGGCGCTCACCGCCGCCTGGAAGTTCAGCCAGGCCTCCTTCATCTCCGTCAGGTAGGAGGCGTAGGAGACCGCGCCGTCGACCATCGCTATCGTCCTGGCGCCCGGCTTCTTGAAGTCCCTCATCTCGTGCCTGAGCGCCGAACCCAGCATCCCGGGGACGATCTCCAGGACCCTGGCGTCGCTCCCGATCAGGAGAGCGGCCGCGGCCGCCCCCTGGGTGGGCTCCTCGCCGCTGTTCAGGTTGTACTTGGCGACGTCGGTGGCCAGGATGAGGGCGTACTTCCTCGGGTTCCAACGGGCCCCGAACCAGGCGGACGTGTCGAGGTACCGCTCCATCCCGCTGACGCAGGCGAACTTCTGCTCGTACCCGAGCACGTGGGAGAGGCTCCCCCTGCCGTAGACGAGCTCGAGCATGCCGACGACGTCCGAGACGAGCGCCCGGGACGAGTCGGTCCCGCTCTCGGTCGGGGTGTCGATCCGAAAGATATCGGACGGGGAGATGCCGTGGGCGTCCATCAGCCGGAGCGCCGCGGTCGCAGCCATGCTGGCCTGGTCCTCGTTGGGGGGCGGGACGGCGAAGGCCCGGATGCCCACGCCCTCCGTGAAGTGCTTGGGGTCCTTGCCCCTCGCCACCGCCAGCTCGGCGTTGTCGACGTAGTATCCCGGCGAATAAACGTACATTGCCTCGATTCCAACTCTTGACATAGGTAAACCGCGGGCGCCCCATCGTCAACTATTAAGGTATTGTTCGACGGGAGGTCAATGTCGCCTCCTGACGAACACGGTCCCGACGCCGGGCACCCCCCGAAAGAGAGAGGGGGAGGCACCGTCGCTCCTCCTTCTCCCGGCGCTCCAGCTACCTGTCCTTGAGATACCTCGCCACGGCCGCCTCGTTGTCCTCGGTCCTGAGGAAGACCGGCACGCTCTTGCGCTTGGTGGCCTTGTAGGAGACGAAGATCCACTCGCCGGTGTCCAGCTGGGCCGTCCTCTCGAGCACCTCGAGGGGCAGGGCGAACGACTCGGAGATCACCATCCGGTCGTAGAACCTCGGGAGGGTCGAGACGAAGTAGCTGTGGAGCTGCTGGAGCGCCGAGACGTTGAGGCGGGCGACCCGCTGCGTCGCCAGCCAGCAGTGGATCCGGTACTTCCTGCCCTGCCTCAGGAGGGCCTCGACCGCCAGGTTCGAGGGTATCGTCCCGTCCCTCTCCCTGGGCTCCCCCGGGATGTACTCCTGGGCCTCGTCGAGCACGATCAGGATCTTCCGCCTCGACCCCTGCTTCTTCCTCAGCGAGAGCAGCCTCTGGATGAGGCGGCTCGCGACCATCCGCGCCTCCTTCGGGTCGGGAAGATAGAGCACGTTGAGCCTCGGCGCCTCGTCCTTGACTATCTGCCAGGCGAGCCTCTCCGGCGTCAGCTCGGCCGAGCCCTCCTCCCGGGCCGGTCCTCCGGCGGGCGTCTCGATGTACTCGGCCATGGCGTTGAGCTCCGAGAAGAGGGACGTCCTGTCGTTGACCTTCCCCTTTATCGAGTCGATGAGCCCCAGCAGCTCGACCTTGGCGGCCTCGTCGACCTCCGCGAGCTTGGAGTTCCTCGGGAGCCTGAGCTCCCGGAAGAACCGCTTCGTGAGCCTCTCGAGACCGATCTTGGCGGCCACGGCCCCCGACTTGCCGTCCTCGGCCGTGGAGACGAGCAGCTCCTCGAGCGCGCCCAGGTCGAGCGCAGCGGTTTCCGACCCGATCGAGAGCCTCTGCACCAGCTTCTTCGAGAGGAGCCCGGAGAAGATGCTCCGGATCGCCTCGTCGCTGACCGTCCCCTCCAGGCTCTCCGGGATCACCTGGGAGTTGTAGAGCTGCTCGGCGTCGTCGAGCGCCTCGTTCGAGAGGATCCTGCCGTCCTCCTCGAGGAGGTCTATCAGGTGCGTCGCGTACTCCCCCGAGACGTCGAAGACGACGGTGGTGACGTCGGGGCTGGACCTCATCATCTTCCTGAGGAGGACGGACGTGAGGTTGGACTTGCCCACACCGGTGTTGTGGCAGAATACTCCACCAAAACCGGCCAGGAAGTTCTCCGCTCCCGGGACGGACACGTCGTAGACGTATTCCGATGTCGGGTCCACGAGCTCGACCTCCCGGACCTTCAGGAACGACAGCCTCGACTCCGCCATCGCCTTGAACTCACGGAATGCTTCAGGGAGGCTGACGAGCAGTTGGTTCGGCCTAATCCGGTCCGGCTCCGGGACGAAGTACTCCTTCAGGTTCCTCCTGTAGAACGCGTCGTGCCTGGCGCCGTCTATCGACTTGCGCTCCGATCCAGAATAGGTGCACAGTCGCTGGAGCTTTGACTCCATGGCCTCGACCATCTCCTTGCTCGTCGATGAGCACGACCTGCCTAGATGACTTGGATGGGCATGAAGCGGCCGCAAGGGCGAGGGGATTTGGGATGCTGGGAAGGAAGGCTCGCGGGCCCTCCGCCTGGTCCGGAACTCACCTCTCAATATCTCCTCTACCTTTGGAAACTTCATCTGATACCGCAACCGCGATCTCACCTCCCTGCCATCGGTCACCACCGGTTGCCTGTATCTCCATTCGGAAGAGGTCGCGGCGCACCCGTCTAAGAGCAGGAGGTACATGATGTCGTTCATCAGCTTGGCCGAGACGGTGACGCCGTAGTCGCCCTCGACCCACGCACGGAGGAACGCTCTCCTCACCGGTTGAGGAGAGTCCATGATCACCTGGGGGACCGACTTGGCGGCCGCGCCCCTCCCCACCCATCGGGCGAACAGCTCGGCGAGGCACCTGTGGTGGACCGTGACCCTGATCCCTTCGGCGCCGTGCGGATCGACCTTCCCGGAGATACCGAACTTCTTGGTCAGCAGACGCTGAATGTCCGCCAGCATCTTCGTATCCTTAGTCCCGAGCGTGAACTGGATGCGGTAGCTCTCGCCTTCGTCCCAGGACACGTGGCCCTCTGCCGTGTAGTAGCCTAGCAGCCGGGCCAACTCCTCGTCCACCTCAATGGACGTCGGTAGGTCGTGTTCGCACCCCTTGTAGGATATGCTCGCCCTCTCCAGCGCCGCTCGGTCCAAGAGGTAGGACTTCGATGCGGGAATCATCCCCTTGCTTCTCCAGCGCCACTCCTTGTGGGCGCTTGCCCCCTTCATGATCCCGCGCGGGATCGATGCCTTCTCCAGGCCTCGCACGATCACGCCCCGAGACCCTGCAAAGAACGCGAGCAAGTCTACCTTCGCGTTGGCGCCGCTGCCCGAACTCGGGATCTCGCCGGCCCCGATGGCGTAGTCTCCCACACTTATCGTAGACGCCGCAACCGCGCGGATCGCCCCGTCCTTCAAGACGAATACCGAGTGCGACGGCGTTACCGTGACGCTGCGACCCGTGGCCAGCTTGAGCTTGATCAGCTTCTCCTGGTACCGGTGCCGGAAGACGTACTGGAGCGGTGACCACCTGACCTGGAACGTCTTGGGGTCGAAACAGACGACCTCGATCGAGGACGTATACACCGGCCCTTCTTGATCCCCTTGGTAGTAGCGATCCACGAGCTCGCCGATCTTCGCGACGCTGACCGATCCGTTGTGCCGGTAGACTATTGGTTCGTCGTGGTCTACACTGAAGCCGAAGATCCCTGCATGATACCTGACCAGGTTCTCCATGCCTATGGTCAGGGGCAGCTCGAAGCCGAGCATCGTCCCGACCGTCTCCCCCTTCGGGACGCAGAGGAACTCCTCTATGGTCCTCCTCGAGAGCAGGTATGCGCGGGCGCCCGCCAGCGGGAGCGTCCGCGACCTCTCGAAGGTCACGCTCTCTCCCTCGACGATCATCGAGTACCAGGTGGGGATCGCTCCCATGTCGATCCAGGTCTCCTGCGACTTGCCCCAGGACTCGCTTATGGTGTCGAGGTACTCCCTCCTCAGGAGGGTGGGCATCGAGACGTCCATGCCGAGCATCTGGAAGTGGATGGGGTTGACCCCGACCACCTCGAAGATCAGGTAGCGGGACGGAGCCCCTCCCTCTCCTCCCTCGCCCCCCTGCCTCTCGATCGCGATGAAGTTCGGCGAGTAGAGGCGCTCGAGGGTCTTGAAGTCGAACCTCGCCTCGACGGTCGCCACGGTGTTGGTGACGACGATCTCCTGCTCCCCGCTCTTGGCCGCCTTGGTGCTCTGGTAGACGCGCCTGAGCCTCGCGTCGAACTTCCCGTCCATGTCGTCGAAGACTCCGCCCCCTCCCGCCGCTCCTCCCTCCCTCGTGGTCGTGTCGATCAACTCCTCGAGGCCTCTCTCATCCGCGACGCCTCGGCCTCCGACCTCTGGTCTCTATAAGGTGTCATTATCCCGTAGACCTGCTCGCGCTTGGATATGGCGCCGAGCCTCAGGTCGGCGACCCCGCGCAGGGCGGTGCGCATCATCCTGATCTCGGCCTTCACGGCCTTGTCGGCCAGGTAGAGGAGCTGGTTGTGGCCGAACGCCTCGTAGACCTCCGGGTTGTCCGTGAGCGAGAGCACCTGCAGGACCAGGTTGGAGACCTGGCAGAGGGGGCCGGACTCGTAGTAGGGGGCGACGACGGTGCGCCCGTCGCGCTCCTCGACCTCCAGGCTGCTCAGCGAGGCGGGGTCGGAGGAGGAGGGGTCGAACGCCCTGTCGAAGAGGAAGACCTGCGACCTGATCCTCCCCCTGTTCCCGAGGCTGCCCGACTGGAAGTAGCCGCGGACGAAGAGCTGCTCGCGGGAGACGACCTTCCTGGCGGGCCTGAACCCTCCTCCGCCCCTGAGCGCGAAGACGGTCGAGAAGGCCGAGTCGTACCCGGCCGTCCTCCAGGGGGTCGGGAACTCCCTGTTCATGCCGCTGAGGATGGAGAGGAAGGCCCTGTCGTTGTTCATCCCCGGAGGCTGGGCCTTGAGCCTCACGATATCCTCGCTCGCGGCGAAGGGCAGGACGGCCCGGCTGATGTCCGTCGCCGTGGTGTCCTTCGCTATGCCCACCAGCAGGATCCTGGACCGCGCCGAGAGCTCGCAGAGCCTCTGGAGCATCACGAGCGCGACCGTGTCCACGTCCAGGATGGTGAGCCAGTCGTCGTCGCCCCCTCCCACGTTCAGCGGCGACCCGCCCTCCTCGAAGACGCGCCGGGCGTAGGCCATGGCCAGGGCGACCGACCGGTCCCAGTAGCTCCGCGCCCCTTCCCTCAGCCTGATCGACTGACCGTCGACGTCCTCGAGCAGCGCCCCCGCGAGGTCCTCGTCGAGCCTCCTGAGCGCCTTCACCACCCTCGAGAGCTGCCCGTCGTCGAGGGCGAGCCTGCGCGCGAGCTCTCCCCTGGAGAGCTCCCCGCCCATGAGCTCCCGGAGCGCCCTGGCAGCCGCGAACCTGCGCCGGGTGGGGAGCGCGCACGTCGGGGCCCCGATGGACAGCGCCAGGCGGAGGTGCATCAGAGCATCCGGGTCCTCGGCCCCCGGGAGCCTCGACAGGTTAGTGGACCCGGCCCTCACGAGCAGCCTCGCGTCCCTCGCGAGCGTCGAGTAGGTCCCGGAGAGGGGCCTGTCCATGAAGATGACCCTCGCCCTCTCGGTCGCCTGGACACCCAGGTAGAGCTCCGCCAGCGTCATGAACGCGTTGGGGATCCTCTGCATCGAGTACTCCAGCTCGAGCTCGACCTCGGGCAGGTCAGGGAGGACGTCCGAGAAGTCCTCGGCCCAGAGGGGGATCGCCGCCGAGGCCGAGAGCCGCGCGCTCCGGGCCGCCCTCGCGAGGTCGAAGCTCATCTCCCGGCCGACACGGAACGGGCACGAGTACCCGGTCGCGTTCGCGTAGAAGAGCATCATCTGGAGGCGCTCGTCGAAGTCCCTCGACCCGTCGATGCCGATCGCGACGTGCTCGCCCTCCCCGAAGTACCCCCTCGCGAACTCCTCGGCCGCGCCCCTGTCGAGCGGCCTCAGGAGCTCCAGGAGGTCCCCCCTTCCCGCGAAGTTCGCGACCCTTCCCTCGAACCTGGACACGAGTCCCCTGGTCTGGGAGGAGAGCTTGTCGGCTATCTCGCTGGACAACGCCGAACCGAGACCCCGGGTCCTTTAATAAACCGCCATGGACCGCGCGGGCGCGACCGGGGCGGCGTAGCCGCCTCCGTCTGCTTCTCCCCTCCCGCCCCTTGGCGCCCTAGGACGCGAGCACCTGGGCGAGCAACTTCTGGGAGACGTTCCCACCGGAGACGACGAGCACGACCTTCTTGCCTAGACGGTCCACGTCCCTCCCGGCCATGAGCGCGGCCAGGGGCGCGGCCGACGAAGGCTCGGGGAATATCCTGGCCTCCCGGATGGTGGCCTTCATCGCCTCGATGATCTCGTCGTCGCTGACCGTGAAGACCCCGCGGACGTTCTCCATGCACGCCTGGAGCGTGAGGTCACCGACCGACGGCGGGATGAGGCCGTCCGCTATGGAGTGAGGGTCCTTGACGGAGACGAGCCTCCCTGCGCTCATCGCCGCGGTCAGCTTGGCCGCCGTCTGCGGCTCGACCCCGAACGCCTTCGTCCGAGGGCTCTTGGCCCTGAGCGCGATCGAGATCCCAGCGATCAGGCCGCCCCCTCCGACGGGGACGACCACCGAGTCCGCGTCGGGCAGCTGCTGCGCTATCTCGAGCCCGCACGTCCCCTGCCCCGCGATGACCGCCGGGTCGTTGAACGGATGGATCAGGGCCGCGCCCGTCTCGCTGGCCAGCTCCCTGGCCTTCGCCTCCCTCTCGTCGTGGTACTTGCCGAACTTCACAATCTCCGCCCCGTACTCGGCGATGGCGTCGGCCTTCTCCTTGACGGGGTTCTCGGGCAGGAAGACCGTGCACTTCTTCCCGAAGGCCCTGGCCGAGTAGGCGACCGCCATGCCGTGGTTCCCCGACGAGACCGCGACGACGCTGTCCTCCTTGACCTGGGAGAGCTTGTTGTAGGCCCCCCTGATCTTGAAGACCCTTATCGGCTGGAAGCACTCCAGCTTGAGGTACACGTCC
>JBEKTS010000026.1:0-29362 GCA_049515775.1 Nitrososphaerales archaeon | reverse complement strand
CCCGCCCGAGCCTCTTCGAAAGGGCCGGGGAGTCCACCAGGGGGGTCCTCACGGCGACCCCCTCGATCGTCCTCGCCGCCGCCTCTATCTCAGCGATCCCCGGAAGTTCGTGTCTCTCCAACTGGTGGTCCCCTCCCGCCCTCGCTCTGCGTTTTTCAGCTTATCGGACCGGAGCGAGCCGTCTCCCCGGCCGGCGCATCGGCTCCTAGACCGCTACTCTTCTTCGTCCTCGGCCGCCGCCCCGGAGCTCCCCTCTTCCTCTCCTTCTTCCGGCTTGATCTCCACGGGGATCTCCTCCTCGACCAGCCTGTCGCCCTTCTCGGTCGTGAGCTGGTCGACCGGGTACCAGTGCTTGCTCCCCGCCAGCGACTCCATCTCGACCTCGGCGTACCCCACGAGGGTCCTGCCCGTCAGCGTCCCGGTGGCCTTGGACGCAGTCGCTGCCACCTTCTTCACCTCGACGCCGTCCTCCCCAAAGACGGCCTCCCTCGAAGCGCTGACCTTGACCCTCAATCCCTTGCTCGGTTTCACGTCCATGGCCGACTCGCGTAATCAATTTCAGGCTCTTTATGAATAATTCGCAGCGAGTGGCTGGGCCCCGACCGACCTCGCGTCCAGCTCCTACGCGCGGGCCGGCCCGAACCACCTCCCCGAATCGCTCGTCGTGAACGCCGCCCGCCCCTGCGCTCGACCGATCCCTGCGCCGGACGCCCGATCTCCTTTAATCTCACGACGCCGCATGCGCGGCCATGACGAGGCTCAGTGACGCGCAGGTCGACGAGAGGATCCGCAAGCTGCCCGGCTGGAGCCGGAGGGGCGAGTTCATCGCCAAGGAATTCCAGTTCGACGAGTTCATGGGCGGAATCGGTTTCGTCGACGCCGTCGCGGCCATCGCCGAGGAGCTGGACCACCACCCGGATATACACGTCCGCTGGACGACGGTCCGGCTGGAGATACAGACCCACGACGAGGGTGGGGTCACCCTCCTGGACGTCGGGCTGGCCTCGGAGATCGAGAAGCGGCTCGGGAAGCTCAAGCGCCGTGCGGCGCCGTCGCCGCCCCGTCACGCCAGCACGACGACGACGAAGAACAGGTAGGCGTACAGGACAGCGACGTCCAGGGCGGTCACGAGCACGCCGACCTTCATGAACTCCAGGAAACCGAGCCGGTGGCCCTGCCTCTCCGCCCCCTGGGCGACTATGAGGTTGCTCGCCGCCCCCAGGAGCGTGAGGTTCCCCGCGAGCGTGCTCCCGGCCGCCAGCGTCGCCCAGGCGTAGGCCGAGCTCGCGGTGAATCCCAGGGTCTTCATCAGCGGGACGTAGAGGGCGACCATGGGCACGTTGCTCAGGACCTGGCTCAGGACGACCGAGGAGACGAGGATCGAGGACGTCGCGGCCGCGGGGTGGCCGACGCTGATGGGGGGCAGGTACCCCGCGGCGAGGGAGATGATCCCGTTGTCCGAGACGGCCTGCATCAGCACGAAGAGGCCCGCGAAGAGGACCAGGATCCCCCAGTCCAGCCTCTCCAGGATCTCCCTCCCCCTCCCGCTGATGACCAGCAGGAGGACCGCGCCGAAGAACGAGACCTCGCTTATCCCGAAGGGCTCCTGCACCCCGAATATGGCGACGACGTTTACCAGGAGTATCCCGGCCATCGTGAGCACCACGGCCGCCGTCGCCTTCCGGGCGAGCCGGGGGTCCCTGGGGTCCCTGGGGCTCGCCTCTCCCTCTTCCTCCGCCCCGGTCGCGATGGGGGTCGAGACCTTCTCGAGGTCCCTCCGGAAGATCACCCGGAGGAGCAGGGCCGTCAGGGCCAGGTCGATGAGGACCGGGATCAGCAAGAAGTAGGCGAACTGAAGGACCGGCGCCTCGAGCCCGCTCGTGACGGCGACGAGCAGGTTCTGCGGGTTCCCCATCGGCGTGGCGGCGGACCCTATGGTCACCGCGAAGGCCAGGGTGAGGAGCAGCGGCTGGACCGGCATCCTGGTCTTCCTGGCTATCGTGATCACGATCGGGGTGCCCATGAGCGCGATCGTGTCGTTCATCAGCACCATCGAGAGGAACGCGAACCCGAAGAAGCTCAGGTAGAGGACGTCCTGGGGCCTCCTCGCCCTCCGGAGCAGGCCGGAGGCGAACGCCTCGAGGGCGCCGGAGATCTCGAGGGCGGTGACCAGGACGAACATGCTGAAGAGGAAGACGATGACCTGGAGGTTCACGGCGGCGTAGGCCTCGGGCACGCCGATCGACCCCGAGAGGACCATCGCCGCGGCCCCGGCGAGGAAGATCATCCAGATCGGGACGGCGCTCTTCCTCCCGACGTTGCGAAGCACCAGGGCTGCGTAGGTCGCGACGAAGACCGCCAGGGCGACGTACGACTGGACCGTCCCGAAGCTCAAGCCGCCGAGAGGTGCGTACGGGGCGATATTAGTGGTCCGAGGCGGCGCCGTGCGCCCCGGCCGGCCGGCGCCGAATTTTTTATATACAACTCGAAGTTGTATAGCCGGCGTGGTGTTATAGGAGACTATGTCTACATCTGCCATTCCTGCCATGAACGATCACCAACGACGGCGCGACGATGCTGAAGGAGATCGACGTCCAGCACCCCGCCGCCAAGATGCTGGTCGAGGTGTCCAAGGCGACCGACAACGAGGTCGGCGACGGCACGACTTCCGCCGTCGTCTTCGCGGGCGCGCTGCTCGAGAAGGCCGAGGAGCTCATCGACAAGGGCGTCCACCCGACCGTGATCGTCGAGGGGTACAACAAGGCCGCCCGCAAGGCGGTCGAGTACCTGGGCGAGTTCGCGGAGAAGGTCCCTCCCACGAACAAGGAGTGGCTCACCAAGGTCGCCAGGACCAGCATGCAGACGAAGCTGGTCTCGCGGGAGGCCCAGGACCTGGCCGAGCTCGTCGTGGCCGCGGCGGTCCAGGTCTCCGAGAAGTCGGGGACGGGCTACAAGGTCGACATCGCCAACATCAAGGTCGAGAAGAAGCCGGGAGGCTCTCTCAAGGACACCAAGCTCATCCTGGGCTTCGTCCTGGACAAGGAAGTGGTCCACTCCGGGATGCCGAGGCGCATCGACGGGGCCAAGATCGCCATCGTGAACGCCGCCTTTGAGATCGAGAAGACCGAGTTCGACGCGAAGCTCAACATCAGCGATCCCTCGATGATGAAGAAGTTCCTCGACGAGGAGACGCACATGCTCAAGGAGATGGTCGACAAGGTCGTGGCGATCGGGGCCAACGTCCTGATCTGCCAGAAGGGGCTCGACGACATCGCCCAGCACTACCTGGCCAAGGCCGGGGTGCTCGCGGTGAGGCGCGTCAAGGAGTCCGACATGACCAACCTGGCGAAGGCGACGGGAGCGCGCATCGCAAACAACTTCGAGGACCTGTCCGAGAAGGACCTGGGTCACGCCGAAGTGGTGGAGGAGCGCAAGATCGAGCAGGACAAGTGGGTCTTCATAGAGGGGACCAAGAACCCCAAGGCCGTGACCATCCTCGTCAGGGGAGGCACGCAGAGGATCGTGGACGAGGCCGAGCGGTCGCTGCACGACGCCCTCATGGTGACCAAGGACGTCATCGAGCACCCGGCCGTCGTGGCTGGCGGGGGCGCCCCCGAGGCGGAGATGGCTTCGCGGATCCTAAAGTGGACCGACACGCTCTCCGGCAGGGAGCAGCTCGCGGCCCAGAAGTTCGCCGAGGCGCTCGAGGCGATACCGATCGCTCTGGCGACCAACGCGGGCCTGGACCCCATCGACACCATGGTCGAGATCAGGGCCAAGCACGCCGAGGGCGGCAAGTGGTTCGGCATCGAGGCTAAGGAGGCCAGGGTGAAGGACATGTACAAGGAGCAGGTGATCGAGCCCCTTGCGGTGAAGGAGCAGATCATCCGGTCCGCCACCGAGGCGGCCTGCATGATCCTGCGCATCGACGACGTCATCGCCTCCGGCAAGTCCAAGGGCCCGTCGGGCCCGCCGGGCGGCGGTGGCATGGGCGGAATGGGCGGCGGCGACTTCGAGTAGGCTGGTCGAGAGCGGCCGCCGCTGCGGCGGTCCCGCGCCCAGTTTCGGCGTGGGATCGCCCGACCCCTCTCTTTAGGGTCCCTGCTCTTCTTCCTCTTCTTCCTTCTTTCCGACCTCTATGGTCTTCCTCTCCTCCCCCATGCGGTGGGTGGGCTTCGTCATCAGCGGGGTGACGGCCGCGCCCGCGAGCCCGATGACCGCGAGCAAGACGAACGCGAGGGTGAGCCTAGTGTAGTCCTCACCGATCACGAACTCGGTCAGCGCGGGTCCCAGGACGTTCCCTCCCATTATCCCGAACCCCCAGACGAAGCCGTTGGCGGCGGACCAAGAAGAGCGCGGCACATAGTCGGCCGCGAGGCTGAGCAGCGTGGGGAACGAGCTGTAGGAGAAGAAGCCGAAGAGGCTGATGAAGGCCAGCGCGAGATACCCTCCCGAGTAGACGTACCCGAGCACCGCCAGGGCCGCGCCCGCGGAGCTCGCCCCCAGGACCGCCCGCTTGTCCAGCCTCTCGACCAGGGTCCCGAAGAAGATCTGGCCGGGGATGGCCCCGAGGTAGGTCGCGGCCAGCGTGAACCCCAGGATCGGCCCGACCCCCTCCCCCCTCACCGAGGTGATGTATATCGGCAGCCAGACGGAGACGCCGGTGTTGGCGATGGACCTCACAGCCGTGACGACGGTGAGCACGACGATGCCCCTGGTGAGCGCCTCCCTCATCCCGCTGCGCCGCGCCCCGCGCGCCGCGTCCCTGTGGATCGTGTAGCCCCGCAGCCCTCTCCAGATCGAGACGGCGCCTACTACCCCGATGGCGGACATCACCAGCAGCGCGACCGAGAGGGCCGCCGTCCCGCCCGAGTCGCCGGGGTAGAAGAGGAACGCCATGGCGAAGAAGAGCGGAGGGAAGATCGCCGACCCGACCCCGCCGAACGCTCCGTTGATGCCCATCGCCCTCCCGCTCTCTCCGGGGTCGAAGGAGGTCTGGATGATCACGGCGGCCACCGGGTGGTAGGACGCGCTCCCCAGCCCGACCAGGACCGAGACCGCGGCGACGACGAAGTAGAGGAGCTCGCCTCCCGGGGAGGCGAGGGCCAGGACGAATCCCAGGGACGTCAGGGAGATCAGGCCGATGCCCCTCGCCAGGATGTCCCCCTGGGAGCCCCTCCCGGCCGCGTGCCCGATCACGAAGTTGAGGAGAGCCGAGGAGGAGTAGAACGAGACCGAGATGAGCGTGACGACGAAGAGCGGCGTGTGGTCGGCGTTGACTATGATGTCGGCGATGGTGGGGATGAACATCACCCAGCCGTCGTTGACGAGGTGGCCGAGGGACGTGAAAGCGAGGACGCGCCACTTGTTCACCGATGGGGCGCTTTGCAACCGGCCCTCCTCCCCGCCGCCCACTCCCGATAAAGGCTTCCCAGGCCTCCCCCCTCCCTCCGTCCGCGGCTACTGGGTCGTGCGCTTCCCGGCGTAGGCCAGGACGTCTATCTGCGACCGGACGACCTCGTCGCCCCGGAGCTCGCTCGGCCTGAGGAAGCGCAGGTCGCGCCAGGCCGGGCTCTTGGGTGGCGTGTCGCGGAGCCCCGTGTAGATGAAGCCGATGTCCCAGTGGTTCTCGGTCCCCGAGGTGTCCACGAAGGTGAGCGGCCCCTCGAGCTTCATGTCCCGGATGTTCAGCTGCTCCCTCAGGAGCCGATGTGGTCCCAGTGCGCGTTCTTGTCGATCTTGCCCATGAGGACGCTCTCCGGGTCGTTGCGCCTCGAGATTATGACGAACGCCGAGATGCACATCCCACCCTCCGGCATCCTCTTCATCCTGGGCGGAACGGCCCTCTTGCTGAAGGCGGCGAACTTCCTGTCCGTGACCACGCCGGTCCCACCGACCGGAAGGTCTCTTAAAGTTCGCTGACGCCCCCTCGCCCGGGGTCTCTTCCGGGGGGCCTCCTCCCTTCGCCTCCCCGCCGACCGCCCCATGGCCGAGGAGGGGATGGCCTAGGGGTTCTTCTCGAGGTAGTGGAGTATCCCCATGGCGCTGGCCCTGATCGAGACACCGGCGTAGGCCGGGATCTCGCCCTCGTCCATCCTCGCCTCGGCGGCGACCCCCTTCCTCAGGGCAGCGGCGGCCTCGTCGAGGGAGCCTCCCGAGTTCCTGAGCGACCTGACCAGGGCGACCCACTCACCGGTCTTCCTCTTCGTCGCCTCCAGGACCTCGCGCGCGTCCGAACGGACGCCGAAGTGCGGGGCCAGGAGCGTCCTCGCGTCGAGCTGGGCGAGCCTCTCCGTCGTCCTGCCGAGCTCGGCGGGGTCCAGACTGGGAGGCGGGGTGGTCGGCATCACGATCGGGACGGCCGGGTAGACGATCCCGACGGCGTCGGCGGCGACCAGCGTCCTCTCCTCCTCCACGAAGACCGACATCTGGTGCGGCGCGTGGCCGGGCGAGTGGATCGCCGTGAACGAGAGCCCGCCGAGCTCCACGTGCATCTCCTCCCCGACCGGGACGATCCTCTCCGCGTCGATCCCGACCGGCCTCCCGTAGGCGTTGATGGTCTCCTCCCCGAAGACCCTGGTCGCGCTCTGGATCAGGCGGGTCGGGTCGACCAGGTGCGGCACCCCGCGCTCCTGGGCGAGCACCGTGGCGCGGGGCATCTCCCCGAGGAGGATGCCCGCGCTCCCCGCGTGGTCCAGGTGGACGTGGGTGGGGACGACGTAGTCCACTTCGGAGGGCCGCAGGCCGAGCTCCCGGAGGCCCTCGAGGACCGTCCCCGCCGACGAGGCGTAGCCGCAGTCTACGAGGGCGACCTTCGCCGACCCCCTGAGGACGTAGGCCGCGACCGACCCCGGCGCGCCGAGCGCCATGGTGTCTATCATGTAGACCCCGTCCGAGACCTTGGATGCCGTCACCGGAGCCCAGACCCCATGTGAATGGGCGCTCCCTCCGCCGCGGTTCTCTTTAGCCTTGCGCCGCGGCCGGCGGCGGCCGCCGCGCGGGGAGGAGCTTCTCGGCCCTCGCCTTGAGCTCGACGGCGGCCCGGGCCCAGTCCCCGCCGCAGACGTTGTTCAGGTAGCGGTCGTTCTCAAACTCCAGCGAGAGGAACCCTCGATAGTCGACGTCCCTCAGCGCCCCGAAGAACCCCTGCCAGTCGACGATCCCCTCTCCCAGGAACGGGAAGGAGAACGTCTCCCCGAAGGCGCCCGGCCTCCCGAAGACGTCCTTGACGTGGACGTGCCGGACCCTGTCGCCCAGCATCCTCACGGCCCAGGCGACGTCGTTACCGTACAGGGCGAAGTGCGAGGGGTCGACGTTGACGCCGAGGTACCTGGAGCCGAGCCGCCCGAGCAGCTCTCTCACGGTGTAGTAGTCGTGGACGAGCATCCCGAAGACGGGCTCGACCGTCACGAAGACCCGCAGCTCCTCGGCGGTCTCGAGGACCGACGAGAGCGAGTCGAGGACGACCCTCCAGGCGTCGCCTTCGGAGATCTCCCTCCCCAGCCTCTCCGCGCCCTGGTTCCAGGTCATCGGCCCGGTGAAGACGTTCATCAGCGGGACCTCGAGCTCGGCGGCGGTCGCGAGCATCGTCCGGAGCTTCTCGACCCTCTCCTTCCTGGCGGCCTCGTCGCTCGTCACCAGGTCCTGCCAGCACATGATGTCGGAGACGACCAGGCCGCTGGCCCGCGTCCGCGCGACGAGGGACCGGAGCTCCTGCGCGTCGCGGAAGTGCTGGCCGAGCATCCACTCGACGCCGTCGTACCCCGCGCCCTTCAGGACCGTGATGGCCTCGTCGACCGGGGGCGAACGCCACCTCGCCGTCTCGGTCATGTAGTAGGGTATGAACGAGAGGTCCCAGCCCGACGCCCCGGGCGCCATCCTAGATGGAACCCCCTATCTCCCGCGCGACCCTCGCGACGTTCCTGACCGAGTCCTCGTCCTTCGCCTTGTCCCCGAGCGTGAAGTAGTTGATGCCCGCCTCGACGTACCGGTCGATGTCCGCACTCAGCGTCTTCGTGTCCGCCATGTTGATGAGGTTCGTGAAGACGAACCCGTCGGGAGCCGGACGGCCGCACCTCTTCATCTCCTCCAGGATGGCCCTCTTCATCTCGGCATACTCCGCGGGGGACGGATACCCGTCCCCGAACCACCTGGGCCCTATGGGCATCCACCCGTCGGCGTAACGGGCGGCGGTCCTGAGGGACGTGGGCTGGTGGCCTCCCCACAGTATCGGCGGGTGGGGCTTCTGGACGGGCTTCGGCTCGACGACGACCCCCAGAGCCTCGATGAACCTGCCGTGGTGGTCGAAGGGGGCCTCCTCGCTCCAGAGGCGCAGCATCAGCTCGAGCGCCTCCCTGGTGTATGAGATCCTCTCGCCGGTCTCGAACCACTTTGAGAAGGCGTCGAACTCGGGCCTGTACCACCCGAACCCGGCACCCAGGGTGACCCTGCCGTTCGAGAGGACGTCGCAGGACGCTATCGTCTTTGCGAGGACCGCCGGCTGCCTGAATGGAAGCGGCGTGACGCAGGTCCCCAGCCTGATGCGGCTCGTCTTCCCCGCCAGGTACGGCAGGAACGACCAGACGTCGATGTGGTCGCTGCTGCCCGGGAGCAGGAAGTGGTCGGTGACGAGGAAGCTGTCGTAGCCGGCCTCCTCGGCCGCGAGCGCCATCCTCTCGAGGACCTTCAGGTTCCCCCTGCCGGAGACCGCGAGGCCGAACTTCATGGGCCGATCGCCCCCTCTCCGCCGCCTAGCGCCGGGCTACCTGCCCGACGACCTCGACCCTCCCGTTCCGCACGCCGTAGAAGACGCCGTAGAGGTTGAGGGTCGTGTCGCAGTGCGCCGGGACGAAGCTCACCTTCTCACCGACGTTCGGCCGGTAGCGGGGCTCCTCGGCCGTGAGTATCCCGTGCTCGTCGCCCCCCGTCGAGTACTTCAGGCCCGGGAGCAGCGCCCTCGGCATCCCGCCCACCCCGATCGCCTCGTACTCGATCCCGACGGCCTTCCAGCCCATGTCCGTCACAGCCCTCGTGGGAGTGGGCGCGCTGATCACGGTGGCCAGCACCGTCATCGCCCTCTCGAAGTCCGTCCCAGCGGGCCCGATCTCGCCGTATCGCCGGTCCATGTAGATGTAGGAGCCGGGCTGGATGTCGGTGACCCCCGGGTACCCCGCGGAGATGTTGTAGGTGCCGGTCCCGCCGCAGGTGACGATCTCCGGTGTGATGCCGAGCCCTCCGAGCGCCTCGATGGTCGCGGTTATCTTCCCGAGCGACTGGGTCGCCTTCGCCTTCCGCTCCTCGAAGTCGGGCGTGCTGATCTGGAGGTGGCCCTCGTAGCCCTGTATCCCGCGGAACCGGAGCCCCTCGGTCTCCGTCACCCACTTTGCGAACCTGGCGGCGGGCTGCCCGGGCTCCTGGCCGGTCTTGGCTCCCCCGACGTCGAGGTCGACGAGGACGTCGGCGGTCATCCCCCTGCGCCTCGCCGCCGCGGCGAGGAGCCCGGCGTTCTCCTTGCCGTCGACGATGATCTTGATGTCCCCGTTCCTGGCGAGGTCGAGGAACCTCTCTATCCCGTTCTTGCTCGCCAGGTTCGTCGTGAGCAGCACGTGGTCTATGCCGTTGAGCATCAGAGCCTCGGCCTCGACGATCGTCTGGCAGCACTGGCCGACGGCGCCAGCCTCCATCTGCTTCCTGGCGATGAAGGGGCTCTTGTGGGACTTGGCGTGCGGCCTCACGCCGCAGCGCCTCGAGTCCACAAAGTCCTGCATCTTCCGGATGTTCCTCTCGACCGCGTCCAGGTCTATTATGACCGCCGGCGTGGGCAGATCGTCTACGTTCATCTCGGTCCGCACCACGCCGTGGGCCGGAGTATTGAACTTGTCCTCCCCCGGCTCCCTCTCGCCGCCGTGCCGCGCCGGGCTCCCTAGAAGATGGCGATCGGGTTCACGAGCGAGCCGGTCCCCCTCGGCAGCCTCAGCGGGGCCATCGCGACCATGAACTCCCACCGGCCCTCCTCCTCGCAGACCCTCGCCAGGTCCTCGAGCTGGAGGCTGTCGCCGCACGCCAGCCCCATGGCGCCGATCTGCAGGGCGTGGACCGGGTGGATGACCCCCTCCACGGCGCTGGGGATTGTCTCCCCGTCCCCGTCCGGCAGGAAGGCCGCCACCTTCCTCTCGTGGAGCAGGCGCATCGCCCCCGGATGGAGGCCCGGCCTCCCCTCGCCGCCGTGGTCGGTGTTCCACGGCCCCAGCTCCTTCCTGCGGAGCGGGATCCCGACGCGGAAGACGAAGAGGTCCCCCTCGCCCAGGCGGACCCCCTGCGCCTTCTCGGCGGCCTGGAGCTCCTCCGCCGTGACGGCGTCCCCGGGCTCGAGCCACACGGTCCCCCTCAGCCTGGGGATGTCGAGCAGGACCCCCCTGCCCACGATGCCGTGGGCATAGGTCGTGATGTCCATGGCGTGGGCGCCGTGCGAGTCGACGAGGGAGGTGGGCCTGTTGTTGTAGAGCCTCCCCTTGTAGGCCACGTGGCAGAGGGCGTCGACGTGCGAGTGGGCGTTCCCGTGGCAGCCGCAGCCCAGGTAGTCCGAGACGAACTGGGGCTCGCCGGCCGCCGCCGGGATGTCGTAGGACTGGAGCATGTGGTGGATGGCCGGGTTGGGGTTGTCGACGGCAGCGACGGTGTCTATGGGCCTCGACATCGAGACGGACCGGCCCGAGCGGACCAGCGCCGCCGCGCTCCTGACGCGGTCGGGCGTCAGGTAGTTGAGGGTCCCCCTCTCGTCCTTGGGACCCCATCTTCCCCAGTTGGAGACGTCGTGGAAGAGCCGGTCGAACTCGGCCTCGGTCATCGGCTCGTTGATCGGCCCCCCGCGAGCCTCGGGGCGGTCCTGGCGCCTTGCAGCGGCAGACATTGGTGGCCGACCCTGGGGCGCCCGCGCTTTTCTCCTTTGCCCGTCGTCCTGGGACGGCCCGGTCAGTGCATCCCTCTGCCGCCGGAGACCATGTGGAGCTCCCCGGTGACAAAGTCGGCCTCGTCGGAGGCGAGGTAGACCGCGGCGTTCGCGACCTCGTCGGGCTGCCCCAGCCTCTTGAGAGGGGTCTCCTCGATGACGGCCTCCACCGCCTCGGGCGATGTCCCGGACGTCATGTCGGTCACTATCCTGCCCGGCAGGATCGCGTTCACGGTCACGGACGGCCCGAGCTTCAGAGCGAGCGCCTTGGTGAGCCCGTTCATGCCCGCCTTGGACGCCGTGTACTCGACCAGCTGCATCGCCGACGGGTGGTATGCCCCCGAGTTCGAGGATATGTTGATGATCTTCCCGCTCTTCTGCGCGAGCATCATCGGGGCCACCTCCCTGCTGCAGAGGTACGCCCCCTTGAGGTTGGTGTCGATTGTCTTGTCCCATGTGTCGTCCGACGCGTCCAGGAACGTCTTCTCGTAGTGGACGCCCGCGTTGTTCACCAGGATGTCGACGCGGCCGTAGGCCTCGACCGCCTTCTTCACCAGCCTCCTCACGTCCGCGGGGACCGAGACGTCGGCCTTCACGACGACCGCCTCGCCTCCCTCGGCCCTGATCTCCTTCAGCAGCTCGGCGGCCTGGGACCTCGAGCGGTTGTAGTTTATCACGACCTTCGCGCCCTCCCTCGCGAACCTCCTTGCGATCGCGGCGCCTATGCCGCGAGAAGCCCCCGTCACGATTGCAACCTTTCCCTTGAGACGCATCGGGCCGCCCTTGCCCCGCCGGGGGGACTAAAGCCTTCCCGGCGTGCATGCGCCTGTAAGAATCTCATAGTCTCCGGCGTTTGCGCGCCCAAAAAGCCCGAAATCATCACCGAACACGTGATTATCTAAAGGTTAAATACCGAACCACCTACTGTGTTGTCCTGATATTGGCTAGCAAGTCCGCTTTCATGCGTGACGCTACTGGTCTAGTAAGGTCGTTCACCTGGTACGACGCTCTCATCGTCAGCCTCTCCGTCACCGGCCCAACCTACTTTGGTATCGCTTCCCAGATAGGGTACGTGGCCCCGAACGAGGCCGGCGCGGACTTCACTCTCTCCGCGGTCATAGGCGTCCTCTTCATGATCCCGCTCGGCATCATGTACTACATCTTCTCGACGTCGATGCCGCGCTCCGGGGGCGACTACGTCTGGATGGGCCGCAGCCTCCATCCGTCCATCGGCTTCATCGCCGGGTGGGCGATGTGGCTCTCGTTCATCGCCCTGATGGCCGGTGGCGCGTCGACCTGGGGCTCCGTCGTGATACCCGACTTCGCGCTCACCATGGGGTACACGTGGCACAACACCGGCCTCATAACCTGGGCCCAGTCCTTCGCGACCCCGACGAACATCTTCCTCTCCGGGATGCTGGGCGTCGTCGTCTTCGGCGTCATCGTCACGAGCCTGGGCGCCAAGTTCTACAGCAGGCTGATGGTCGTGCTCGCAATCATAATCATGCTCGGGACTATCACGGTGCTCGGCCTGCTCGCAGCCACGTCCCAGTCGACGTTCGCGACCGACCTGGCGAACTACTTCAACAACCAGATCACCTACAGCGGGGTCATCAACACGGCGACCTCGGCCGGGTTCAACTACATACCGATAACGACGAGCGTGACCCTGCTCAGCATCCCGTTCGGCGTGCTGCTCTTCAACGGTTTCAACTACTCCGTCTACATCTCCGGAGAGGTGAAGAACACAAAGTACAGCATGCTCTGGGGTGTCCTCATCGCGCTGGCCATATGCGCGGTCATAGACATCACCGGGCTCTTCCTCTCGATGCGCATGCTCGGCTATCCGTTCAACCAGGCGGCCTTCGCCCTCTTCGGGGCGGGCAAGTTCCCGCTCGGCGTCTCGCCCTGGCTCGCGGTCTTCATGCCGGCGGTGACCGGCAGCCCCTATCTCGCCACCTTCATCCAGCTCGGCTTCCTCATCTTCTTCCCGTGGTGGGGCTGCGGGCTCGTGCTGGCTGCGTCCAGGTACGTCTTCGCCTTCTCCTTCGACAGGATCCTCCCCTCGGCGTTCGCCGACGTCAACCCGAGGTTCCACATCCCGATCAGGGCGACGATCGTGACCCTCATCGTGGCCTTCGTCCTGATGTACTTCACGGTCTACACGAGCTACATCGGGCAGTTCCTCAACACGACGACGATCTGGTCGATCGTCTGGATCGTCGTCGGAATCTCGGCTATCGTCTTCCCCATCCGCAGGAAGGACCTGGCCCACGGCCTCCCCGGAGGTAAGGTCATGTTGCAGATCTTCGGGTTGCTCTCCGTGATCGCCATGTCGATCACCCTCTACTACGCGGTCACGACGCCAGCCATCGGGCCCTCGACAGCGGCGGCGGACGGCTTGCTGGCCGCGATCTTCGGGTCCGGGGTCGTAATCTACGTGGCGAGGTACTTCTACTTCAAGGGCAAGGGCATCAACCTGGGCTCGGTCCTGGCGGAGATCCCGCCCGAGTAGGGCCCAAGCTATATTACGGGCGCCCGATCCCGGAAGGGGAACAATGGCGCAGCGGCTCGAGGGGAAGGTGGCCCTGGTGACGGGAGCAAGCAGGGGGATAGGCGCCGCGATAGCGCGGGCCTTCGCCTCCGAGGGTGCCAGCGTCACGGTCAACTACCATTCGTCGGAGGCGGCGGCCAGGGCCGTCGCCGAGGAGATCCGGGGTTCGGGAGGGAAGGCGCTTCTCGTCCGGGCGGACGTCACCAAGACGGCCGAGGTCAAGCGCATGGTCTCCGAGGCGGTGCTGGGGTTCGGGCGCGTCGACATCCTGATCAACAACGCCGGGATCCTGATATCGAAGGACTTCCTGGAATCGACCGACGAGGACTGGGACCGCGTCCTCGACACCAACCTGAAGAGCGCCTACCTCTGCAGCAGGGAGGTGGCCCCGATGATGCTCGCGCAGAAGAGCGGGAAGATCATCAACATATCCTCGGTCTCAGGGCTGGCGCAGCCCTCGGCGATGAAGTGCCCGGACTACGTCTCGTCGAAGACCGGGCTCATAGGGCTCACGCGGGCGCTCGCCGTGAGGCTGGCGCCCCTGGTCAACGTGAACGCGATCTGCCCCGGGGCGACGGAGACCGACATGCTCTCCTGGATGTCTCCCGACGTGAAGCGGCGCATAGCCGACGAGGCGCTGCTCAAGAGGGTCGGAAGGCCCTCCGAGATCGCCGCGGCGGCCACCTTCCTGGCCTCGGAGGACGCCTCCTGGATCACGGGCGAGGTCCTGACCGTGAGCGGCGGACGGGCGATGAGGTAGGGTCCATGAAGATCCTGGTCTTCGGGGACAGCTTCATCACCCTCGACTACTTCCGCGCCGCCTTCTCCGAGGTGGCCAGGACGAACGAGGTCCGATTCGTCCAGCTCGACGAGGGCGAGAGGCTCGTCCCCGCGAGCGCCTCCGAGGGTTCGCTCCGGGAGTTCCTGGGGAGCAACCGCCAGCTCATCGCCGAGGTCGGGGACGCCGAGATACTCGTCGTCCACGGGGCGCCGGTCTCCGACGAGGTCCTCGCCGCCGGGAAGAGCCTGAAGCTCGTCTGCTGCGCCAGAGGGGGCCCGGTCAACGTCGACGTCGCGGCCGCGACCAGGAGGCGGCTGCCCGTCGTCACGGCGCCGGGGAAGAACGCGGAGGCCGTGGCCGAGCTCACCCTCGCCCTGATGATGATGCTCTCGCGGAACCTGGTCCGCGCCCACGACCACGTGGTGAGGACCCGGGTGGTGGGGAAGGACAACTACGAGGGGAACCAGTTCTTCGGTCACGAGCTCGACGGGAAGACGCTCGGACTGATCGGGTTCGGCCGGGTCGGGTCGCGGGTCGCGAAGCGGGCGATGGCGTTCGGGATGTCGGTGCTGGTCTACGACCCGTACGTGGACGCGTCCAGGATCGAGGCCGAGGGGGTCCGGGTCGGAGGCCTCGACGACGTCCTCTCGAGGTCCGACTTCGTCTCGCTGCACGCCAGGGAGTCGAAGGAGAACGAGAACCTGATGGGCGAGAGGCAGTTCTCGACGATGAAGGCCGGCTCGTTCTTCATCAACACCTCCCGTCCCTCGATGGTCGACGAAGCCGCCCTGCTCGCGGCCCTCGGGGGAGGGAGGCTCGCCGGCGCGGGGTTGGACGTCGTCCGCTTCGACCCGGCGAGGCCGGGCAACCCCCTCCTGGACCTGGAGAGCGTCATAGTCATGCCCCACATCGGGGGGGCGACCTTCGAGACCACCACCAAGGGCGCGGCTATCGTCGCGAGGCAGGTCGAGCGTTACCTGAGGGGGGAACGGCTCGAGACCGTCGTGAACCCCGAGGCGCTCGGGTGACCCGCCCATGGCCCAGTACGTCCTGGCGATAGACGCGGGGACGGGGAGCTGCCGCGCCGTCGTCTTCGACAGGGCCGGCCGCCAGGTCTCTTTAGCGCAGCAGGAGTGGACCCACCGACCGGTCCCGGGGGTGCCCGGGTCGCAGTCCTTCGAGACCGGACGGAACTGGCGGCTGATCTCCCGCTGCATCAGGGAGGCGCTCGTCGAGGTCGACCCCGCCCAGGTCCGCGCCGTCAGCGCCAGCAGCATGCGGGAGGGGATGGTCCTCTACGACGAGAGCGGGCGCGAGATATGGGCCTGTCCCAACGTCGACTCGAGGGCGGCCGACGAGGCCCGCCTGATGGTCGAGGACGGGACCGCCGAGAAGATCTTCTTCGAGTCGGGCGACTGGGTCTCGATCACCGACCCGCCGAGGTTCCTCTGGATCCGGAGGAACCGCCCGGACCTCTTCAGGAGGATCGCGCACGTGGGGATGCTCTCCGACTGGATCCTCCACCGGCTCTCCGGGCGCTTCGTGACGGACCCCTCCGTGGGCTCGTCCTCGGCCATGTTCGACCTGAGGCGCAGGACGTGGTCGGCCCGGGTCGCCGGGCTCTGCGGGCTCGAGCCCGACATCTTCCCGGAGGTCGTCGAGTCGGGGACGGAGGTCGGCTCGGTCACCCAGCGGGCCTCCGCGGAGACCGGCCTGGCCGCGGGGACGCCGGTGGTCGCGGGCGGCGCGGACACGCAGATGGGCCTGCTCGGGATAGGCGCGGGCCGGCCCGGCTCGGTCACCGTCGTCGGGGGGAGCTTCTGGCAGACCACCGTGCTGATGGACCGGGCGAGGATAGACCGGAGGATGAGGCTCCGCACGCTCTGCCACGCCCTCCCCGGGCGGTGGATGATGGAGGGGATAGGCTTCTACTGCGGGCTCACGATGAGGTGGTTCAGGGACGCCTTCTGCCAGGGAGAGAAGGAGGAGGCGGAGCGCCGCTCGGTCGACGCCTACTCGGTCATGGAGGAGCTGGCGCGGCGGGTCCCCCCCGGGTCCGAGGGGGTGATCGGCCTCTTCTCGAACGTGATGAACTCCCGGCGGTGGACGCACGCATCGCCGACGCTCATGCAGTTCGACATCGGCGACCCGGGGCGCTCCGGGAAGAAGGAGTGCATCCGGGCCATCGAGGAGAGCGCGGCCTACGTCGCCCTCGGCCACCTCCGGATCATCGAGTCGATCACCCGGAGCAGCGCCGGGAGCATCGTGATGACCGGCGGGGCGTCCAAGGGGCGGCTCTGGCCCCAGGTCGTCTCGGACGTGCTCGGCGTCGAGGTCGAGATCCCGGTCGTAAAGGAGTCTACCTCCCTCGGGACGGCGATCTGCGCCGGCAGGGCCGCGGGGTGGTACGACGACATCGGAGAGGCCTCGGCGCGCCTCGCCCGGACCGAGCGGAGGCTCAAGCCGTCGCGCAAGAACCACGAGACCTACCGGGCCCTCTACTCGAACTGGCGCGAGGTCTACGACCGGTCACTCGAGATGGCCGACGAAGGCCTGGTCCGGCCGCTCTGGCGCGCCGCGGGCGTCTAGGCCCGGCCGCCCCTAGGGGTAGGTGTAGCTCGGCTCGAGGGAGATGGCGTGGCCGCTGACCGTCTCCGCGACCATCTTCAGCGTGGGCTCGGTGTCCATGTAATAGAATTCGATCCCGTCTCCCAGCCTGCCGCTCATGAGGACGTCCACCCCTTGCCTCTCGAAGTCCGAGAGCGCCCTGTGGACGTCGTCGGAGGGGCTCACGACCGAGACGTGGTGGAGCCCCTCCCCTTTCTCCTTCAGGAACTCCTTGTAGATCGAGGGACCCTCGAGCGGCTGGAGGATCTCGAAGTCGACGGGGTCGCAGTGGACCTCCGCCCCCAGCATAGTGTACGCGACCTTCTTCCCCCTCACCTCGGTGTGGTGGAGGACCGGGGGCTTGTGCTCGTAGACGGACCAGGGAGCCCAGCCCATCACTCTGTGATAGGTCTCCATGGTCTTCCTCAGGTCCTTGACGACCACCGCTATCTGGGTTATCCTCATTCCGGGCGGAACGGCTGGCTTGGCCCTCGCCATGCGCCGGATTCTCCTGCCTCCGTCACTTAAGCGTTGGTCCGGTTGTCAAAAGGTATATCACCTGCTCGGCCGACGAGCTTCCAGGGTGCAATGGCAGAGATGGATTGGGGTCTAAAGAACAGGCTCGCGCGGATGATCAAGCCCTCGGACGGCCACTCGGTCATGCTGGCCTGCGACCACGGCTACTTCATGGGCCCGACGCGCAGGCTGGAGGTCCCCCGGAGGACCTTCGAGCCGCTCGTCCCCTACGCCGACGCCCTCTCGGTCACGAGGGGGATACTCAGGACGTCGGTCGACCCGGCCTGGGAGATACCGATACTCCTGCGGGTCTCCGGAGGAGCGAGCGTCCTCAAGGACGACCTGAGCGATGAGGGCATAACCGTGGCGATGAAGGACGCGGTCAGGCTCAACGTGTCCGCGGTCTCGATCTCCATCTTCGTGGGGACGGCCCACGAGAAGCAGACGCTGATGAGCCTCGCCAAGCTCGTCGACGAAGGGGAGGAGACCGGGATGCCCGTCGTGGCGATCACGGCGGTCGGGAAGGAGCTGGAGAAGAGGGACGCTCGCTATCTCGCGCTGGCCTGCAGGCTCGCCGCGGAGATAGGCGCCCACGTCGTCAAGACCTACTACTGCGAGGGGTTCTCGAAGGTCGTCGAGGGCTGCCCCGTCCCCATCGTCGTCGCAGGCGGTCCCAAGCTCAACACCGAGGTGGACGCGTTCCAGCTCGCCCACGACGCGCTCCAAGCGGGCGCCATAGGGGTGGACATGGGCAGGAACATCTGGCAGAACGACCACCCGGTCGCGATGATACGCGCCATCAGGGCGATAGTGCACGAGCGCGCGACGGTCAAGGAGGCCTCGGACCTCTTCGACCAGGTCAGGGGCGCCCCGATACCCGCCTAGGTCCCCCTCATGCGAACAGAGGTCGCGGTCGTAGGCGGAGGCTCGACCGGGGCCAGCGTACTCTATCACCTGGCGAGGTCCGGCTCGGAGAGCCCCCTCCTCATCGAGCGGGGGCCCTCGGTCGCCTCGGGTCAGACCAGCCGGTCGACGGCGCTTGTGAGGACCCACTACACGGTCCCGGTCGTCGCGCGTATGGCCCTGCTCAGCTACAGGTTCTTCAGGGACTTCGAGTCCATGCTCCCGGGCTATTCGGCAGGATACAGGGAGACGGGGCTGCTCATCGGGGTGGACCGCGACTCGGAGGGCCGGGTGCGCGAGAGCCTGCGCACGTTCGCGGAGATGGGGATCGACTCGTCGTTCGTCGACCGGGACGCGCTGGGACGGATCGAGCCCCTGCTCGACGCCGGGCAGTTCAGCTCCGTCGTCTATGAGCCGCACATGGGCTACGCCGAGCCCTCCGCGACCGCGGGATCGTTCGCGGGAGCGGCCGAGCGGCTGGGGGCGAGGGTCGTGACCGGCGCGGCGCTCCTGAAGGTCGAGAGGGCGTCGGGCGGGCGCTACCCCTACTCCCTCACGACCACGGCCGGCGTGGTGGAGGCCGGGAGCGTGGTCCTCGCGACCGGGGTCTGGTCCGCCCCCCTCCTCGAGCCGCTCGGCATCGCCCTACCCATCAAGCCCGTAAGGCACCCGGTCGCGGTCTTCGTTCGGCCCGAGGGGTTCAGGGGCCTCCGCCCGGCCGTCTTCGACTTCGTCCGGTCGGCCTACTACAAGGCTGAGGGACAGAGCCTGCTCTTCGTGGGGTCGATGGAGGCGGAGCTGGACGCGTCGAGCGCCCCGGCCGACCCGGACCGCTACGACGAAGGGGTGACCTTCGAGGAGGTCGAGAAGTACTCCCTCTGGACGTCGCAGGCCTTCCCGATAATGGGCGCCCGGGGGAGGTACGAGAGCGGCTACAGCGGGCTCTACGACAACACCCCGGACCAGCAGCCCATAATAGACGAGCTCTCCGAGCACGGGTATCCTGGCCTCCACTGCCTGGTCGGCCTGAGCGGCCACGGGTTCAAGCTCTGCCCCGAGTTCGGGAGGGTGATGGCATCGCTGGTGCTCACCGGAGGCTTCGACGACTACGACGTATCGGTCTTCGGGCTGAAGCGGTTCGAGACCGGGGACCTGCTCAGGAGCGGGTACGGGGTCTCGACGGTCGGCTGATCGGCCGACCGCCCATCGCCTCCACGGTCGCCGGCCCTTCGAGACTTTATTAATGCGGCCGTCCCTCTTGGTGCGTTGGTTAAAGCCGCTAGGCGGGGCCTCTCCTCTCTCCGTCCGCTCTCTCTGGCGCTCTTCGTCATCGCGGTTCTCGCGCTCTCCCTGATCCTGGCCGCTCCGGCCCGCGCCGCGCTGGGGGCCACCCCCTCCTCCTCCCCGAGCTCCGCCGCGTCCGTCCAGACATCCGTGGCGCCCACGCTGCTCTCGGGCTACAAGCCCACCGGTACCCTCCCCGGTGGCACCCCCGTCTTCGTGACGGTCGGGATACCCCTGCAGAACCTGCAGACCCTCGAGTATCTGACCCAGCAGATCTCCACGCCCGGGTCGCCTCTCTTCCGTCACTTCCTCTCCCCGACCCAGGTCCAGTCCTTCCTGCCGACCGCCGGGTTCCAGGCGGCCGAGTCTTACCTGGAGCAGAGAGGGCTCACCATAGTCGGCAGCAGCCTCGACTCGATGATCACCGCCGAGGGGACCGCCTCCCAGGTCTCCCGGGCGATGGGCCTCCACTTCGAGGAGTACTCCAACGGCACGAGCTCCTACTACAGCGCCTCGGGCCCCTCCCCGATCGCCGGCGCCTACATCGACTCGTCCAACGTCACGGCCGTCCTGCTCGCCCACCCGCCCGACATCGTGACCCGGGCGGCCATCTCGGCACTCGATGCGCGGTCGTCCCAGGCCAACCAGACCGCGCCCATCGACGGCTACTCCCTCACGGACCTCCAGTCGGTCTACAACGCCACCTCCCTCTACGCCGTGGGCGACAAGGGGGCGGGATACACGGTCGGGATACTCGACTTCTACGGAGACCCGTACATAGCACAGCAGCTCCAGTACTACGACGAGCTGACCGGCCTCCCGAGCACGCAGCTCAACGTCCTCTCGATCGGGCCCTACGACCCCGGCCTCGGGACGGTCCTGGACTGGGCCGGCGAGATCAGCCTCGACGTGGAGTCGGTCCACGCGATGGCCCCGGCGGCGTCGATCGACCTCTACATCGGGAACGGCGCGCTCCCGCTGGCGACGGCGATAGCCGCGATAGTCGCGCAGGGCAGGGTCGACGACCTCTCGCAGAGCTTCGGGATCCCAGAGTCGACGCTCTCGGAGACGGGAGCGAGCGCGTTCGACCTGAACGTCCTGATGACCGACCAGTACTACATGCTGGGCTCCGCCGAAGGGATGACGTTCGTCTCCTCGACCGGCGACGTGGGCGGCAGCGGGGCGGCGGGCGGGCCCGAGGGGTCCGTATCCTACCCGTCGAGCTCCCCCTACGTGGTCGCCCTGGGCGGCACGACGACCTACCTGACCTTCGACGGGTCGAAGGTCTCCTCCTACGACGAGACCGCCTGGTCCGGCTATGGCTTCGTCCCCGACCAGGCCAACTACGGAGGCGCGACCGGAGGCGTGAGCGCCCTCGAACCCCTGCCGTGGTACCAGTCCGGCCTCTCCACCCCCTCCGGGTTCCCCTCGGGGAGGGAGGTGCCCGACGTCTCGCTCAACGCCAACGCGTACCCCGGGGTCCTGGTCGTCGTCCCCGGGAACGGGACGATCATAACCGGGGGGACGAGCGAGGCCTCGCCCTCGTTCGCGGGGCTCCTGGCTCTCCTCATGGCGGCCTCCAAGTCTGAGCTGGGGCTGATCAACCCGGGCCTGTACAGCCTGGGCCAGAGCGCTACGCTCTACACCAAGGTCTACCGACCGATAACCTTCGGGTTCATAACCCCCTGGGACGCGAAGACCGGCTACAACCTGGCGACGGGCTGGGGGGTCCCCAACATCGGCGAGATGGCGCACTACGGGCTGGGCGTCCCGTCGACGGGCGGTCTGAGCGTCAACGCGACCGTCACCCAGAGCGGCGGGGCGCCCTCCGACGTCATGGCCGGGTCGGTCCTCTCTGTCGGCGCGTCGATCAGGACGGCCGCCGGTTCTCCCGTCTCCACCGGGAGCTTCACCGCCGAGCTGGACACGCTCTCCGGCAGGGCGCTGACCGTCCCGCTGGCCTTCAAGGCCTCGAGCGGCTCGTGGGTCGGGCAGATCACCACCCCGAAGAACGCCTCAGGACTGGCCAACGTGGTGGTCAAGGGCTCCTCGGGCGCCGGCTCCGGGAGCGGCTCGGTCGGACTCTTCCTCGGGTACTTCGCCCAGTTCATCACCCCCTTGCCGGACCAGCCCTACGACTCGATCTTCAGCACGGTCCTGGCCGTGAACATGACTACACTGGGCGGCGAGCCTGCGGCGTCTGGCCCGTTCAGCGTGGGGGTCTCGACCTACTCCATCGTCTCGAACGCCTACGCGCCCGTCACGACCGTCCCGCTCTCGAGCGAGGCCGGGTCTGGAGGAATCTGGGTCGGCAACCTCACGGGGAGCTATCCCCTCGGCCCCATGGTCTTCTCGGCCGACGACGGGGCCTACGGGTTCGTCCCCATCCTCAACGGGGCCGGGCTGCAGTCCTCGTTCATCGAGACCTCCATCCTCGCCGAGCCGGGCGTCGTCGCGCCGGGCCAGACGATCTTCGTCCTCGCCTCCGTGACCGCGCCCGTGAACACGCCGTCGATGGTCTCGGAGGAGACGGGCCAGGCGGTCTCGATGGACATCCAGCAGGGGTCGAACGTGACGGTCTCACTCGCGACCCAGTCGGGCAGGGTCGTCGCGAGCGTCCCGATCTACGAGAACAACTTCCTCACCTCCTCGTTCGTCATCTCGGGGGAGATGACCGTCCCCTCCGGGCTGGCGCCGGGGATCTACGACGTCCTGCTGGCCTCGTCCTTCGACTCGTTCACCCTGGGGGCGGTCGTGAACGGCTCGTACTTCGGGCAGGTCTACGTCGCGCCCTCAGAGTCGCACACGGCCATCTCCATCTCTCCAGCGGTCGACTTCCAGGGGCAGACGGTCGCCGTCTCGGCCAAGATCGACTACTCGAACGGTAGCGCGGTCAGGTTCGGGATGTACATTGCGACGGTCTACCCCAACGGGCTGCAGAACTCGTACAACTCGCTCACCCAGACGATCCAGGTGCCGCTCTGGTACCAGGTCTCGACCGGGCTCTGGTCCGGGAACGTCACGCTCCCCTCCGCCTACAACGGCGGGGGGACGGTCTCGATAGACCCCGGCGCGCTCTACCTCAGCGGCCCCTACGACGTCTTCGTCTCGGGGCTCTCCGCCGACGGCGTCCCGTCGTCCACGAGCATCTCGACCCAGCACGGGCTGACCATACAGCCGTACCTCTACCTCGAGGGCCAGCAGCTCGCCTCGGTCCCCCAGAACTTCCAGCTCGCGTTCGCCGGCGACACGCTCACGGGGCCGATGACCCTGACCGACGACCTGTTCGTCGGGTCGAACACGCTCAAGGGAGGGACCTTCACGGTCTCCGCGTCCCAGATCAACGGCACGCTGACGGTCAGCGGCGCCCACGTGACGCTCACGGGGGTCTCGGGAGGGACCGTCATCGCCCAGGACAGCAAGGTCGTCCTCGTGGACTCGAGCCTGGCCTCCCTGCAGCTCGTCGGGTCCCAGGTCTCGCTGAACGCGTCGACGGTGGCGCAGGTCTCTCCGTCCGCGGCGGTCGTCTCGATCCAGTCGCCGTCCCAGGGCCAGGACTTCAACGGGACCTCGGGCAGCTTCACGGTGACGGGGCAGCAGGTCGCGTCCGTGGCGGTCTACCTGGACGGGGCGGAGATAGCGTCTATGCCGGGCGGGTCGTCCTCGCCCTACGCGTTCGCGCTGAACTCCGGGTCGCTCTCCCTGGGCGTCCACACGCTGACGGTCGTCGCGACGCAGCAGGACGGCCTCTCGGCGAGCTCGGCGGTGAGCTTCGGCGCCGAGGGCAAGCTCGGCGGCCTGAACGGCTCGGTCGCCTCGCTTACCTCACAGGACACCTCGCTCAGCTCCCAGGTCTCCTCCCTGAACTCCCAGGTCTCCTCGGCGACGAGCACCATCGGGACGCTCAACTCCCAGCTGGGCAGCGACCACGGCACGATCGGCTCGCTCCAGAGCACGGTCAAGACGCTCACGCTCGGGTTCTATGGGCTCGGACTGGGGATCATCGTCCTCCTCGTCGCCATGGTGCTCCTGACCAGGAGGCCCGCGCGCAGGGACGCCGTCCCGGGAGAGGGGGCGGGATCGGCGCCTCCCCCGGCCAGCTACTGACCGGCTCGCTAGCTACCGCCGGGCAGCCCCGAGAGCGCGAGGCTGGCTTCCCAGAGCCTGGCCGCCGCCGCGTCGTCCGTCGCTTCTGCCGAGGCGGTCGCCTCCTTCTTCTTCACAAAGTACCTGCCCGTGATGCCCGCGACGTCGGGCGACGAGGCGAGATAGACCGAGGTCTCGGCGCCCTTCTCCGGGCTCATCATGAACGGGCTGCCGATCTTCAGGACCAAGCCGAGGGGACCCGTCGACCGGCGCCCCCAGTTCGTCGCCACCACGCCGGGGTGGACGGCGTTGACGGTCACGCCCGTCCCCTGCAGCTTCCTCGCGAGCTCGCGGGTGAACAGGATCTGGGCGAGCTTGGACTGGCCGTAGGCCTTGATCGCGCTGTAGCCCCTCTCGAGCTGGAGGTCGTCGAAGTGCATGTGCCCCGAGTCGCTCGCGCTCGAGGAGACGTTTATGATCCTCGAGGGCGCGGCCGCCTTTATCTTCTCCAGCAGGAGGTTCGTCAGCAAGAAGTGCGAGAGGTAGTTGACGGCGAAGGTCGTCTCCAGCCCGTCCCCGGTGACGGTCCTCTTGCCGAGGATGAGCCCGGCGTTGTTGATGAGCACGTCCAGCCTCCTGCCGGTCCCCAGGAACTGCGTCGCGAGGGCGCGCACGGAATCGAGCGACGCCAGGTCGGCGACCATCAGGACCACGTCGGCGTCCTTCGCCCCGCTGCTCGCCGCGATCTCCGCCCTGGCGGCCTCCCCCCGCGTCCCGTCGCGGCAGACCATCACGATCGACGCCCCCATCCTGGCCAGCGCGACCGCAGTCGCCTTGCCGATGCCCGAGTTGCTCCCCGTGATCATGCAGGTCTTCCCCGCCACATCGCTCCGCCCTTCTCTCTCGCTCGTCTCGAATCCCCCGCTTCCCGGCAGAAGCCTGGTCATTAGGCGTTGCGTAGGGTCGCCGAAGGCCTGGCGAGGCCCGAGGTCCGGCCGCCGGTCCCTCCAGAGCTCGCCCCCGCGGGAGGGTGCCCCGGCGCCGACCTTCCTCTGGAGCCCGATAGGCGAGCTCAGTGCGGGGGGTGGGATTCGAACCCACGAACCCCTAGGGGATGGGATGTCTCCACGACGCCTCCCTCCTGCGGTCTTAAGTCCCACGTCTCCAACGTCTCTCGACGTCGTTGGCCAGGCTTGACTACCCCCGCAATCGTCCGGGCCGCCGCGTGGGGTGAAAAGCGTTTCGAAGGACCGGCGGCCGATCGGCGCCGGCCGGGCCCAGACGCGCTCAGCTCAGCCTCTTGAGCAGGCTCCGGAGGGGGAGCGCGTTCGCCACGTTCTTCTTCTCGAGCCAGGCCCTCCTCGCGACGATGGTGCCGTACTCGACGTTCTCGAGCTCGCCGATGCTGTGGGCGTCCGAGTCGATGAGCAGGGGGACTCCCTCCTCCATCGCCCGCCTCGCCCAGACCTCGTCGAGGTCCAGCCTCATCGGTGACCCGTCTATCTCCAGCATCTTCCCGCCGTCCCTGGCGGTCGAGATCACCCTCGGCAGGTCGATGGGGTTCCCCTCCCTCCTGCCGATCAGCCTGTTCGTCGGATGGAAGAGGACGTCGACCGACGGGTGCTCGAGCGCCTTGACCGCCCTCTCGGTGAGCTTCTCGGGGCTCTGCCTGTAGGCCTGATGGATCGACGCGCCCACGAAGTCGAAGTTCTCGAGGAAGGCGCGGTCGTAGTCGAGGGCGCCGTCCGACCTGACCTCCGCCTCCACCCCTCTCAGTATCCTGAACGGCTCGAGCTCGTCGTTCAGCTCGTCGATCGCCTTCCACTGCTTCTTGAACCTCTCCTCCGAGAGCCCGTTGGCGACACCGACCGAGAACGAGTGGTCGGTGAAGGCCATGTACTCGTACCCCTTCTCCCTGGCGGCTCGAGCCATCTTCTCCAGCTCGTCGGCGCCGTCGGACCAGGTGCTGTGGACCTGCAGGTCGCCCCTGATGTCGCCCGCCTCGACCAGCGCCGGGAGCCTCCCCTCGCGGGCGGCCTCGATCTCGCCGTTCGCCTCCCTGAGCTCCGGCGGGATGAACGCCAGGCCCAGCTTCCCGTAGACCTCCTCCTCGCTGCTCCCGGCGATCCTCTCCCCCGACTTGACCTCGAAGAGCCCGTACTCGTTGAGCTTCCAGCCCCTTGCCATGGCCAGGTTGCGCAGCCCTATGTTGTGCTCCTTCGATCCGGTGAAGTAGAGGAGGGCTGCCCCGTACTCCTGCCTGCCCAGCACCCTGACGTCGACCTGGACTCCGTCCTTCAGGAAGACGGAGGTCCTGGTCGGGCCCTTCTCGATCACCCTGTCGACGCCCGGATAGCCGACGAGGAGGTCCGCGCCCTTGGCGTCGGTGCAGAGCAGGTCGATGTCGCCGACCGTGCTCTTCCCCCTCCTCAGGGAACCCGCCACGTCGGCCTCCACCCCCTCGCTCTTGAGGTAGCCCATCAGGTCCATCGAGAGGTGGATCGCCTCGACGAGGAGCATGCGAGCCTGGCCCGCGCTCTTCATCTTCTCGACCGACTCGAGGATCTTCTTCGAGACCACCTGTCCTAGAGCCTCGGTGAGCCGGCCCGCCTCCAGCTCCGTCTTGAGCTGCGCCACCGACCTGACTCCGTGGTCCTTGGCGAGCTTGTAGGCCGTCCTCGGCCCGATCCCGGGGACCCGCATCAGGTCGACGGCGCCAGCCGGGACCTTCGCCTCGAGCTTCTCCAGGAACTCTAGCCTCCCCGTCACGAGGTACTCGTCGATCTTCTTCGCGATCCCCTCCCCGACGTAGGGGATCTCGGTGAGCTCGCCGCGCTTCCGCACCTGGTCGATGTCCTCGCCGAGGTTCTTCACGCTCGTCGCCGCCCTCCGGTACGCTATCGCCTTGAACCGGTCGTCGCCGCTGGCCTCCGAGAGGAGGGAGAGCCTCTCGAGCAGCTCGGCGACGTCGTGGTTCCTTATCGCTCCCACCAGCCGAACTCTTTCGGGACCGACCTCGTGATCACATCGCATCCGTCGGGGGTCACGACGACGTTGTCCTCGATCCTCACGCCGTACCTCCCGGAGATGTAGACGCCGGGCTCGACCGTGAAGACCATGCCCTCCCTGAGCCTCTTCTTGCCCCCGGAGACTATGTACGGCTCCTCGTGGATCTCGAGCCCGAGCCCGTGCCCGGTCCTGTGGAAGAAGTACCTCCCCAGGCCCTTCCCCTCCAGGACCTGGCGGGTCGCGGCGTCGACCTCGCCGACCGGCCTCCCGCGTCCCACCGCGGCGATGCCGCTCCGCTGCGCCTCGAGGACGAAGCGGTAAGACTCCTCGAGCTCCGGGTTCTTCCCGAGGAGGAACGTCCTGGTGATGTCGGCGTTGTAGCCCGAGAGCGTGCACCCGGCGTCTATCACCACCCCCGCTCCTCTGGCGATCTTCCTCTTCGAGGGAGCCCAGTGGGGGTCCGCGGCGTCCTCGCCCGCCTGTACCATGCAAAAGTCCACGGTCTCGCCCCCGCGGGCGAAGACCTCCTCGCGCAGCGCGCCCGCCAGCTCGAGCTCGGTCATCCCCTCCCTCATCATCTCGGGGACCTTCTCGAAGGCTCCGGCGAGTATCTTCGCCGCCTCCCGGAGGCTGGCGAGCTCCGAGGCGTCCTTGATCTCCCGGATCGACTGGAGGATGGGGTCGGCCGACCCGAACTCGACCCCCTCGCCCATCACGTGGCTGAGGTAGCCGAATGGGACCCTCCCCTCGCAGCCCCAGCTGCCCGAGAGGTCGATCGAGCTCCGGAGAGCCGCGAACGCGCCGGACGGGCCGCTCGCGTCGTCCCAGCTGTGGACCTCGACCTTCACGGGGGAGCGCGCGAAGGGCCCGGACTCGAGCGTCGGGGCGACGAGCTGGGGGTCTCCGTCCCTGGGCAGGAAGAAGAGGAACGGCCTCTCCAGGAGCTGGGAGCGGACGCCCGTGTAGTACTCGACGTTCGGTCCCGGCGCGAGGATGACGCCGTCCAGTCCGGCCTTGGCGGCCTCACTGCGGAGCCGCCCTAGCCTAGAGGCGCGTGGGTCCTTTGCCATCGCCTCGTCCGCCGGGCCTCCGATATATTTGGCTATCAAGGGGGGCGCCTCGGAGTTCTGTTAAGTTAGTGGGCCACGCATCAGGATCTTGTCCCTGTTAGGCGTCGGGACATGGCCCAAGAGAGGAGCGAATCAGATGCTGATGACGCAGTGCCTGTTATTCTTTCTTCTCCCCTTTGAATTTCCAAGGAACGCCATACTTATCGATGAATTGTCCATAGGTTCCAAATGGCATATCACGTAGCTCCACGAAAAGTCCCTTATCCTTATCAGCTCTTTCTACAAGTCTATCAAAAATTGCTCTTATCTCGTCGTATGTTCCTGCTATGACGAATATGCCAACATTGGTGCCCTCTTTTGGCTCCCACGTTGGGGATGCCATCCAGTCTGAAGCAGAGATTTCTATGGCCCTGCTTTTCAGGTGAGCGTTAATGATTCTGCTGTGCTTCTCCTTTGGAAACTGGTCTTTCGTAGGATAATCACCAAGCTTTGTAAGAGTTAGTTCGCCTCCGAGACACTCTTGATAGAACGTCATAGCTTCAGCACAGTTACCGTCAAACAGAAGAAATGGCGTAGCATACAACATAGTGTTGGTCCCTCCAAGACGACACTTAAGCTGTGAGTCCCGACGCCTAACAGGGATAAGATCCTGATGCGTGGCCCACTAACCTAACAGAACCCGCCTCAGCGCGCATCGGAGGTCTGGCCGCGCTGACCGGCCGCGCACGGGGCGCGTCGTCCAGGCGACGAGGAATGGGCTCCGCTAGCCGCTCACCTTAAATAACCATCGCAGGCGAAAACTCAGCGACCTCACATGGCTCTCGACATCCTCGAATGGGGCGTGATCTTGGTCATGGGCGCTGGAATCCTGGTCTACGGGCCCGAGAAGATTCCGGAGATAGCGAAGACGGTCGCCGCCGCGAAGAAGCAGTTCGACGGGGCGACGAAGCAGCTCCAGGGCATCACCAAGGAGCTCCAGACGGGGATGAACACCGGCAACCTGAACATCGACACGCTCAGCAACGCGCTCATCAACGTGGGAGGCGGGACGCCGATGCCCAGCAACCCGAGCCCCCAGGGGACGGCGAAGGCCTCCCAGGGCGCGCCCTCGGGGGTCGCGCCGGCAGCGGCAGCAGCAGCAGCAGGAGCACCCGCCGAAGGGTCCGGCAAGTCGGCCGACCAGATGCTCGTCGAGATGGCCAAATCGCTCAGCATCCAGACTCAGGGCAGGACGAGGGAGGAGATCTCGCAGGCCATAATGGACAGGGTCGAGACAAAGCCCGTCCCGCAGCCCGCGCCGGCAGCGGCGGCGGAGCCTCCGGCCGAGTCCGGGGCCGCAGTGGCCAGCGCCGAGTCGCCGCAGCCGGCCGCCTCCGACGAGCCCAAGGGCCCCTCTGCGCAGCCCTCGGCGAGCCAGTAGCCCGGCCTCCGGGTCGAAACCGTTCGCAGCACCTGCTCAAGTTCTCTAGACCCCGGACCCAAAATATCGTCCGGGCCACATCGTAACGCGAGGAATAGTAAAGATGAGTACCTACACAACCGGTCAGACGTGGGGGGCACTGAGGAAGGCCTGGAAGGCATACAAGATCGCCAAGGTCCAGAAC
>JBEKTS010000025.1:0-36958 GCA_049515775.1 Nitrososphaerales archaeon | reverse complement strand
TCTCTCCCTGATGCTCGACTACGAGTTCGGCCGGGGCACCGGCGCCGCGCTCCCGAGGGACGGGCTCGAGTACCTCTATTCCCGCAGGTCCGACCGCCTCAAGCAGGTCATGCACGGGGGCAAGATCTTCGCGGTCATCAGGCCCAACGGGGCCGTCGCCCTCTCGCTCTATGGCGCGCGGCTCCTCTCCTCCTCGAAGGCGTTCATGCAGAATTCCGTGACCGTCTCCGGGGACGCCGCCCGGTTCGCGGCCGAGGGGCGATCGGTCTTCTGCAAGTTCGTGGTGAGGACGGGGAGGCACGTCCTCCCGGGAGGGGAGGTGGTCGTGGTCGACGAGACCGGCGGCGCGATAGCCGTGGGGAGGGCGAAGCTGCCCGGCGCCTGCATGAGAGAGTTTAAGGCCGGGGTCGCGGTCAAGGTCAGGAGTGCTCACGAATGAAGCTGGATGACAGGAAGACCCGCCGGATGATGGACCGGATGGGCATCAACATGAAGGAGATCGCCGACGTCGAGGAGGTGGTGATCCGGACCGCCTCGAAGGAGATCCGCATCAGCGGCGCGCAGGTCTCCGAGATCAACGCCCAGGGCAACAGGGTGTTCCAGGTCATGGGCGAGGTGGAGGAGGTCGAGCGGGAACGGAAGAAGTTCTCGGAGGAGGACATACTCCTGGTCCAGCAGCAGGCGAACGTCAACCGCGAGAAGGCCGAGATAGCCCTGGAGGAGTCCGACGGCGAGGTCGCCAAGGCCATCCTGAGGCTTACCACCTAGGGGCACCGCCGAGGAAAAACGTGATATACCTCCGGGGCCGCAGGAACGGGTGTGACGGAGAGCCAGCAGCAGAAGGACGGAGAGCCGAGCCACCACGCCGAGCACACCGAGGGAGGGGCCACGGGGCGGGCCGCGGATTCGCTCCCGCGCGCCGTGCACTACGCCGTGCCGGTCCTCTCGATCGTCATCCTCCTCGCCTTCGCGTCCATGGCCTTCTTCCCGTCGAACACGGCAGCGCTGCCCGTGCAGTCGACGGTGCTCTTCATCCCCATCTACCTGGCGATAGTCATCTTCCTCGTCTTGGCGTCGATATACGTCTTCAAGGCCTTCGTCGAGTCCGACGTGGGGTTCAAGGAAGGGTAGAAGGGGCCGAGCGCGCGACCGTCGTCCCGTCGGCGCCGCCGCACCGCAGGTCGATGACGTCCCGAGGCGTCCCTCAGACGGACATGGGGTTCCTCATCATCATCACCCCGTTTATCGCCATCAGCAACCCCACGATGACCATCCCGTAGCTATAGAGGAGAGACGACCCCGTCAGAGGGCCTCCGGACATCAGGGTGCCCACGACCGCCATGACGGCTCCGAGCAGCACCATGAGCAGCGTGAAGCCCTTCAGGTGGCGCACCCCGGTCGAGGTCACCGAGAGGAGCGACGCGGCCACCACGAGCGCGCCGAGGAGCGCGAGGACGCCGGCCCAGGCGTCCCCGGTGAGGACGTACCCCGTCATCATCGTGGAGCCGCCGCTCCCGTCGATCAGGACCAGGCTGGCTGAGGCGAAGTCAAGCAGCCCTCCGATTATTCCGAGCATGAAGCCACTAGTCGAGGCCATTCTGTCTGACTGGTCCCTCCGGCCGGCCGCGCGGTATATGTCTTTATGACCCGGCCCTTCCACCCACACCGCTTCGGAAGGTCATCCGCAACAAAATTGTCGACAAAACAGGCCCTCGCCCCACGCAAGAGGATCCCCTGGGTCTACTCCACCCTCCCCGTGAACGCCGCCCTCGGCCCCATAGGGACGTTCGTCTCCCTCTACCTGCTCCGATTGAACGGCCTCCAAGCAGGGACGGCGTACGTCGCGCTCGCGGCGACGCTCTTCAACGCCGTCGGCATCCCCGCGGCCCTCTTCTGGGGGCTCGTGACCGACCGGCTGCGCCAGCGGAAGCGGATCATCGTGATGAGCTACGTGGTCACGGCCGTCTACCTGTTCTCCTTCTTCTTCGCTGGGTCCTCGACACCCGGGATGATCTTCGTCTACTGCCTGGTCTCCTTCATCTCGGCTGCGTCGGCCACCCCGCTGAACCTGCTCATCATGGAGACGGAGCCGAAGAACCGCTGGGCGGCGGGGTTCGCGAGGCTCTCGCTCGCCTCGAGCGTCGGCTCCATCCTGGGCTACGTCCTCAGCGCGGTCTGGGTGCAGCTCCTGCCGGGCCTGATCATCTGGCTGATACTGCCGCTGGGCGTGCTCTCCCTCCTCTCGGCCGCCTCGGCGGCCGCTCTGATCCAGGAGCCGGGGTTCGCCTTCGAGAAGGACCTCGTGGTGATGCAGAGGCCGGGGTTCTTCCACCGCCTCCGCGCGTCCCCCATGATCTTCTTCTCGGTCCCGAGGGCCTCGGACTTCCAGAGGATCTTCAAGGGCCTCCGGAACGAGCTCACGAGCTACGTCCCCCTGCTCTACCTCTCGATAGTCACCTTCTACTTCGCCAGCGGAGTCTTCAACGCCTCGATCGTCTCCTCGCTCTACGCCCACTCCCTCTCCGACAGCCAGGTCTACTCCGTCACCCTCGTCGTCCTGGTGGCGCAGATCCTGGCCTTCCGCTACGCCGGTCGCTACATAGCGAGCAGGTCGCTGACCGGCGTCGCGGTCCAGGGCCTGGTGCTCCGGGGAGCCAGCTATGCGGCGCTAGGGGTCGCCTCGCTCTTCGCGACCGGATCCTCGTTCATAATCCCGACCCTCATCTTCTACCCGCTCTCGAGCGGGCTCGCCTACGGGGTGTACTACACCGCCTCGAACACCATGGTCTTCAACTCCATCCGGGGGAACAACCACGGCTCGTCCCTGGGGGTCTACAGCGCGATCGTCGGGATCTCCACGACGCTCGGCTCGGTCCTCTCGGGAGCCGTCTCCGTCTACCTCGGCTTCCACTCGACCTTCGTCCTGGCCGGCGCGCTCCTGGGGGTCGCGGCGCTGATCACTGCGAGGCTCTCCAACATGAACCCGATGGCGGCGCCCGAGTGAGAGCGACCGCGCGCCGAGCTGTCCGGGCAAGGACGACATCGGCCCGCGTCTCCCTCCTCCCCGGCCTTCCGCGGCGCCTCGGCCGACGGACGGCGTCCGGCCGGAGATACGCATAAATAGACTACCCAGAGGCATCGCACGACTTTCAAGATGGCAGTAGTCGACACGAATCTCGCTTTAGCGGCAGCGATAGTCATGGCCGGTGGCCTCATCGGCACGGGGATCGCGCAGCAGGGGATCGGCGCGGCGGGGATGGGGATAATAGCCGAGAAGCCGGAGAAGTTCGGCCAGGTCCTCTTCTTCTTCGTGATCCCTGAGACCCTGTGGATCATCGGCTTCGTACTCGGCGTCATCCTGCTACTCAACATCCTGTAGACAGGAAGGTCTGAACACCGGTGCCCGCTGAGACCCTGCTCAGAGAGGTCGAGGACAGGAGGAAGAAGGCCCTCGAGCAGCTCGAGGCAGAGTACGCTGCGAAGAGGGCCGAGGTCCTGAAGCGCACCGAGGACGAGACCGCCTACATCAAGGCGGCCGGCAACAAGGAGGCCGTCTCCCTCGCGGAGAAGGAGCGCACGAGGATCTCGGGAGCCACGAAGCTCCAGGCGAAGAAGATGGTCTTCGACGCCATCGAGAAGATGCTCGAGACCAACATGGGGAGCCTGCGCAAGGCTCTCGCAGACCTCGCGCAGTCGAAGGAGTATCCCGCGCTCCTCACCGGGATGGTAAAGTACGCCTCCAAGCGCCTGGGCCCGCGGATGGGGGTCGTCTGTCGCCCCGGGGATGAGCAGGCGCTCAAGAAGGCGGGAGCCCGGCTGGTCTCGTCGGACCTGAACAGCATCGGCGGGTTCAAGGCGGAGTCGGAGGACGGGACGCTCGAGCTCGACCTCACCTTCGAAGAGATACTACGCAACCACGGAGAGCAGGCGCGCGCATCCATACTGGGAAAGGAGTGAGGGCGCGGGACGAAGTCCTCCTACGGTTCGGGGTTCGGGAGGCTCAAGGCCCTCTCGCTCAACTTTTTGACCAGGGAGCAGCTCAACGAGCTGGCCCGGGCCAAGGACGTCAACGAGGTCGCGCAGCGGCTGGAGCAGACCTGGTACAAGGACGAGATCGAGGCCCTCGCGACCGTCTACAAGCCGCCGGAGCTCATCGAGGTGGCCGTGAACCGCCACCTGGTCGGGGTAAACGCCATAGCGCTGCAGACCGCCCCCCTCTTCGGCAAGAGCGCCATGGCCGCCTACCTGTCCAAGTGGGACATCGAGAACATCGAGGTGGTCCTGGCGGCCAAGTCGCTGGGCAAGGGGCTGGAGCAGGCCGAGACGTTCCTGGTCTCGTCGAGGAGCCTCCCCCTGACGCTGTCGTTCAACGTCATCCCCTACGCCGAGCTCAACGTCCTGCTCCAGCAGCCGGACGTCGAGTCGGTCATCAACTACCTGGTAAAGTACGGCTACGGCGCGGTCCTGCTCCAGCAGCTGGGAGAGTTCCGCAAGTCTGGCGACCTGGGCGTCTTCACGGCGGCGCTCCAGAGCCTCTACTACTCGAAGCTCCTCTGGGAGCTCAGGTTCCTCGAGGGCGACGAGGGCGTCCTGAGGGAGTACGTGCGGGCCGAGATCACCAAGAGGGACGTGCTCAACCTGCTAAAGTCGAAGGAGTCCGGCCTCGACAGGGAGGTCCTCTCGAGGCACCTCGTCGACGGCGGGCTCATGGCGACGCCCAGCCTCCTGGAGGCCTACGACTCGCCCGACCTGGGCGAGGCGCTAAAGAAGTCCGAGCCCTGGCTCGACCTCTCCGCGGCCCTGGACGGCTACCGTCGGTCGGGGAACCTCACCGAGGTGGAGGTGGCCTTCGACAAGCTGATCGTCGCGAGGTTCCTCCCGCGCTTCCGGAGCCTCTCGATCTCTCTCACCTCCTCCTTTGCCTTCGTCCTGCAGGCCGAGTACGAGAGGCAGAACGTCCGGAGGATAACCTACGCCAAGCAGTACGGCATGACCGAAGAATACATTAAGTCAGTCCTTCTGGTCGGTTGATTTGACTTGAGCGCAAGAGCAGCGACCCAGTCCGGCAGGATAGCCGTCGTCGGCGAGAGGGAGCTCGTCCTCGGCTATCGCCTCCTAGGCGTCCAGGACGCGTTCCAGGCCGGCAGGGAGGACGCCCAGAAGGTGGTGATGGACCTGTTCAACTCGAGCGAGTACGCGCTTATCATTATCGGGTCCCAGGCGAAGGCCGGGCTCTCGACCTCGGTCAGGGAGAAGCTCGAGTCCTCGATCACCCCGCTGGTGGTCTTCATGCCCTCGCTGGGTTCCCAGGCCAACGAGGAGTCGCTCTCGCTGCTCGCAAGGCGCGTGCTGGGAGTGGACCTCAAGGTGAGCGCATAGAGATGAAAGATGGCAGAATAATCAACGTCAGCGGCCCCGTGGTCACCTCGCAGGGGCTCGAGGGCGCCAAGATGTTCGACGTCGTCAGGGTGGGCGAGCTCGGCCTCATCGGCGAAGTGATCAGGCTCAGCGGCGACACCTCGACCGTCCAGATCTACGAGGACACGACCGGCGTGAGGCCGGGCGACAAGGTCGTCAACACGGGCCAGGCTCTCTCGGTCGAGCTGGGCCCGGGCCTCCTGACCTCGATCTACGACGGGATCCAGAGGCCGCTCAACCTCCTGAGGGAACAGTCCGGCGACTTCATCACGAGGGGGCTGGTGATACCGGCCCTAGACGAGAAGAGAAAGTGGGACTTCGTGGCGACGGCGAAGAAGGGCGACAAGGTCGTCCAGGGGCAGACCATCGGGACGGTCCAGGAGACCCCGCTCGTCTCCCACAAGATAATGATCCCGCCCGGCGTCAGCGGAGAGCTGAAGGAGATCAAGGAGGGGAGCTTCACGATCAGGGAACCCGTGGCGACCGTGAGGTCGTCCGGCGGCGCGGAGACCCAGATATTCCTGGCCTCGAAGTGGAGGGTCAGGATCGCCCGTCCGATCTCCCGCAAGCTCCCGCCCGACACGCCCCTGATCACCGGCCAGAGGGTCTTCGACACGTTCTTCCCGCTGGCGAAGGGCGGGACCGCCGCCATCCCGGGCCCGTTCGGGTCGGGCAAGACGGTCGCCCAGCAGCAGCTGGCCAAGTGGTCGGACAGCAGGATCATAGTCTACGTGGGCTGCGGAGAGAGGGGGAACGAGATGACCGAGGTGCTCGCGACCTTCCCGGAGCTCGAGGACCCCCGGTCCAAGAGGCCGCTCATGGAGAGGACGATACTCGTCGCGAACACGTCGAACATGCCCGTGGCGGCTAGGGAGGCGTCGATCTACACCGGGATCACCATAGCCGAGTACTACAGGGACATGGGGTACGACGTCGCGCTCATGGCCGACTCCACCTCCAGGTGGGCCGAGGCGCTCAGGGAGATCTCGGGGAGGCTCGAGGAGATGCCGGGCGAGGAGGGTTATCCGGCGTATCTGGGCAGCAGGCTGGCGGAGTTCTACGAGAGGGCCGGCAAGGTAGTGGCCCTCTCGCCCGAGGAGCGGGTCGGCTCGGTCAGCGTCGTCGGGGCGGTCTCGCCTCCGGGCGGCGACTTCTCGGAGCCGGTCTCGCAGAACACGCTCCGCGTGACCAGGGTCTTCTGGGCGCTCGACGCGAGCCTCGCGGCTCGCAGGCACTTCCCGTCCATCAACTGGCTGACGAGCTACTCCCTCTACACCGGCGACCTGAAGGACTGGTACGTGGCGAACGTCTCCAAGGACTTCCCCGCCATGCGGGCGGAGGCCCTCGGGGTGCTCCAGAAGGAGGCCGAGCTCCAGGACATCGTCCAGCTCGTGGGCTACGACGCCCTCCCGGAGTCGGAGAAGGGGGTAATGGACCTGGCGAAGATGATCCGGGAGGACTACCTCCAGCAGTCCGCCTACGACCCCGTCGACACCTACACCTCGATCCGGAAGCAGTACCTCATGATGAAGACGATTCTCACCTTCGGGAAGATGGAGGCCGACGCCATAAAGTCCGGGGCCCAGGCGGTCCAGATCGCCGCGCTCCCGGTCAAGTCCAAGATCTCCAAGATCAAGTGGACGACCGAGGAGGCGACCGAGGCCTTCATCGAGGAGATCGAGGGTGACATGGCGCAGCAGTTCGGCTCGCTCGCCAAGGAGGTGGCGGCCTGATGTCGGAGCCGCTCTCCTACAAGACCGTCTCGCAGGTCGCGGGGCCGCTGATCTTCGTCGAGAAGGTCCAGCACGCCGCCTACGGGGAGATGGTCGAGGTGACCAACGCCCTCGGGGAGAGGGTCCCGGGGCAGGTCCTCGACTCTGGGGCCGGGCTGGCCATCGTCCAGGTCTTCGGCTCGACGCTCGGGCTCTCGACGACGGGGACCTCGGTCAGGTTCCTGGGCGAGACCGCGAAGATCTCGGTCTCCGACGAGATGCTCGGGAGGACCTTCGACGGGCTCGGGAACCCGCGGGACAACGGGCCCGCGATCGTGGCCAAGCACAAGGTCGAGATAGTCGGCTCGGCCATGAACCCGTACAGCCGGGAGGAGCCGTCCGAGTTCATCCAGACCGGCATATCGTCCATCGACGGGATGAACACGCTCGTCAGGGGCCAGAAGCTCCCTATCTTCTCGGGGTCCGGGCTCCCGCACAACATGCTCGCCGCGCAGATCGCGAGGCAGGCGAAGGTACTCAGCGGGTCCGAGAACTTCTCGGTCGTCTTCGCTGCGATGGGCATCACCAGCGAGGAGGCGAACTTCTTCATCAGGCAGTTCGAGGACACCGGCGCCCTTGAGCGCACCGTCCTCTTCCTCAACCTCTCCTCGGACCCGTCGATGGAGAGGATCCTCACGCCGAGGCTCGCCCTCACGACCGCCGAGTACCTGGCCTACGAGAGGGAGACGCACGTGCTCGTCATACTCACAGACATGACCAACTACTGCGAGTCGCTCCGAGAGATCTCGGCGGCCCGCGACGAGGTCCCGGGGAGGCGCGGCTATCCGGGCTACACCTACACCGACCTCGCCACCCTCTACGAGAGGGCGGGCAAGATCAAGGGGCGGAAGGGCTCGATCACCCAGATACCGATCCTCACGATGCCCGCCGACGACAAGACCCACCCGATCCCGGACCTCACCGGGTACATCACCGAGGGGCAGGTCTACGTCAGCAGGGACCTCGACAGGGCCGGCATCTACCCGCCCATCGACGTCCTCGAGTCGCTCTCCAGGCTGATGAACCAGGGGATCGGCCCCAAGCGGACGAGGGAGGACCACCGCGGGATGGCCGACCAGCTCTACGCCTCCTACGCGCAGGGGAAGGACATCCGGGCCCTCTCGGCGATCGTCGGCGAGGAGGCCCTCTCCGAGACGGACCGCAAGTTCCTGCAGGTCGCGGACAGGTTCGAGAAGATGTTCGTGAAGCAGGGCGTGAACGAGGACCGCTCGATCGAGCAGACGCTCGACCTGGGGTGGCAGGTCATTGACCCGCTCTCCGAGTCGGAGATCAAGAGGATCAAGCCGGAGCTCATCGCCAAGTACCGAGGACGAAAGACCGCACAGTAGAGAAGAGAGGGGTCGAGCACACGCCGGTCGCCATCAACGTCCGCCCGACAAGGATGGAGTACCTGAAGACGGTCCGCAGGATCGCGACGTCCCGGAAGGGGCTCAAGCTCCTGAAGCTGAAGCGGACCGCGCTCATCCTGGAGTTCTTCAGCATGAGCAAGAAGGTGGCGACGCTGAGGTCGGGGCTCCAGGCCAGGATGGTCAGGGGCTACGACGGCATCCACAGCACCGAGATGTTCGTGGGGGAGCTGAGGCTGGAGTACGAGTCGATGCGCATCCCGAAGATCCACGAGCTGACCCTCAAGTCCAAGAACATCATGGGGGTCCGGATCCCGGAGCTCATGGCCGGCCCGTCGGGCCGCGCCGGCCAGGAGTACCTGCTCGAGGTGCCCCCTTCGATCAACCAGACGATCAGGGCGTTCCAGGAGGTCCACCAGATAGTCCTGGACATCGCCGAGAACGAGACGGCCCTGAGGAAGCTGCTGCTCGAGATAGAGAAGACGAAGAGGCGCTCGAACGCCATAGAGAACGTCCTGATACCCCGGCTCCAGGCGAACGCGAGGTACATCAAGTTCAGGTTCGACGAGATGGAGAGGGAGAACTTCACCAAGCTCAAGACGGTCAAGCGCAAGCTGGCCGAGCGCGAGGAGAAAGAGAAAGAGAAGAAGGAGTCGGAGGGGGAGACCGTCGATGCCTGAGGAGCCGACCACCGAGGACCGCCAGGAGCCGCAACGGGAGCGGCGGCGGCCGGGTGTGCCCAAGTTCTACTACTGGGCCAAGAGCCCCCCGAAGCCCGCTCCCTACCGGACGACCGCCCTCAACCACGAGCAGAGGAGGTTCCGGGTCGTCGTCGGCGCGTTCACCATCGCCAAGGCGCTCGCGGTGATCGCCTTCATCCTGCTCCTGTTCGCGAGGATTTGAGATCATGGCCGCATCGACCGACTACACGGACACCCTGAAGAAGATCAAGGAGACCGAGGAGCAGGGAGCCAGGGAGCTGGCGGAGAGGAAGAAGGCGCTCGAGGAGGAGCTGCACAGGCTCGAGGAGGAGTCTGCCAGTTCGATCGCGGCCGCCCGGGCGGAGGCGGACGAGTACGTCGCCAAGGAGGCCGCGAGCGCCAGGGCCGCGGCGGAGCTAGAGGCCCAGAAGGCGCTGGGCGCCACCGCGAAGGAGGCCGAGGCGGTCGCCTCGAAGAAGCTCGACAAGAGGGCCCTGGCCAAGATAGCGGACGGGATACTCTCGGGGTTCGAAGAGGCCTAGGCCCTTGCTAAAGCCCGCCGCGATGCAGCGCGTAGCAGTGGTCGGGTCGAGGGACGAGAGGGCGAGGGTCGTCTCGATCCTGTACGAGATCGGGGTCCTGCAGATCGAGCCGCTCTCCAGCTCGGCGGCGCCTCTGCTCAAGACGGGGACGGACTCCCTGAACACCAAGGAGGTCTCCGAGGAGCTGCTCAGGGTCCGGTCGCTCCTGGCCGCCCTCCCTCCGGTCCCGGTGAGGGAGAAGAGGGGCTTCGCTTCGTTCGGGGAGGTCCTCGACGCGGCGAAGGCGATAGACATAGACGCGAGGGTCTCGAGCCTCAAGCAGGAGGAGGAGAGGCTGAGGCAGCGGCTCGACGAGCTCAACGGCAGGATCGACCTGGTCACCAAGCTCTCGTTCGTCGGCGAGGACCTGGGTGTCTTCGACCTGGCGTCAGCGGCCTCCTTCTTCGGGACCGTCTCCCCGGCGGCGCAGCAGGAGCTGACGGCGAGCCTCTCGTCGTCGATCCCCGACGCGATGACCTACTCGTCGGGCACCGACCCAGTCTCCATGATAGTCGTCGTCCCCAACGAGGCGCTCGAGTCGTTCGGCTCCATGATACAGAAGGGCGACCTGCGCCTGCAGCGCATCCCCCCCATGAAGGGGAGGCCGGCGGAGGTGCTCGCGGCTCTGGGAGACGAGAAGCGGGCCGCCGAGGCCCGCCTCGCGGCGCTGGGCGGCGAGCTCGGCGAGATCTCCGAGAAGAACTACGCGACCCTCTCGTCGCTGGAGGAGCAGCTCGCCATAGAGGCCCGGAAGCTAGAGGTAGTGAACAACTTCGGGTTCACCGAGAGCTCGTTCGTGGTCGAGGGCTGGGTCCCGGTCGACAAGATGGGCTCCCTGGAGGGCGCGCTCTCGCGCTTCTCCAAGGCGACCGCGGTCTTCAAGATCGAGGGAGAGGAGAAGCCGCCTACCCTCCTGGAGAACCCCAAGAGGCTGAGGTACTTCGAGTCGTTCATCCGGTTCTACGCCAGCCCACAGCAGAACGAGATCGACCCGTCGATGATATTCGCCGCGGCCTTCCCGATATTCTTCGGGCTCATGCTCGGGGACGTGGGCTACGCCGTCCTCATCATCCTCATCTCGGTCTGGATAATCAGGAGGGTGAACAACCCCGGGGGGAAGACCCTGGTTCCAGCCGCGCTCAGGACCTTCGCCTCGAGGATCCTCAAACCGGTGCAGTTCAGGAAGCTGGCCCGGGCGATGATCCTCGGCTCCGTCGTCGGCATAGTGGTGGGCTTCCTGCTGAACGAGTACTTCGGGTTCCACGAGAACCAGTACCTCTTCACCTGGCTCAACGCGAACCTGCACACGGGGCTCCCGGCGGACGGGACCTTCCTCGACCCGCTCTCGACCAAGGGGCTGAAGACGCTCCTCCTCGACTCGGGGTACATCGGCCTCTTCATGGTCTCCTTCGGGCTCGTGCTGGGGATGCTCAACGCCTACTGGATGAAGGAGAGGAAGCACCTGATAGGCAAGGTGGGGTGGCTCGCCGTGGCCTGGGGCCTCGCCCTCTTCGGGCTCACGCTCTTCAGGCACGGCAACGTCAACCCCGCCCAGAACCCGCTCGCCGGAGGCTACATCGGGGGCGCGGTGATCGGCATCGTCCTCATCATCTACGGAGAGGGGACGCTCGCGATCATCGAGCTGCCGTCGATCGTCAGCCACATCATCTCCTACACGCGGCTCCTCGGGATACTCCTGGCCTCGGTCGTGCTGGCCCTGGTCATCGACAACCAGGCCGTGGGCTCCTCGTCCGCTCCCGGGCTCGTCTACGGGGGCGTCGGCCTGGCCATAGCCGGCGTCGTCCTCCTGGTCGTGGGACACGCGTTCAACCTCGTCCTCGGGATACTCGAGCCGGGCATCCAGGGCGCGAGGCTGATCTACGTGGAGCACTTCTCGAAGTACCTGCACGGGGGAGGCCGCCAGTTCACCCCGTTCAGGGGCAGCCGGACACACACGCTCAGCGAGACCGAGCTGATGAAGGAGGAGACCGGGGCCTAGCCGGTCCGGCACTGACATTAGTTAAATACATTTGACCTAGAGCCACACCCGGTTTGCAAGCCGCTCCGCGCCGGGTCAAGACGATCTACAGCGTCATCGCGTCTCCGCAGAGGCTGGAGATACTCAAGATTCTCAACGTGAAGGGGCCCCTTACCTACAGCGCCCTCAAGACGCTCGCCGGCTTCAAGTCCAAGAAGGAGTCCGGCAAGTTCGCCTACCACCTCAGGAAGCTCGTGAGGCAGCTCCTGATCCAGCTCAACCGGCAGGAGCGGAAGTACACGGTCACGAACCTGGGGCGGCTGGTGCTGAACCTCACCCGCCAGATCGAGGAGCAGTCCCTGGTCGAGTCGGGCAAGCTGTACGTGAGGACCTCCCGCCAGGCGATGGAGGAGTTCAACGCGGACAAGATCCTCCAGTCGCTCGTGAAGGAGGCGGGGATGCCGGTCGAGCTGGCGCAGAAGATAACGAGCGAGACCGAGTCCCGCCTCTACAAGTTCCAGACGCAGTACCTGACCGCCCCCCTGATCCGGGAGATGGTCAACTCGCTGCTGGTCGAGCACAACCTGGAGGAGTACCGGCACAAGCTGACGCGCCTCGGCCTCCCCGTCTACGACGTCACCCAGCTCCTCGGCAGGGCCGGCGAAGACGGGTCCGACGTCGAGTCTCTCCTCTACCAGACGGGCAAGTCGGTCTTCTCCGAATACCTGCTGCTGGAGCAGATCCCGCGCGACGTCGCGGACGCGCACCTGGCCGGCGACATCCACATCGCGGACGCCGGGTCCTGGGGGCTCACACCCGACACCATCTTCATCGACCTGCTGTCGGTGAGGGCTTCCGGATTCAACCCGAAGGGAAGGCTGCCCTACGCTCCGATGATCCCCACGCCGGAGGGGCTGGAGTCCGCCATGTCGATAGTCTCCAACATCACGTCGCTCATCAGGAGGGAGGCTTCCGTCGAGGTCGTCTACAGGAACTTCCTGCAGTACCTGGCGCCGTTCACGCGCTCCAAGACCAAGCACGAGGTCGTCGAGGCGATCCTCAGGTTCCTGGACCAGGCCTCGTCCCAGTCGCCCGCGTCCCAGAAGCCCACGATCTCCCTGGAGCTCGACCCCTACGTCAGGGACGACTCGGGGAGGGAGCTCGTGGACAAGACGCTCGACGCGACGCTCGAGGCCTACCGGGCCCTGGTCGAGCAGGTCCCACGGCCCGAGGTGAGGCTCAACCTCGCGAGGCCGAAGGAGGAGGACGGCGGCTTCCTGAAGGACGCGGTATCGGCCGTCTTCGCGGGGGGCAGGGTCGCCTTCTTCCAGCCCGGCCTGAAGAGGAGCTTCCTGGGGGTCAACCCGGACCTGCTCCCGCCCGAGTCCCAGGGAGACCACGTCAGCGTCCTACACAACCTGGGCCTGAACCTCCCGCGCCTCTCCTACGAATCGAACCAGGACGAGACCTACTTCCGGGCGAAGCTGGCGATGCTCATCGGGGTGGCGTCGGACGCCCTCACCACGAGGCGGAGGGTCCTGGAGCGCGTCATGAAGAAGGGGCTCCTGCCGACGCTCACCTTCGGCTCGGAGGGGCTCAGCTCCGACGCCATGCCCCTGGTGATGAACCTGGTCGGCCTCGAGGAGGCCCTCTCGAACCTCACCAAGGACGCCTCCCTGGCGGCCAGGGGCTCGATAGCCGAGAAGGTCATCCAGACCGCATCCCAGGTGGCCGCCGAGAAGTCCGGGAAGAACGAGAGGCTCGGGGTGGCGATGATCGAGGAGGAGGGAGCGCAGAGGCTCGCCGCGCTCGACGCCGAGAAGTACGGCAGGGCGAGCCTCCAGCAGACCGAGTCCGGGACCGGGTACTCCCTCTCTCCGAGGCTCTCGCTCCAGGACCTGCAGGTCCAGGAGAAGGTCGACTACGTCAGGAAGGTCGCCGTCGGCCTCACCGGCGGCATCTCGGTCGTGCTCGACGCCTCGGCCTCGGACATGCGCGGGACCTACCAGGCGATCCTGGCCTCTCCGGCGTCCATCCCGGCCTTCCGTGTCCACCGGGCCATCGCCTTCTGCCGGAACTGCGGCGCGAAGCTCCCGCCGGACTCGGGCCGTTGCAAGCGGTGCAGGTCGACGGCCACGACCCTGTACTCGACGGCGCAGTGACCGAGACCAAGGCAAAAACTGATTGACTACAAGTCAATATTAATTCACAACTGACCGTCTCACTGACTCGCCGCTGCTAGGGGCAGAGTGGCCCCGGGGTCAACTCCAATCCTCCGTCGCAGAGATATATACCTGCATGGTGTGAAAGTGCGCAAATCGCAGGGAATGCTATAGCATGACAGCAATAGAAAGACCAGATGGTTCGGAGAAGAAGCAGAAGGAGGAGGTCGTTCTTCCCCAGGAGACGCTGGCCGCGTTCGGGGGGGACGAGCTTAGGTCCAGGGTGTTCTACGAAAAGTACGCGCTCAGGGACGTCGGCGGGAAGCAGGTCGAGAGGACGCCGGAGGAGCTGTGGCTGAGGGTGGCGCGGGAGCTCGCCTCGGTCGAGGAGGGAGCCAAGAGGCAGGAGTGGACGGACCGGTTCTACTGGCTGCTGGAGGACTTCAAGTTCGTGCCGGGGGGCCGGATCCTCTTCGGGGCGGGCCAGTCGAGGAGGGCGACGCTGCTGAACTGCTACTTCTTCAAGATCAAGGAGGACTCGATAGAGGCGATCTTCGACTGGTGCAAGGAGGCGGCCAGGACCTACAGCTTCGGGGGCGGCGTGGGGACGGACATCTCCGTCCTGAGGCCCCGCGGCTCGCCGGTGAACAACTCGGCGATCTACAGCACCGGCTCGGTCTCATTCATGGAGCTCCTCTCCACGACGACCGGGACGATCGGCCAGGCGGGGAGGAGGGGCGCCCTGATGATCACCATAAGGGTCGACCACCCGGACGTGCTCGACTTCATCGGCGTCAAGAAGGACCTCAAGAAGGTCAACTATGCGAACATCTCGGTCAAGATGACGGACGAGTTCATGAAGGCGGTCGAGGACGACACCGACTTTGAGCTCCGGTTCACCAACGAGCGGGTGGACTTCCACAAGACCGTCAGGGCCAGGGACGTCTGGTCCCAGCTGATCAAGGCGGCGTGGCAGAGCGACGAGCCGGGCCTCCTCTTCTGGGACACGATCAAGAGGGACTCGACGACCGAGTACAACAACATGGAGGTCCAGGGGGTCAACCCCTGCAGCGAGCAGACCCTCGAGAACTACGGGTGCTGCTGCCTGGGCTCGGTGAACCTGAGCTACTTCGTGAAGGACGCGTTCACGGAGCGGGCGTCGATCGACTGGGACGGGCTCGTGCGCGCCTCCCAGTACGCGACGAGGTTCCTCGACAACGTGCTCGACTACAACGCCGACCGGCACCCGCTCCAGCAGCAGCGGGACGCCTCACTCTGGTCCAGGAGGATCGGGGTCGGGATAACGGGCCTCGGGGACATGCTGATCAAGCTCGGCCTGAAGTACGACGACGAGGCGACGGTCGAGTTCGTCGACAGGCTCTTCGAGCGCGTCAAGAACGTGATCTACGACTACTCGACCGACCTGGCCGTCGAGAAGGGGCCCGCCCCGGCTTTCGACGCCGAGAAGCACCTCGCGCAGCCGTTCATCCAGCGGCTCGACCAGAAGGTGAAGGACAAGATCAGGAGCCAGGGGATCAGGAACTCGGCCGTGACGACGGTCCCGCCCGTGGGGTCGGGGTCGATACTCGCGGCCTGCTCCAGCGGGGTCGAGCCGGTCTTCGCGCTCTCATACACCAGGAGGTCCAAGTCGCTGAGCGAGGGCGAGTTCAAGGTCTTCCACCCGCTCGTAAAGGACTACATGCAGGTGCACAGGCTGACCGACGAGAAGGAGCTCCCCTCCTACTTCGTCACCTCCCACCAGATCAAGCCGGAGATGAGGGTCAGGATGCAGGCGGCCATCCAGAAGCACATCGACACGGCGATCTCGAGCACGGTAAACCTCCCCCGGGACATCTCGACGGAGGAGGTCGAGAAGATCTACTTCCTGGCCTGGAAGCTCGGCTGCAAGGGGATAACCATCTACCGGGAGGGCAGCAGGGAGGGCATACTCGAGACGCACGACGTCGAGAAGAAGGCGGCAGCGACGACGACGCCGCAGCCGGTCGCTCCGATGGGGTTCGAGAGGCCCAGGGTCCTCACGGGCCGGACGCTGAAGCTGAAGCTCCCGCAGGGGAGCCTCTACGTCACGGCGAACACCGACGACGGGGGGGCGCTGAAGGAGGTCTTCGTGACGCTCGGGAAGCTGGGCGGGGACGAAAAGGCCGACGCCGAGGCGATCGGGAGGCTGATCAGCCTCTATCTGCAGCACGGCGGCGACATCCAGAACGTCGTGAGGATGATGAAGGGGATCAGGGGCAAGTACGTCTCGTGGGACGAGGGCGTGCAGCTGCTCTCGATCCCGGACGCCGTCGCCAAGGCGCTGGAGGTCCTGGTGGCCGGGAGGGTGACGAAGGAGGCGAGCTCTCCTCTGGTCCAGGGCGGGACCTGCCCGGACTGCGGCGAGAACGCCATCATCTTCGAGGGAGGGTGCTACAAGTGCTCGAGCTGCGGCTACAGCAAGTGCGAGTAGGCGCCCCTACTCGACGCTAGGCGGCCGATGGGTGGCCCCGCGGGGAGCGGCGCCGCCCTCCCTCCTCCTCTCCTCTCCCTCCGTCGGGCGTCTTCTTCGCCCTCGGGAGACGCCCGTCCGCATCACCGCATTTAACACGTTTACACACGTACGTAACATGGCCGCGATGGTGTCACCAAATGTAAGGATATCTCTGCAATAGTTAAATATAATTACGGTCAAGGCGGACCAATTTGGTCAGTTCGCACTCTCGACACGAGAGCACGACTAGCAGATTTTCGGAGATCCTGGGAGACCGGCGGACACTCTCCGTCCTCGCCCTTCTGGCCCTGGCGGCGCTCCTACTCCTCGGCGCCCACGCGGCGGCGGGCCAGACGACGAGCACCGCGCCTCCGCCGAACGAGAGCAGCTTCCCGCCGGCCTCGGTCCCCGGCTGGCTGGACACGGGGTCGAACGCCTGGATGCTCACGGCGGCCACCCTGGTGGGCCTGATGAGCGTCCCCGGGCTCGCGCTCTACTACGGGGGGCTCTCCCGCAAGAAGTTCGCGCTCAACACGGCCCTCATGACCTTCTACGCCTTCGCTGCCGTGCTGGTCGTCTGGATCCTCGCGGGCTACAACCTGGGGTTCGGGGCCGCCTCGATAACGATAGGCGGAAAGGGCATCCTGGGGACGCTCTCCTCGGTCGCCCCCGGGCTCACCGAGGGGTCGCAGGCGCTCGTCGGCCCCATGCAGGTCGCGCTCAACCTCCCCACCTCCACGGTCGTCTGGTTCCAGTTCGTCTTCGCCGCGATCACCCCGATCCTGTTCATCGGGGCGATCATCGAGAGGATGAGCTTCAAGGCCTGGCTCATAATCGTGCCCGTCTGGTCGCTGCTGGTCTACAGCCCCCTGGCCTACTGGATGTTCGCCGGCGGGTGGCTGAACCAGATGGGCGCCGTCGACTTCTCCGGAGGGTACGTGATCCACCTTGACGCTGGCATAGCCGGGCTGGCCGCAGCGCTGGCGATCGGCCCGCGCGCTCTCGGCAAGAGGGGAGTCCGGCCCAACAACCTGATGTTCGTCCTCGTCGGCTGCGGGCTGGTCTGGCTCGGCTGGAACGGCTTCAACGGGGGCGACCCATACGGGAGCTCCATCGACGCATCGATCGCGGTCCTGAACACCGACATGGCCACCGCCGTGAGCGCGATCGTGTGGATGTGCATGGACATGAAGGGCTTCGGCAAGCCGAGCCTCACGGGAGCGATGACCGGCGCCATAACCGGGCTGGTCGCGATCACGCCGGCGGCCGGCTACGTCAGCGGCTGGGGCGCGATCGTCATCGGGCTCTGCTCCGGTATAATCCCGTGGTTCGCGATGTACAAGCTGATGCCTCGCCTGAAGGTGGACGACCCCCTGGGCGTCTTCCCGGGCCACGGCGTCGCCGGGCTGACCGGGGGGCTGCTGACGGGGATCCTCGCCGACCCCAGCGTGAGCCAGTACGTCGACCCGGGGCTCAAGGGAGCTATCTTCGGCAACGTCTACCAGCTCGAGATCCAGCTCTTCGCCGCGGGGGTGACGATCGCCTACAGCTTCTGCGTCACCTTCGCCATATTCAAGGTCGTGGGCGCGCTGGTCCCGCTCCGGGAGACCGAGGCGGTCCTCAAGATCGGAGACCTGGCCATACACGGGGAGGTCGCCTATCCCGAGGACGAGGAGGAGGACACGAGCACCACGGCCCCCACCCCCGGGTCTGGGTGACCGGGCGAGGCGCGAACGGCGACGCCCGCCGCTCCGCTCCCAGGGACTCCACGGCGCGGGCGGCGTCGAATCGATATGTGATGGGGTCGGCCGGATTTGAACCGGCGCTCTCAAGCGCCCAAGGCGTTTTCCTCAACGATTGAAGCCTGGACCAGAGTTGCCCGCAGCCATTCAGGCTACGACTAGCCGACGACCCCTGCAACCGCTCTCGAATGACGAATATTATACTGTATCTCAGCGGCCCCCACGAAACTAGCCACCTCCGCTGCGACAGACTGCTTGAATGCCTTCGACTTTGGATCGATGTCAGCCCAGGATGATTCTTCCGTCTCCAAGACCAGCTTCATCTTTGCAATCTTCTCCCGATGTCTCGACAAGGCGATCAGGATTCTCGCTAGAGTCCTAACTTCGTCCCTTCGCCGGACCTCAAGCCTGACCTTCGGGCTATCTGATTGCCCATCGCGTGATGCTCGATAGAGCAGGGGATGAAACCCGGAGTTCTTGAGTTCGAGCGCCGACTGGATCAAGACGACCCGATCCTTCGACTCGATGACAAAGGCGACGGCGGCTCTCCCTTTGTCGTTGTAGATGCACCACGACCCTTCGGAATCGGAGTAGCCTGCGAAGAAGGGAAAGAAAGAGGAAGAAGCAACGGGAATCTGAACGGGCTTCTCCACAAAGAACGAAAACCTCTCGTCCAGGCGCGCAAGCAGTTTCCAGCAGTAGCGTCCCGGCAGATATGCGAGGTCAGGCGACATGCTGCACCGACCGTAGACGTTGAACGACTCGATGAAGAGCCCGGCCATCGCTGGATGGGTTGTGCTCAGGCGCGCATGGATAGTATGGCGGGAGTCACGTCTGCCGTTCAAGTCGCCCGTTCTCAGACCAAACAGGTAGGCTTTCTCTTTCGCCTCCATGTCGCTCGAAGGCAACAGCAATCCACTCACGTGCGTCTAATAAGCGCCTACAGAAGAGGCCAGAGCGGAGCGAGGCCATAGTCTCTATCCTGGGCCGACCAAGGGTCCACGACGACTCCTGTTACCAGAGACGAACGGACTCGCTTCGACGTAGAACCTCCACATCGTCCCTCGTCCTGAACCAACCCCGATGCGGGTTGAGACGCTGATGGCCTCCTCGCGCCTCCCTTCGAGCAGGTACAGCCCCCGCGAGGTCACCAAGTCCTCTCCATTCAGCTGCAGGTCGATGCCCAGCGCCCTGGTGAGGTTGCCCGGCCCCCGAGCGACCCTGGTGACGTCCTGGACGCCCCGCCTGAGCAGCATCTCCTCTACCCCCTCGATGGGCTCGACCGCTCTGATCAGCACCGCTCCCGGTTCCCCCTCGGCCTCGGTGGTCAGGTTGAGGCAGTAGTTGACCCCGTAGGCGAGGTAGACGTAGGCGCGCCCCGCCTTCCCGAACATCACCGCCGTCCGCCTGGTAAGGCCTCTGTAGGCGTGGCTCGCCGGGTCGTCGGCCCCCCGATACGCCTCGACCTCGACGATCCTGCCGGTGAGGACCTTCCCGTCCACCTTCCTCACGAGCGTGGCCCCGATGAGGTCCCTCGCCACGTCCGGGGTGTACCTGGAGTAGAACGAGCGTCCCAGCCGGGCCAAGACCTTCCCGTCCTCGTCCCCGGACGGGTTTATTTACCCGGATGCCCCTCGGACGAGTGCCGAGAGGAGCCCTCCGCTCTCGATCTCGTCTGGATTAGCAAATTGCTTCGGTTTTAGCTAATCCACGTGAAACCAGTATTAAATACGGAATTATTTTGGCACCATCTTGATGGCCGACAAGGTGAAGCCTTCGGTCTTCGTTAGAGAGAGCACAGGGCTCGTCAAGAACGTCTCGCTGCTCGACGCCTTGACGCTGAACATGGGGAACATGTCGGCGGGAGCCGCTCTGGCGACCATCGGGTTCACCATGGCCTCACTCACCTCGGTCGTGGGGGTGAACCTCGTCTACGCCTCGATCATCGCCTTCATCCTGTCCATCCCCCAGATAATCGTCTACTCCATCATGGGGCGCCGCATCAATAGGACCGGAGGGGACTACGTCTGGATCACGCGCCAGATGGGGGGCGCCCTCGGCGGGTCCCTCTCTTTCATGGGCTACGTGCTCGAGACGCAGGTCTACTTCGCCCTCATCGTCCTCTCGATGGTCTTCGCCATCGGTTCGGTCGGGGTCGCCCTGGGCAACTCGAGCTTCTCGGGCCTCGCCCTCCCGGGCACGATACAGGGCTCGAATCCCTCCGAGCAGTTCGCCGTCGGGGCCGCGATCTTCGCGATCCTGATACTTGCGAACATGGTGAGGCCGAAGATAGGGTACAGGATCGTCACCGTGACTATACTCCTCGGCATCATCGGAATCCTCACCGCCATCGGCACGCTCCTCTGGGCGGGCCAGGGCGGGGTGGCGAACTACATCAACAACATGGGGGCGGTTGACTTCAACAACAACCCGATCACCTACGGCTCGCTCGTCGGCTCCTACAGCGGCTCCACCTTCGACCTGGGAGCGACCGTCTCGATCCTTCCCTTCTTCGCGATCTTCGTCTACCCCTGGATAAACGCCGGCCCGGCGGTCGGCTCGGAGCTCAAGGGCACGGGGACGGCGAAGTGGAACGTCCCGCTGGCCTCGATGCTGGTCCTCGTGCTTCTGACGGGCGCCTTTGCGACCATGTACTACGTGGGCGGCTACGCCTTCACGACGGCGGCGCTGAGCAACGGGGCGCTCGTCTTCAACTACTCGTTCAACTTCTGGACGCTCGCGATGGGCGTCGCAGGCAACACGGCGCTCGAGGCGTTCATCGGGCTCTCGTGGATCCTCTGGAACGTCGGCATCCTCGCCTACGGCGTCATCGTCATCTCGAGGTACCTCCTCGCCCAGGGGTTCGACAGGTTCCTCCCGGAGAGGGTGGCCCACGTGAACGCCAAGACGGGGGCTCCGGTGGTGGCCCAGGCGATAGTCCTCGTGCTCACGCTCACTCTCGTCGCAGCGGTCTCGTTCCTCTACGGAACCCTCCAGGCGCTCTTCGCGGGGGTGATCGCGGCGATGATCTACTTCGTCTTCATAGGGATAACGGCGATCCTCCACGGGTCGAGGAACGAGCGGGGCCGGATCAGGGGGATCCTGATCGTCTGCGGGGCGCTGATGGCGGTGGTCTTCGCCTACATAACGTACCAGTTCCTCGCCTCGCCGTCCGTGTGGGGCACGGCGACGGTCATCGACGGCATAGCCGGCTACTACTACGCCTACGGCTATGTGATCGCCTCCTTCGTCGCCGGTCTGATCCTCTACTTCGGGTGCAAGCGGTACTACGCGAAGAGAGGCGTGGACGTGACCCTGGCCTACAAGGAGATCCCGCCGGAGTAGCTCCGGCGAAGCGACCGCGGGGACGAACGAACGAACGAGCACACGGCTGGCGCGCCCAAATGCCCAAACCGCCCGTCAGACCCTATTCGGGGCAGAAGCGATATCCGGTCAGGCTCGCGGGAGTCCGCAGGAGCCTCCCGGTCGTCCAGATAGACCCGCACACCTGGATCGCATCGGACGCCGAGCTGATCCTGGGAGACGTGGAGTTCCTCTCGACGGCGGCGGAGCTGCTCGCCGAGAAGATACGCCCGATGGGAGTGGAGGCCGTGCTGACCGCGGAGGCCAAGTCGATAGCGCTCGCCTACGAGCTGACCAGGAGGCTGGGGTGCGATCGCTTCGTGGTCGCCAGGAAGAGCCTCAAGTCCTACATGGGCGACCACACCTCCGAGAGGGTGAAGTCGATCACGACCAAGGCGGAGCAGGAGCTCCTTCTGACCCGGGAGGAGCTGGTCTGGCTCTCCGGGAGGCGCGTCTGCCTGCTCGACGACGTCGTCTCGACGGGGGGCACCCTCAACGCCCTGGCGGTCCTGGCGGGGAGGGCGGGCGCGCGCGTCGCGTGCAAGGCGGCGATATGGAAGGAGGGGCCCTGGTACGGCGGAGGCGACCTCGTCTGCATAGGGACGCTCCCGATCTTCGTCAGCGACGGCAGCCCGATCGCGGGACGGACCGAATAGGCGGAAGGGCGAAGGGAGGGTCGCCGGAAGGGCGGTCAGCCAAGCGTCTTCGTCATCATGACGTCGGTCTCCCTGTACCCGGCCTTCTCGTAAAGGCCTCTCGCCGCCGCGTTGTGAGCGAAGACGTGCAGCGAGATGGAATCGATTCCCATCGCCCTCACGCGGCCGTCGAGGAGGAGCAGCGCCTGGGTGCCGTGCCCCTTCCTCCGGTGTTCCTCGAAGATCAGAAAGTCATAGACGAAGGCGTACCGCCTTCCACCGTCCTCTCGTACCGCGAACCAGACGACCCCCACGGGAGACGCTCCGTCGGGACGGACGACCGAGAGGAGATGGTTGCCTGGCGTCGCCAGGCCGTCCGGGAGCAGCTCGGCGAACTCCTTCTCGGACCTCGCGGCCGCTTCCTCCCGCGACCAGCTCCCCGCCGCGACGTTCTCCTCGGCGTAGGACGCGATCGACGACCGCCGCCACTTCTCGTACTCCGGCTGTGACATCGGGACCAGGTCGAGCACGATCGCCGGGCGTCCGGGCCGGTATTAACCCGATCCATCCCGTCGCCGTTGAGGGACGGCGGCGTCATAGAGGCCTAGGGGCCCGACGAGCTCCCGCACCGGGGGCCGAGACGGGGCAGAATGAGCCTCCCGTGGCAAGGGAGGAAGAAGTGGTGGGGGCGGCCGGACTTGAACCGGCGGCCTACAGGTCTCTTCGCCGCTCCAACTGGGTAATCATCCACGCCAAGCGTGTCATCAAACTTGTTTAGTTTGACCACTGGAGCCTGTCGCCATACCTGGCTAGGCTACGCCCCCCCGAACGAGGTACCTTACCCCCGTCTTATAGCCGAATCTCCCCAGATTCCCCTGTAAAAGGAGGCGATTGGTAGTTGGTGCTTCAGGCCCTGCTGGACATGCGCGTCGACGGATGGAGGTCTGGTTACGCCAGCGTCGACAACGTTCTGCGCCACCTCCAGCGCAAGTCCAGCGGCTATGGGGCTCCGAGCTACGCAAGCGTGGAGTGGTACGCGCCAGTCCTGAACGCCTTCTGCAGGTACGCGGGAAAAGACCCGGATCAGTTGGTGTCCCTCGACAAGGAGGAGATTGAGGCGCTTATTCACTCTTACCTGGACGGCCTTCTGACGAAGGGGCTCAGCAAGAAGACCGTGAAGAACAGGCGGTCGTGCCTCCTCATGCACTTCAAGAAGAACGGGTACCGCGGGGCGAAGGAGCTCGAGGTCGAGGTCTACCCCGTCCCCGCCCGCTACAGGAAGATGCTCGAGTACATCCCGAACTCGGGGGAGATACTCTCGATGGCGGACGGGGCGAAATCGCTGAGGGACAGGGCGATGGTGCTCTGCATGTACACCAGCGGTCTCAGGGAGTCGACCGTGAAAGCCCTACGCTACAAGGACGTGAAGCACGACCTCTCGTCGGAGACCATACTCGTCCCGGTCTATCCGGAGATGAAGCGCATCCACCACAAGGCGTGCAAGAACAACATCCCCTACTACACCTTCTTCGACCACCTGTCGTCGGAGTCGCTGAAGGCCTACCTGAGGTCGAGGGAGGCGGCCTTCGGCCCCATAGAGGACGAGGAGATACTCTTCGCGCCGGACGCCAGGGCGTCCCACGTGAGACACGAGAAGGCGAGGTTCAAGCCGCTTGCGAAGATGGAGGTCAACCGCATAGTGAAGAACGCGGCGAGGAACGCGGCCCTGAAAGAGTGGAAGAACGTCCACCCGCACTGCCTGAGGAAGTCCTTCGAGGAAGCGCTGAGGAGGCGAAGGCCCGACGGGTCGATGATGAACGAGAAGGAGGTCGAGTTCCTGTTCGGGCACCTCCTCGCTGGGTCCCAGGACCCCTACTTCGGCTCGGGCGTGAGGGTGCAGGGGTCCACGATAAGCTTCGACAAGACAATGGCCAAGAAGATACGCGAGGAATACAGCACCCTCCAGTTCTTCCCCGAGCGGTCCGCAGTGAACAGGGACGAGACGCTGGCGATCTTCAACAGGAGGTTCCTGAAGATGTCAAGCTGGACGGACGAGGAGATAGATGGGCTCGGGGACCTGAGCGCGATAGACGAGGCGAAGCTGCAGGAGCTGCTGAACCGGAAGTCCATGCAGAAACTCGGCCTGAACGGGAACAGGCAGAAGGTCGTGCAGATGGGCGAACTGAAGAAGTTCATCGAGGAGGGCTGGGAGTACCTGTCGGCGCTCCCGTCGGGGGAGGCGGTGATCCGGCTGCCACCTCAATGAGGGGGTCGGCCAAAGTTCAGGGATTGGGAATGTTCAGCTCACGGTACAGCAGCTTCGAGTACATCCTGACCTTAATCACTACTTCCCCATCGGGGAGGTAGTCCGGTTCGGAGAGGATGAGGTCCCTCATACTTCCCCATCGGGGAGGTAGTCCGGTTCGGAGAGGATGAGGTCCCTCAGCGCGCTCGAAGGAGGCAGGTTGGTCCCGGCCAGCTTCTTCAGCTCCACCATGCTGACTAGCGCTTGTTCCTGCTTTAGGGACTCCATCCTCGGTCGCGTATTGTGGCCGGCGTGGCATTTAACACGGGGCAAGAAGGCCGTGCGGACAGTTCTGGTGCGTCTTCGGGAATTGTAGTCTAGGTGGTGCAATTCGGGAGATAACTGTCCTTCCCGACGAATGCAATCCAAAAGAAGGAAGAAGGATTTTAGAGTACGTTGCTCTGTCCGTTCTCTGTCCTCTTCTTGTGCTTCAGATGGATGATGTTCTGCACTTCTTCAGTTTCACGGGGACGCGAGGCTAGTTAGTAAGTCTGGTTCCGCTGGAACCACCATCCAAGAACTAAGATGGCAGCGCCGAGGTAGATTAGGTAGAGGCCAAAGAGCAAGGTCGGATAGCTACTCCCTTCAAACAGGACCACCTGCGGTATGTATCCGCCACAGCTTTGGCCGGGGGGTGGAATGGGGGAATTGCCTTCGTTGCAAAGAATCTGATTGAGCAAGATTAGGAAGAGGACCCACAAGGTAGCCAGTATTCCTAATGCCAGCGATGCGATTCCAGAGTACCGAAGTACTCTACGCCACGGTGTCTTTGCCATGGTCCTTGGCCTCACTCCTGCGGGCGACTTTATGACCATTACTCGGCTCCCGAGTCGCACAACCTTAGTCAAAATTCCCGAAGACGCACCGGCGCCGTTCGGACAAAACTATTAATCAGACAATTCTTCTCCAATTCACTGAAGGTTGGCTGTCCGTGAACGACGCTGTACCCCGGAAGTTCACGACGCTAGCGATAGCAATAGTCGTCGCCGCACTCATCCTGGGGACCACGTTCTATCTGGGCGCCGCTAGTACCATCACGAAAACGACTTCCATCATCAATACAGAAACCTCGACATCCACGCTTTTCGCGGTTGTGCCTGACACCACTACCCTAACGTCAACCACAACAATCACAGCAACCATCACAACTACCGCTCCGATCACCTCTACTCCTGCAACTTCGTCGACAAGCAGCACCCCATACGTAACTGGAACAAGTTTTACGAACGCAAGTGATACCTACCTCACCACCTGCACTGTCACCGGGATCGGAGGGCTCGAAATCCGAATAGCGTCCGATTCCACAAACGCTTCAGTCAGCGGCGAGCTGGTCAACGCCGTCGATACCCTCGGATGTAACATCGTCGGACAACCTCCCGAAACTCAGGTCGTCCACATCGACAAATTCGCAATCGGACAAGGAGGGTGGCTCACCCCGATCTTCCCCAATCAAGCGCAGCCAGGCGGTCAGCTCAGCTTTACTGTCGTGTATCTGGGATCGACCTATCACTTCATGGAAACTGTCCCGCCTATTGGCACACTTTGTGCGACTCTTCAAGTTCCCTCGGGGAACGTCACCCACACCACGACCATGAATGGCAACTGCTAATGTGATTCGACCTCGCGCCCAAGAACCGTGACTTGAACCTTAGCCTCAAACCCGACTCCCGAGATAGCTTGACGTCGAGGTGGTGTTCGGACATAACTATTAATCATGAACTCCGACACGACTTCACAAGGCGCGTGGGTTTGAGCTCTCAGCCGGTCCGGAGGTACCTCGTCATCGCTGCGGCGATTATCATAGCCGGCGTGCTGATCTCGTCGAGCCTCTTCGTCGCCATCGGAGAGGGGACCAAGACCACAACGGTCACGGCCGTCGCTAATGGAACGTCTCGGCTGTATCAGGTGGAGTTCCTGCAAGAGTCGAATTGTCCCTACGGGTCATGGCTCTTCCCCTGGGGTGTGACGGTGGGAAACCAGACGATCACCCAGCCGTCGAATGCAACACTTCCCCTGTCGTACAACGGGGCGCATCTCACCGGCGAGAGCAACTACTCGACCATCTGGTTCTCTCTTCCGAATGGGACGTACAGCTATACGATAATCCCGAACGATCCGCTGGGCTCGCATCAATCCGGTGACGTCACCGTCGACGGCAGCAATCTCACGATTCTAGTGTACGGGTTTGTCGAAGCTATGGGATGTAGTAGCACGACCAGCACCAGCAGCTAGTCGTGTTCGGCCTCGGGGCCTTGCGCGGTTCGCACGCAAAAGCCAGGAAGGAAACGAGTCTTTCCTTCGGCGTTCGGACATAACTATTAATCACGAAGGACCAGCGCGAGCTGCGAATTTGGCATGGGACCAAGGCGAAGGGCCATCGGGAGAACCCTGGCGATTGTACTCATACTAATTGTAATTGCGATTGGAACGATAGCTTTCGTATTCTACAATTCACAGGTAGGCGCGCCACCGGGTTCGAGCACCTCCTCCTCGACATCCTCTGAAGAACGTACGGTGACGAGCTCGAACCTCGGTATCCAGCTCACCGCGTCCACCAACACGACCGCGGTCGTCGTGGGCCACAAACTGAACATCGCCGTTGGCCTCTTCAACACCCTCCCCGAGATGAACAACGTCTCGACCGAGGACGATCTGTCGATCAACGGATTCCCGATCGCGGTCTGGGGCCCGTGCGCCGCCCCGCTGCCATTCCAGTTCGTCATCGTGAGCGGTAACTACAGCCTTGCGAACCTGAAGGCAATGACGACCAACTCGAGCGCGGGAGAGGCCGGGTACACCTGCACGGCAGGGGCTGCGGTCAAGTTCGTGGTCTTCCAGCCAGACAGCGACCAGGCCAACCTCACCGGAACCGTCATGATCGCGGGCGAAGTGCCTCACCAGCCGCTGGGCACCTACCATGTTGAGTCCAACTTCAGCGTCGCTGGCTACTGGGGGTATCCCCTCTCGGCCTTCGGAGACTCGGGCGACCTCTACACACCGACCGGCTCGGGATCCTCGTTCCAGTACCCGGAAGTAGGTCCTCTCACGTCACACGCCTTCGTCCCGGGTGTGTACACCCTCGCCGTCGCAGACGAATGGGGGCAGACGGTCGTCATCCATTTCACCGTCGCTGCGCCGGCTACCCCGGGCTGCATCCAACTCGAGTCCGAGCCGCTCTTCCTCACGGTCAGGAACGGCTCATCCGGCCACCCGTTCAGCCACCTGGAGGTGCAGGTCAAGGAGTCAACCCCGGCCGACCTGTGCTCACCTAGCGGTCCGAGCACCACCGAGAACCTCGGGGCCATGTACGCCGACGTCAACGGCACTATCGAGGTGTGCTGCACAGGATCGACCTTCTTCTTCGGCATCCCCTATCTGAACGGAAGCTACTTCGGAAGTGGGTATTCGGTAAACTCGACCGCAACGGGCGCCGAGAGCGTCCAGTGCGTGACGCTGAGCCTCCCCGGGGGGTCGGTGACCACGACCTACGGGGCCCAATTCCAAGACCACTGTTAAGTGAATCTTGTCAGAGGTCACTGTTCGGTACTGTTCGGACAAAACTATTAATCGTGAACCCAGACGCGACATCACAAGGCGCTTCGGTTTGAGCTCTCAGCCGGTTCGGAGCTATCTCATGATTGCCGCGGCGATTGTCACAGCAGGCGTGCTGATCTCCGCCAGCGTGTTCATCGCAGTCGGTGATGCGACGAGGACCGTGACCGACACCTCCCGCGTCACCCTGACAGACACCGTCACGCCTGCTCTCCCCTCCGCCTCAACCACGACCATCACATCGACGGATACGGTGACCACAAACTCCAGTGTCGGTGACCTTGTTTTCAGGCAGTACACACCGTGCCCGAACATCGGGTACATCGCTCCCTGGTCTGTGACCTTGTCGAACGGGCAATCGGTGACAGCCGATTATGGGAATTACACCGTGTGCTGCGGCGGTTCGCCCGGCAACCCTTCGATCATCACATTCCTCGTCGCCAAAGGGAACTACTCGTACTCTGTCATACCAACCAACCTCACGCCGCATACCGGAACGGTGACCGTCGGCAACCAAGAGGTCGTAGTCACCTTGGACTTCCATATCTCCAGTTGCGGTTCGTCGACAACGAGCACCGGTTGAGTGTCAATCTTATCCGAACCCGTCGAGCCAGCCGGATGGCACCGGTCAGCGGTGACGCACCTCATCATACTCGTAAATAGCGGTCGTCTTGGCGAGAGACGTCCCGAATGACCGACGCAGCGAAGAGAATGGACTTGGCTGAACAGGCCAGCGCTGTCGAGCCGGCTGGAGAATCGAAACGGACCTACTTCGCCGTCATCGCCCTGGTCGGGCTGGCCTTGGTCCCGCTCTCGAGCCTGGTCACATGGGGGCTCCTGACGCATCTGATTCGATATACCAGCTCCGACTTCAATCTCATTCCTGCCACGGAGGAAGCCATCGACGTGACGGTTTCCCTGGCCTTCGTCTGCCTGTTCTTCGCGGCCCTCTACCTCTACGGGAGACGGACCGCAGAATACTTCAGGGAAAGCTGCAAGACCCTGGTCCTGCTTCTGTTCGTCAGCTGCGCTCTCGGCTTCCCGCTCTACCTGCTCGCAGTGCCCCTCTTCGGCGGAGGGTTTGGGCCCCTTACAGCCGCCTGGTGGATCGAACTAGCTCTTGAAATGGCACAGGTGGGGCTCACGCACGCACTCATCGGCATCGGCGCGTTGGCGGTCGCGTACCTGACGGTTGAGACACCCACCCCGTCCGGACCGGGGGAGACCTCCCCGCCACAGGTTTCAGCCTGACTGGATTGGACGCCGCTCTTCCCAGACCCGCTCCACCTATCTCCAGATGCCGAGTCCCGTCGAAGGTCGTTTGGTTCACAGAGTAGACCAATCCTTCCACCGGCATCGACTGGAATGCTGGCTCAGACATCATGACCTTCTACGTGGGTGTAAAGTGAGCGTTCGGACAAAGGCGTATAACACAAGCGAATCGCGTTAAAGGTGCGACTGGCATGAAGCGGGCAGCGAAGGTGGCTCTGGCACTGGTCGTTCTATCGCTAGTGTTAGTTGTCTTTCTCGTCCCCGTTCAAGGTGCGGTAACCTGTGGAGGACGTTCTGACTGCTCTCAGCACTACGAACGCTCACTCAGCTGCCAAGCAGTCTTCATCGGTGTCTATTACTTTGACAACAACCTGTTCTTGGGCTGTTCGGGTCCGAGCTACATCATCAGTGTAGCGCCCGGCCACACGTAATGAACCCCTTGCACGGCTTCGGGCTTCTTCCACATCAGGGACAAGACGCAGCCCGGGCGGAAGGAGAGGGTCTCGGGAGAGGCCCCGGCGCGGTTCGCAAGCAAAAGCCGGAAAGGACGCGAGTCCTTCCTTCGTCGTTCGGACAAAGGCGTATTACAGGGCCAGAGGCCGGCGGGATTCAATCGCTATGAAGCGAAGGACGACCTTGGTTCTGGGATTGGCAGGGGCGCTCGTCGTCCTGGGGCTCTTCCTGCTCCCGGTGGTGCATATCTCCGTGGCCTCGGTCGTCGCACTGGACTGCAGCACTCCCTCCGGGCCGATCAGCTGCGTGTCGTACTATCCCCTCCAGTCAGGGTCCGCCTCGGCTTCGGTGATATACGCGTACTTCGGCGTCGGCGCTGTCCAGATCCCGAGCGCGGGCGGGCATATGTACTGCCTGGAGTACGACAGCCCCGACACCATGTGCGGCTTCGCCATGACACAGATGGGTTATGGTCCCCATGGATGATGCTCCTGGCCCTAGGAGAGGGCGCAGGAGGATGGTCCTCGCTTCCGTGCTCGTCCTGGCGCTGGTTTCGGCAGGCCTAGGGGTCTACGTGTTCGAGCAGGCGTCGTGCTACTGGGCTTGCGGAGGCATCCCGAGTCCCGTGATCCAGAGCGCGCAGGCGGGCACTTCGCGGGCAGAGAGCAACTGCCCGTTCGGGAGCGCGACCGCCGTCTCGTGGAACGTGGTGTGCAGCGTCTACATCAACGGGGGAGACTCCGGTACGGTAACGCTGACCGTGGCCAACCACGGACCCGGGGATTCAGGTTCCGACGTCGACTTCCTCGTGTATTCCTCCGAGCCGCAGTACATCAACTTCACCGCCATTCCCGCCTGCGCCCACACGACGGCTCCCCCCTTGAACGACGAAGCCCCCTGCACCCTGTCCGGCAGCGCTCCGCAGACATTCCAGTTCGCCTTCGCCGTGTCCCAGGGCTACGGCGCCTCCTCCCTCAGGGAGCTCGCGAGCGTCACCGTCGTGATGTACCAGACGTGCTGCTTTCCCTAGATGGTATGGTCCAAAAAGCGGCCTCGAAAGGCTGAACGAGTCAGCTCAGCAGAAGACCGTAGGGGCACCGGCGACGCTGAACGCCCATCCAAGGCTCCCTTCCTGCGGGAAGTAGACGAACCCACGATTGAATACGGCATAGAGGGGCGAGGCGAAGAAGTTGTGGGAAGCTTGAGTCAGAGTTCCGCAGTAGGGATAGGTCGAAGGCCTGTTAGAAGGGCCGAGCGCCGTCTGTGGGATTGTCGGAGCGAAGATGAAGAGCGCCGCGACAAGAATGATGAACGTGCCCAGGAGCAGCTTGCCCTTGCGCTTCATGATCGACATGTGAGCCCTTGTTTGGATATACGTTTTTGTCCCGAGTGCCTGACCGGTAGAGTGCCGGACTTGCCAGGGAGCTGAAGGGATGTTATGTAACCATGTTACCCGGACAAACCCGTAAGTATCACCTCACTCGAGATGAGGCATGGAAGAGCCGAAGGGCAAGCGGCCTTCTCGACGGGTCCTCATGGCCGCGGTGCTGGTCTTGGTTGTGGCAGGCGCCGGCTACTTGATCTACTCGTACGCCAACCCGGCAGTCAGGTGCGAGTTCGTCCCGGGGAACAGCCTCTACGTGCACGTCGTGACAGCCGACCCGAACAACCCCGTGTCGAGCCTCGGTGTCAAGGGCTGGCTGTATGAGGCCTGCCCTATCGGGTCCCCGGGGAACGCCGCGTCGAGGCCCACGAGCACCATACTCGGAAACTGGGACTTTGTGACGAACTCGACAGGATGGGTCTCGATACCCTCGGCTGACCTCGCCGGGTGGTCCTTCACGTTCAACGTCCCCTACGAGGGCCACATCTACCAGTTCATGACTCCTGTCTGCGGAGGCGGCACCGCGACGCTCGAGCTGAACCTTCCCTCGGGCCGGTTCAACGAGACGGGCCACGGCCCCGGGGAGAGCGTGAGCGACCTGGGAGGCGGGGTGCAGAGGGTCGAGTCGTGCAACGTCGGAGTGCTGTCAGGGAACGCCACGATCTCATGACTTGAGCGCCCAGTATGAAGGGATGTTATGCAACCATGTTACTCGGACATAACTATTAATCAGAAATTGTACTCGTGAGCGTCGACTTGGCATGAAGGCTCGCAGAACGGCAGTTACAAGAGTCGTCGTCGCCCTAGTTGCAGCGGTGGTCATCGTCGTCGCAATCATCGCCGCCAATTACTTCATCGGATATCCAGGCACCTGCCCCACCTACACAGCCGGACCGGGGCGCCTCGACCTCCGGGTGGTCTCCGACTCCAACGGGACGCCCATCTCCGGCGCCCAGGTGACGGCCACAAGCATCTCTGCCAGCTACATCGCCGCGTGCGCACAAGGGCCTTCGACGACCGTGAAGTTCACGACCAGCAAAGAGGAGTGGTACCCGGTGAACGCCTCGGACTGGCCCAGCGGGTTCTCGGTGGTCGTTGCGTACTCGGGCCAGAGCTACAGCTTCACCGTGGGCGTCCCGGTCATGGACATGGTGTGCGCGAGCCTCTACATCCCCTCGGGCACGATGAACGCCACAAACGCCGGGTTCTCGGACAACTGCCCCCCGCCGACAGCGACTAAGTCAACTTCGACTGGAAGCACTTCGTCTGGAGATACGTCAACTACTTCGAGCGGATCACCGACGACCACGTTCACCGAAACTGCTGGCCAAATACCTCCTCAAGGCTGCACGCTGGTAGCTTCGAACAACAACGGGAGTCTCTACGTCTCCACCAGCGCCCAGGTCGGGGACGAAGTGTGCATGACAGCATCCCTGAACTACTCTTCTGAGGTCTACCTGGCCATACTGAGCGCAGCAGGCAAATTGGTATTCTCCCCCGGCGCCTGTGTTGCAACGGGAGGAACGGGAACCGCAACTTCCACTCGCACCGGAGACGCATGTACGGCCTACTGGAACACCGCGAGCCCTGATGTTCAGGGAGGGGCGATTCAACCTGGAACTTACCTGCTGGTCGCAAGCGATTACGACGGTGCCCCGCCCGCGCTAGAAGCGAACTTCACACTTTCGTGAGATGGAAGACAGACTCTTGCAAGAACAGTCCGTCCCGTTGAGAACCTATGTCCCGGCGGAGGCGCGATGAACCCCATCACTTGACAAGCAGGTCAGGGGATTCGCAACAGCGCGTAGCCCCGGAATCGCGAGACCCCCAAAAGGACGAACGGCAGGGTCGAGACGAGAGCGAGGATGGATACGATGCCCAGCCCGGCCAGATAGAAGCTGTCCGAGTCGAGCGCCGCCGCAGCCCCGAAGTACGGAGGCAGCGAGGCGATGTAGAACTTCACCATGAAGACCCCGAACAGCACGCCGCCAAAGAACGCGGCCGAGGATAGCGACGTCAGCGCGTAGACCATCCTCGGGCGTCGACCGCCGCCGGACCGGACGATCCTCTCGAAGAGCACGAAGGCGATGAGGGGGTATCCTAGGATCAACGTGAGAACGAGTGATGCTTCTCCAAGGAGCACTACGGGCTGAAGTTGTCCGCCTAGCTCGCTGATGCCGCTCCCCATATTCAGAATCCACCCCGGTGGCAGCACCTGATTCCTTAACCACGTCATGAAGAGCGAGGCCAGCGGCACATCTGACGCCCCGCCGAAGAGAAACGACTGCAGGTTGGCCGGGAATGCGAACAGCACCAGAAAGAGGGCGGACAGACTGCAGAGTACGACCTTGACCCTACGAGCCGCGACAGGATGCGGCGCCTGCATTGGAAGATTCGAGGAGTCTCCGGGATAAAAACGAGTTGGTCTTCTGGCCGTTCGGACATAACTATTAATCACAAATCACCTCAGCAAAGGATGAGCTTGCTTGAAACCCAGACGCAGGGCGATTGGAATGGCCGTGGTAGTCGTGGCCGTGGTCATCGTCCTGGCGGTGGCGACGATAGCTTTCGTTGCGCTCGCCTCACAATCAAGTACGTCTAGGAGCCCAAGCACGTCATCGACATCCTCAACAGTAACATCCTCGAAGTCATCGGGAAGCTCCTCAACGACCTCATCGACCACTTCGGTTTCGGGCCTCACCTTGAAGATCACGCTCAATGATACGACGGTGGAAGCGGGGTCCCCACTCACGGCGCAGGTGTCCCTCTTCAACACGCTCACCCGGGGCCTTTCGCTTAGCGCCAACTATTCGGCCAACCCGAGCATCGCGAACTGGGACCTCTACGACACGCTTTGCGGGCTCAGCTCTGTCGGAGACACCTTCGGGTTCGCCCTGTTCCAGGGGGACTATGCGGCGGCCAACCTCTCGCAGACTGGGGCCCCGATGCTGCTCACACCTCCCTGGGCGACCAGCTGCCCGAACAGGTCGTACAACCAGGCATACATCCAGAACGTAGAGTTCGCGCCCGATAGCAGCGTGGCGACCCTCTCGTCCAGCTCCCCCTCCAGCACCTTCGAGCCACAGGCGATCGGGATGATGGTGGACGCAACAACCGGGTCCTGCAAGGCCTCTCCCTACAGCGCGACCGTCACCGAAGGCGAAGATGGCACGACGACCACCTCCACCGGCACTCAGTACTCGATCTCGTGCGGCTCCAACGGCGGCAGCTCACTGTACGGCTACTGGACCGCGCCCGCCAACGGCGGCTACGTGACTTTAAACGGGGCCTCGAACAGCACGGCCACAGCGGGGATGGGTCTAATCCAGAGCTACTTCCACCAGTTCGCTCCGGGCTCGTACACGATCGTAGCCGAAGACATGTGGAATCAGACGGTCTACGCCCACTTCCAGGTCACCGAAGGCGTGACTTCGGAGAGCAGTTCGTCCACGTCCTCTGCTTCGACAAGCACCACGACTTCATCATCGCAAGCCCCAACCGAGTCTTTGATTCAGATACCTGTCACTTCCGCCTCGACGTCTAACTCCTCGCTCGAGGTAGGGCTCGTGATGCACCTCTCCGCGTCGGGTCCTTCGGGCGGCAACCTGACGATAGGGCTTAGCGCGGTGAACCTCCTCAATTCCACGAGGGCCGTGCCCTATGCGAACGACTGGGCCTACCCACAGGGCGGCCTTACCGAGAATGACTACTGCGCATTTCCTGACTCCCTGGCCTTCGGGATATTCAGCGGGAACCTCAGCCTCAGCAACTACATGACCGGGAACCCTCTGCCGCTCCACGACACCAACGTTCAGCGATCCTGCACGAGGACCTTGGTTCCCACCTCGTTCGCTCCTCTCGGGAACGAATCGGTGGGACAGGCCGTGACCGGCTACTGGACGGGGGGCATCAACACGTCGACCCAGGGGGTGTTCATGACCTTTCCTTCGGGCGTGTACACCGTGATCGGGGTGGACGAATGGGGCCAGCTCCTGCTGCTGCACTTCGTCGTACCGGGTGCTGCAACGACCACGTCGGGCAGCGGCGGAACAACCTCGACCACCTCCACGACCTCCAGTTCCCCTACTAGCACTCTCACAACTTCTGCAACCACAACTAGTGCTGCCACGACCTCTCCCGCCACGGCTTCCGGCACCGCAGCCACGACCCAGCTCGGCCCGACCCTCACCGGCGCCAGCTCCTCTATTTCTGCCACCTACATCCTACAGATTGCGGTAGCGGCTGCTGTGATATCGTCGGTAGCTCTCATGAGACCAAGGGGAGCCAAGAAACGAGGCGCCTCGGTTTGAGCTCTCAGCCGGTTCGGAGCTATCGCGTCATGGCCGCAGCGATAATCATAGCCGGCGCACTGATCTCGGCGAGCCTGTTCGTCGCCATCGAGGGCGCGAAGACGACGACGTCGACCCTCACTTCGACCATGACCACGACTTCGACCGCGACGACCACCGAGACCTCAACATCGACGGTCGCGTCTACGACCACCAAGGCCGAAGCGTTCGTCTGGCTCGACTCGGAAGTCTGCACGGGGCAGGGAGGCTACGGTCCCTGCTGGGGTCTTCCACCACACATCTTCGCGTGCACGTCGCAGAGTCTCCTCGCCGGTCCCGCCCCCTCGGTGTGCCCGGAGAAGGTGACGAGCGCGCAGGCGCCATATTCAAGCTACAACATCACCATCACAATTCCCTTCGGGAACGGGCCGCCCTGGGCCAACTGCGGGTGGGTGGTACCGGGGACCAGCGATCAGGGCGACGGATACTGCGTCCCGCTTAACGCCACGTCGTTTATCATGGGGATGCCCTTCAACCCCCCACCCACACCAGGTTAGCGCTTGCATCGCCAAGAGGTCGTTCGTGTTGGGACGGCAGCGGCTCGTTCAGCGCGCAACGAACCCTTATGCATGGCATGCCTTTCTTTCGGCATCTTAGAACAAACAAACGGTTGGAGGCTCCGCCGTTCGGACAAGCGTATTAGCCACAGATCTCCGTCAGCGGACATATGCGAAGTCGCCGTCTCTGGGGAATTGTCGTGGTCGTCGTGATAGCTCTCTTCATCTTCGTTCCTTTCCTGACGACCGCCACTAGGGACGCATATGGGGGCTCCCGGGATGACGGCTGGGTCCCCCCTTCGTTCGCGCTCTTCCAGTGCGGAGCCGCGACAGGCGGATATTCGCTCACGGTCCCCAGCGGTGGCGGAGTCGGTCTTCCAGGACCGTTCTGGGTGTCAAACTCGGTGTGGAACTGCCAGTACCCGCATTGGTGAAGATGCCCCGGCGGAGGCGCAACGAACCCACTTCTTTGACACGGCATGCATTCTTGAACGTCCTAGCGCCGCTTCGAGAGCAACCGAAAGACCAGCATCGTCGAGTCGGTCACCCTCACGCCTTCAATCCCCTGTGCTCTAAGGACTGATTCCAGACAATCCTTCAGGGCTTTGTCCCGGAAGACTAGCTCCACTGAATCACGGCTCTTGACGTGAGAGACGGCGAGCGCGACGATCTGCAAGTCGGCCCTCTCGACCATGTGCACCGGCTTTCCCGCCTTCCTCGCGATGCAGTCTCTCACCCTGTCCACGGTCTTCGAGACCTGGCTGTCGGAGTAGTCCGGCTCCTCCCTCGTGACGGTGCCGTTGGAGAAGAGTGCCTCGATGCGAGCGGCTGACGCCTCGAAGTAGCCCAGCGATCTGGGCTCGGTCACCGTCTCCTCGAAGACCCTCGGCGGGGCAATCGCCCTAGGCTCTGCGCGCAGGTACGCCTCCAGAGCGC
>JBEKTS010000024.1:0-24847 GCA_049515775.1 Nitrososphaerales archaeon | reverse complement strand
TCGTCGGCAGCACACCGAGGGCGGTTGACGAGAGATTCAACGAGATCGGTCCACGGGACCGAGGAGATCGACCCCGGGACCGGCTCGGTGGTCACGCCGATCTATCAGACCGCGACCTTCGGGTTCAGGAGCGCCCGCGCCGTCGAGAAGGCGGTCAGTGGCGAGAGCGGCGGCTTCGTCTACTCCAGGTGGGACAACCCCACCACCAGGGTGCTCGAGGCGAAGCTGGCGGACCTCGAGGGAGGGGGCGCCGCGGTCTCCTTCTCGTCCGGGATGGCCGCCATCTCGACCGCGGTGCTGGCGAGCGTCAGGAAGGGCGACCACGTGCTCGCAACGAACGACCTCTACGGGGAGACCTACCGGCTGGTCCACGACTTCCTCCCCGCCTTCGGCGTCAGGACCTCCCTCGTCGAGACCTCGGACCCCGGCGCGCTCTCGGACGGCATAAGGAAGAACACGAAGGTGGTCTACACGGAGACGCCGACCAACCCCACGCTCAAGCTCGTCGACATCCGGGAGGCGGCGAGGGCCGCCCACTCGGTCGGAGCGGTCCTTATGGTGGACAACACGTTCGCCTCTCCCTTCGGGCAGAGCCCGCTCTCGCTGGGGGCCGACGTCGTCCTGCACAGCGCGACCAAGTACCTCAGCGGCCACTCCGACGTCATCGCGGGCGCGGTCGTCGGGTCGCGCGAGGGGATGGCCGCGGTGAGGAGGATGAGGAACACGCTCGGCGGGACGCTGGACCCTCACGCGGCGTTCCTGGTCCTGAGGGGGATCAAGACGCTCTCCATCAGGGTCCAGAGGCACTGCGAGGGCGCGATGGCGCTGGCGAGGTTCCTGAGGTCCCACGAGAGGGTGGCGAGGGTGAACTACCCCGGGCTGGAGGACCATCCGCAGCACGAGCTCGCCAGGAGGCAGATGAGGGGAGGCCGCTACGGCGGGATGCTCTCCTTCGAGATCAAGGGCAGCCTGAAGGACGCGACCAGGTTCACGGAGTCGCTGAGGGTGGCGACGCTCGGGGGGAGCCTCGGGGCGGTGGAGACGCTGGTGGTGCAGCCGGCGGGCATGACCCACACCCAGCTCTCGGCGAGCGAGCGCAGGAGGCTAGGCATCTCCGACACCCTGATCAGGGTGTCCGTGGGGATAGAGGACCCCGAGGACCTGATAGAGGACTTTGGTCAGGCGCTGGGGAAGCTCCGCTAGGCCCGAGCCAGAACCAGCCGTCGACGAGCGGGCTCCTCTTCCCATGGAGCTCGCGCCCGTAGCGGACCAGGGGCTTGGTGAGGTGCCTCTGCGCGCCCGGGGGCGGGAGGTAGACGCCCGGCACGAGCGACCTCGACCGAGCGACCGTCCGGACTGCGTCCTCGCCGAACCGGGCCCCGCACCTCCTGCACTGGAACCCCTTGCCCCTGCCCTCGGACTTGGCGACCCTCGCGCACCCCGGACAGAGGGGGTTGGCGCGCCGCCGAAGGGGGCTCAGGGCGAGGACCTCGAGCTTCTCGACGTTCAGGATCGGGGGGTGCCTGCTGGTGGCCCTGCGAACCCCTCCGAAGACCCGGACCAGGTCCCCGCGCTCGAGGAGCTCCGCGGCCCTCCGGAGGTCCGCGGACGGCCGGTAGACCGCGGCGCGGACCGGCGGGCCGGCGACCCGCAGGTCGAGGTACAGGTGGCCGCCCTCGGCCTTCTCCAGGGCGTCGACGGTGCCCTCCAGCCAGCCGGACGAGTACGCCTTCAGGGGCTCCCCGAGCCTCTGCTTCAGGTGCGCGTCGGTGCACTGGTTCGAGAGATAGACGACGTGACCGGCCAGCTCCTCCTCGAACCTCAGCATCCCGAACGCCGAGAGGGCGACGCTGGGGTCGTCCGCCCTTACCCCGAGGAAGACGGGGTCCGGGCCGTGGGGCGTGAGTAGGACCCGTCGGGTGCGGTGGTCGAAGCTGTTGAAGGTCCTCGGGAAGGTCGCCAGCTCCATCCTCTTCACCGACCCGGCCTCGACCCGCCTCTCTCGGCCGCACGATGCCTCCGTCCGGTAGGCTATGAGCTCGAAGGTGTGGTCGTCGTCCTCCTCGCGGAACCCGAGGCTCGCCGCCGCCCCAACGATCCCCATCCCGTTCCCCAGAGTGGCGCGCCGGACCCCGCGCTCGGCGAGCCGGGCGAGCGTCCCCCTGTAGCTCACGAGGCCGGAGACCGCGGAGAGGTAGAGCCCCCGAAAGTCGAATGCCGAGGGCCGGTCGACGAAGACGAGCCCCGAGTTGGCCCCGTTCTCGGTGTCCGACATCTCCCTCACGGCGCCCTCGGCTATCTCGAACGCCCCCTCCGGGTCGTCGGTCTCGAACTCCAGGCAGACCGCGGCGTTGCCCCTGGTCTTGAACGGGACGTTGGGGTTGAGCCTGACGAGGCGGGGATACGTCGCGAAGGTGCACCCTCGCACCAGCAGGCGGGAGACCATTCGGAACCCCAGGTGGGTCGTACAGCTGCCCAGTTGGGAATCCGTGTCGTCGACGCCGACCAAGCACCTCATGGCGGGGCTGGAGCCCGCTCTCGGGACGGGCGATTTAAGGAGTGCAGGGAGGGGCCCGCAAGGGAAGACGGCCGGGAGCGCTGGCGGCGCCCTAGGCTGGGGAGTCCCCTTCGACCACGATCATGGTCAGGGTGCTGCGTACCCTGTCCAGGCGCCTGACCTTCCAGGTGATGGTCTCCTTCACCTTGTCCATGGTGTCGGCCTTGACCTTGGCCACGATGTCGTAGACGCCGTAGACCACGTAGACCTCGTCCACAAACTCTATCTCCTTGAGCTGCTTTACCAGGTCCTCCTCGGCGCCCAGATCGGCGTTTATGAGTACGAAGGCCATAGGCACGGCTATGTCACTACCTCTCGCCGTTCTGTCGTAGGCTTCAGTATTAAGTGTTAGTGCTCGTGCCGCGAAGGGGCGTATCCTCGCTCCGCGGGCAAGCCCGGCCCGTCGTCGGGCTCCTCGGGCGTGTTCGAGGACCGGATGGAGCGGGACGCCCCCGGGTCATCCCCTTCAGCCTCGGCCGGGCCCCGCCGTCGGCCGCGGACTAGGGTCCCCAGGTCGAAGCGGCCGGACCGTCTGATCTCTGCCTCTCGTAGAGACCCAGGACTATGTCCGTGACCGTGCTCTTTACTCCTCCGATCTTCAGTATCTCGTTCACGAGGATCTGCCTGAACTCCTGGACGTCGTCCGCGGAGACCAGGCAGACGACGTCGAACTCTCCCGTAACCTCGTAGATCCTCTCGACGTTCGGGACCTTCTTCAGTCCCTCGACGACATGGTCCAACAGCGACGACTCCACAAAGACGCTCACAAAGGCGAGCAGGCGTGCCATTCGAGGTTGTTGGGATGAAAGCGGGCGCGTCGTATATACGTTTAGCCCCGCGCACCACCGGCCGCTAGGCGGCCGCCGGTTCGGACGCAGGTTCTGAGGAGACGACGGGAGGTAGGCTTTCAGCCCGACGTTGACGGCGGCCAAGGTGGCCCCGAGCGTCGCGACGATCCTCGTGTGCACCCGGTCCCCCATCGCCCTCCCTGTTCGCTGTGCGGTGCGCCGGGGGTCCTAGGGAGCGGGATGCTGAGGACCGCCTTGCCGCAGACGAGGAGGCGCGCGGTCGTGCTCGCCTGGGAGCGGCGGTCCCGCTCCAGGCCTTTGGGTATCCATCGGTGGCCGACCACCGCCCCGTCCTCGCCGCGATCTGAACCGTCCATCTATGTTATAATGAGGCCGATCCGGCCTGAAGTTCGGTTTGAACGTCCTAATCATCGACTACGCGCAGGACGACCCGGTGAAGTGCACCGCCAGGAAGATGGTCAGGATGGGCCTCGCCACCGAGGTCTCCAGGAAGTTCCACGCGGCGAGCTCCATGCTCGTGCTCAACCCGTTCGGCGAGATAGTCCTCTCGCCGGAGGACCGCGACAGCAAGGGGATCCTCGACATCGACTGCTCCTGGAACCTTGCGAGGGAGGTCTTCTTCAAGAAGCTGGGCGGGAAGCACAGGCGGCTCCCCGCGCTCCTCGCCGGCAACCCCACGAACTACTCTCGGCTGGGCGTGCTGACCTCGCTGGAGGCGGTCGCAGCCTCCCTGTACATCGTCGGGGAGAGGGAGGAGGCGAAGAGGTTCCTCTCCATCTACAAGTGGGGCCCGACGTTCCTCACCCTCAACGCCGAGCCGCTCGAGGAGTACAGCAGGGCGGGCTCCGAGGACGAGGTCCGGGACCTGGAGACCGAGTTCTTCCCCCAGGCGTTCCAGGAGAAAAGGCTAAAGTAGCTTCCGGGACCGAGGTGAGCTCGACACGAGCCGGCGGGTGGGCCACGGGGACCTCCTGAGGAAGTTCCTCCCTCGCTGCAGGATGCATGACGCCGAGAGGCGTAGCCGGAGACGGTTGGCGACGGAACAGAAACGAGACCCGCCTCACCAAACGCGGTGAAGGAGCGATCCCGAGATCGGCGAGAGCGGGATGAAACGGCCGACCCATGCAGAGCAAGGCCGAACGTGGTCAGGGACGCGCCTGCACCAGACCAGGGTAGGCTGCTGAGCTGAATCCCGCCTAGAACAAAAGGAGGACTACGGCCGAGACGTGTCAGCCCCACGTGTGAGAACCACGCGTGGGGAAATCTATCATGATTCAGGGCTCTTTTCCTCGAGGGAGCCTAATCAGCGAGATTAGATCTGCGATGGGGGCTTATCAGCATAGAGGAGATACGATCCCATGGGGAGCATGACGGACGGTCGGAGTCCACCGTGGAGCTACAACTTCGAATTGTGCCCATGAACGCGTTGCCGGGTACGCTGTGTGGGCTCAGGCGAGGGCTGCTTCGGTGGCGATGGCTCGGTCCATCCACGGACGGATTCACCGGTCGTGCCGAGGTTTGCTCTAGTTTGAGTGGACAACCCATCCAATCGGCTCTCACAACCGAGAAGCTTTCTCAGCGCGCATGGCATGGTTCTCGGTAGCGTCTTGCGCCAAGGACCTGGCGTCTTCAGGTCGCAAACTGCCAGCCCAAGGTCTGCTCTGGATGCGGCAAAACGGATGGCGCCGTTCTGCTTCGAGAAGAATAAGGGGTTGAGAATCGTAATTGGTTATTGCGAGAACAGAATCACCGGAAGAGAGGCCGTCCAGCAAATCGACGAAACGGTTCGTCGCAGGGTCCGCCTTGGCAAGATCAGCCCGTTGGATTCTCTTCCCAAATACCCTGGAGGCGAGTTTACAGTGGCGAGCGCCAGAGGCATTACGGCGGCTGAAGGCAGGTGGAACGGATGCGCAGTGCCCCGAATCGGGTTTGACACTCGTGACCGGCACGCGTCGGCCACAACCCGGAGCGCCAAAGGGGCGCCCAGGTTGCAGGACGGAGGCCGCCTCGTGCGATTCTCCGAGCCTTTCGTTCGAGAGATTCAGGGACTAGAACACGACTTGAGGGCCACAGAAGAATGTGACTATCCAGCCCTGCTGGCCGTTGTACGTCCCATAGTCCCCGCCCCAGCCCTGCAGCATCGGCGGAGGCACCGCGCTCGGGGGACCAGGGAAGAAGTAGCTGCTGTAGGTCCCGCCGTTCGCGCTGCCGCCCGGTGCCGCCCAGACGTTCCCGTACTGGTCGGCGAAGGTGGCCCCGACCGGCATGTACGTCCCGCCGGAGGCGCTGGGACAGACCGGCGTGGCCGCGACCCCGAAGGAGGAGCTGGAGCTCGAAGTGGTCGTTGAGCTGGACGTCGTGGAGGTAGAGGTGGTCGAGGAGGATGACGAGGTGGTCGAGGAACTGGTGGTCGACTCCGAACCTTGGTATTCGAGGACCCTGTTGTTGTTGTAGTCGGAGACCCAGAGGTTCCCGTTCTGGTCGAAGGCAAGCCCGTATGGGTCGTTGAGCCCGGTCGCGGTTGTCGCCCCGCTGGACGTCGTGAAGCTGGTCTGGCCTAGCACGACCGTCGCGGCCATGTTGTTGCAGAACTGGCCGGAAGAGCAGCCGGACGTCCCAGCCACGAACTCCAGGACCCTGTTGTTGAACGAGTCTGCGACCCAGACGTCCCCGCTCGAGTCTACCGCTATGCCCTCGCTCCCGCAGAGCGAGCTGGCGTTGAGGGTCTCCGGCCTGCAGAAGCTCCCAGTTTCCGTCGTGAACGTCGCGTCGCTCAGCACGACGGACGCGGCCTCTCCCGTCGAGAACGGGGACGCGAACTCGAGGACCCGGCCGTTGTTGCTGTCGTCTACCCAGAGGTTCCCGTTCGGCGCGAAGGCGAGGCCGTACGGATCGTACATCCCGGTTGCCGTGAGGTAGCCGGGGGTCTGAACGGTGAAGGAGGACTGGCCCAGCACCTTGGTGGCAGACATGCCGCTGCAGAGCGTATCGGCCGCGCACCCGCTCGTCCCTGGCACGTACTCGAGGACCCGGCTGTTGTACCTGTCCGCGACCCAGAGGTCGCCGCTGGAGTCGAAGGCGAGAGCCGTGGGTCCGTCGAGGCTGGACGCGGAGGGGTTACTACCACCCTCGTTCAGGGAGTTCGCCGAGAAGCTGGTCTGGCCTATCACCACGCTGGCCGCCTCCCCGTTGGAGAACGGGTAGGCGAACTCGAGGACCCTGTTGTTGCTGCTGTCCACTACCCACAGGTTCCCTTGCGCGTCGAATGCGACGTCGTAGGGGGAGCTCAGGCTGGAGGAGGTCGCCGTGGCGCCTGCCCCTTCGTTGGCGCCGTTCGCGGTCATGCTCGTCTGCCCGATCACGAGGGTGGCCGCCATGTTGGAGCACAGCACGCCCGTGCTGCACGTTCCGGTTCCGGGAACGAACTCGATGACCCTGTTGTTGTTGGTGTCTGCCACCCACAGGTCGCCGTGGGAATCGAACGCGATGTCGCGTGCCAGGAAGATGCCGAACGCGACCGAACTTCCGCCCTCTCCGTGGTTGGCCGTACCCAAGTTGAAATTGGACTGCCCTATCACCGTGACGGCGGTCTGGCCGCTGGTGAAGGCCATGACCTGCGGCGCGATGCCGAGCAGGAAGACGAAGAGCAGAGCCATGATACCGATACCTGCAGAAACGCCCCTAGTGTTTCTTCTAGACAACAGCACTGACACTATAATACATAGGTAATAAATCTAACAGTTGAGGAATTAATACGAGATTTTGGGCCTCGGCCCAGAATTCCCGCTCAAACTTCCACCGTCCGAAGAGCGATATGCCCATTTGACGACCCCAGGCGGTTGAGGGGTCGCGTCTCTTGATGGACCGCTACCTCGCCCTGCCCCGACGCAGATGCCAGGCACGTGGCTCATCCGGCCTGGACGACCTGCCTGACGTTCACGCACAGGGTCCCCTCGTCTTCGTACAAGGAGCAGAGCGCGACGAAGGTCATCCCCTTCTTTATCAGCTCCCTCGGTCCGGCGTAGTTCTGAGGGAGCAGCCTCGCCCTCGAGCTCCCGTCGATCAGGACGAAGGCCTGTCCCGACGCGACCTTCTCGACCTCGATGGTCATCCTGCTGGCGCCGGGTATCTCCCTGGGCGGGATCGACGACCGTGAGGGGGCGGGAGGGGATGGCGCGAGCCTCCGGGCGCCGTTCGCTGCCGCGACCCGCTTCGCCTTCAGCAGCCTGTCCAGCGCAGCCTTGGCGACCTCGCGTGGGTAACCGTACTCGTCCTCGACCTCGGAGTAGAGGGCGTCGTTGTCTATCCCCTCCGTCCCGTGCTCGAGTATCTTCATGTACAGCGCCCGCTCGGCCCTGGACACCAGCCTCCGCATGTCGTCCTGGGCCCTCGATCGCTGTCCCACAGAGGCGTCGGTCCCCTCTGGCCTGGGCATCGTCCTGGCGTAGATCCCGGCCAGCTCCTCCGGGGTGAGCGGCGCCGAGGCCGGCCTCGACCGGACCCTCAGGACTGGCCTCAGGACGGAGTTGAGCCTCTGCGCTATCTCCTTCATCCTCTCGACCCGGTCCTGCGACGCCTGGAGGTAGATCGCGTCGGATGTGCCCCGCGCGGCGAGGATGACCGCCCTGCCCGCGGTCCTCCGGCCGGTCCTCCCCCTCCTCTGGATGTACCTGATCTCGGACGGTATCGGCTCGTAGAAGACCACCAGGTCCACCTGCGGGATGTCCAGGCCCTCCTCGGCTATCGAGGTGGCCACCAGCGTGTTCAGGTACCCCTTCCTGAGGTCCCTGATGATCGTCGACTGCTCGTCCTGCGTCAGGCCCCTGTCGTGCTCCTTCGACGACTGGCCCACGAACCTCTCCGCCCTCACCCCCGGGACCTCGTTGAGCTCCTGGACCAGGTGCGTCGCGGTGTCGCGGTACTGCGTGAAGACCAGCACCCGCGAGCCCTGATTGGTCTCGAACTGGTCCCGGAGCAGCGCGCTCAGCGCGCCGACCTTCGGGTGCTCCACGAGGCCCCCGCGCCCGTCCAGCAGGATCCCCCGGAGGGCGGCGAGGCCGGCGTCGTTCGCCAGTCCGCTCCGGCCCTTCTTCTTCTCGCCTCCCTCAGAGCCCGCGCCGTCCGCCATGCGCTCGACGAACGCCGCGAGGGTGTGGGCGCCCTGGGTCTCGAGGAGCTCCAGCATGTGGAATGCCGTGAGGGCCGACGCCTGCCTGGAGATGACCGCGTAGATCGGCCCCCTCTCCTCCTCGATCGACATCTCGGCCGAGTACCTCAGCTCCGTGCCCAGCTCGACGAGCTGGCGGCGCGAGACCCCTCCGGCGTAGGGCCCGCGCAGGTACCCCCGGCTCCGGAGCCAGCGCACCCTCTCTTCGAGCATCCCCTTGATGATTTCCCGGACCGGCTCGTACTCGCGGGGCAGGTCGACGGTCACCGTCCCCACCGCTATCGGCTGGACGTAGGGCCTGACGTCGGGGTCCTCCTCGGTCCTGTACTCGACGTGCTCGATGAAGAGGGACTCGCAGACGTTCCTCACCCGCTCCACCTCCGAGCCGGGAGACGCGGTCATCCCCAGGATCAGGGGGTAGGCGGAGGACCTCGCGTACTGATCGGCGATCTCGGTGTAGGCGTACTCCTTCACGGACCGGTGGCACTCGTCGAAGACCAGGAGGCCGAAGGATCCGAGCGTCATCCTCTTCGCCAGGAGGTCGTTCCTCACGACCTCGGGCGTGGCGAAGACGAGCCTCGACCTGCCGCTCCAGACCACCTCCCGGAGCGAGGCCTCGGTCCTACCCGTCAGGAGGACAAAGTCGTCCTCGGGCAGCCTCATCAGACCTCGGAAGGTCGCCATGTGCTGCTCGCAGAGCGGCCTGGTGGGGGCCATGACGAGCACCCTGCCATCGCGGTCGCCATAGAGGACGCGGGCCGCGACGAGGGCGGAGATCACGGTCTTGCCCAGGGCTGTGGGGAGGACGACCAGCGTGTTCCTGTCCCTCGCCGCCTCCGAGATGGCGCGCTGGTACTCCCTGTCCTCGACGACGCCTTCGTAGATCAGGGGATGGGAGATGTAGCCGGTCGGGGGACGAATCAAGGCCGTTCACAGGGGACGGGTAACGAGAGGTCGGCCGAAGTGCGCCGTTAGATCTGCAGCGCCTCTTCCTCGGCCCTGCCGGAAGAGGCGGCCTTCTTCGGACGCGGCGGATTTACCGACTCGACCGAGGTCAGGAGGGGTAGCAACCTCTCGTACTGGAAGATCGACCGGTACTCCTCCAGCTCCTCGAGCGACCGCAGGACGAGCCCCCTCTTCTTCGTCGGGGTTCCGGACGCGTCGGTCGGGTTCAGCTCGATGGCGAGCCTGGCCGGGCTGGCCTTGTAGGCGGGCATCTTGAGGACGAAGATGCCCGGAACGGTCGTCTTGAGCCGCCCCCAGTCCGAGCCGGTCTTGAGGAACGACGAGAGCCTCTCTCCGGATGACATTATCCAATTCACCCCGGCAGTCGTAATAAAGCTCGCGGAGCGGTTGCCCCCGCCGACGGGGCCGGACGCCCGGAGGAAGGCCGATGGCTCGGGCCGGCTCGCGTCGAGGCGGGCACCCCCGAGCTCGCCGACCGCCGCGATGCGGACCGATGCCCGGCTACGCGCCCGCGGGGTTCAGTCGATGAATCCGTTGGCCGTGTAGCCCCCGTCCACGGTCAGGCACTGGCCGGTGATGTAGGACGACCCCTCTTCGGCGAGGAAGAGCGCCGAGTGGGCCATGTCCTCGACCGACCCGAGCCGCCCTAGCGGGACCCTCCTCAGGATCGCGTCGCCGTCTATGGCGCCCTCGGCTATCCGGGCCATCAGCATGTCGGTGGAGACGAACCCCGGCGCGATCGCGTTCACCGTTATGTTGTGCTCGGCCCACTCCAGGGCCAGCTCCCTCGTGAGCATGATGACGCCGGCCTTGCTGGCGGCATACGGCGCCCGGTTCGGGAAGGGGTTGATGCCCACTATGGACGAGACGTTGATTATCCGTCCCGCCTTCTTCGGGATCATCAGCGGCGCGGCGGCCCTGGAGCAGAGGAAGATCGACCTCAGGTTGACCGAGAGGATGCGGTCCCAGTCCGCTTCGGTCATCTCCAGGGCCGTCTTCACGATGTTGATCCCGGCGTTGTTCACGAGGACGTCGAGGCCCCCGAACTCGCGCTTCACGGCGTCGAAGAGGTCCGCCACGCCGCGTTCCTCGGAGACGTCGCCCGCCACCGATATCGCCCTCCCGCCCCTCGACTCGACCTCGCTCTTCACGGCGTCTGACGTCTCTCGGTGGAGGGAGTTGACGACGACGCTCGCCCCCTCGTCCGCGAACCTGAGCGCTATCGCCCGGCCGATCCCCCTCCCGGACCCCGTGATGAGCGCCACCTTGCCCCTGAGTTTCAACGGAGCTCCGGAGACGGACGGCGGTCGTTTAAACGTATCAACGGACGTGGAGGGACGGTCGGACGGCTGCGCCTGGTCGATTCGTCTGAGAGAGCGTGGTTCGCCCACCCGCTGACGGGACCCGGGCGTCCGGCCCCTCCGGCGAGCGGGAAGAGCTTTAAGATTCCGCCCCTCCGCGACCGCGCGAGTGAGTCTCCCCCTCTTGCCCCGCCGGATCACCTGGCTCTCGAACGTCATGTCCCCAGAGAGCATTGGGCTCGAGGAGAGCCTCGCCAGGACCATAGAGGTCACCGACTCGCCCCCAGCCTGGATGTGCCTGGCCTGCAGGGGGGCCAAGCTCCTCTGTGGCAAGCCCCGCTGCCCCATCATAGTCAAGGCCCAGTCGATGGCCCGCTCGGGGGAGGGCCCCTTCACCGACCGGATCGCCGGCTCGTCCCCGCCCGGGGTCTTCGTCGGCAGATACGGATACCCGAAGGTCTCGATCGGCCCGATGGTCCCTCCCAGCTACGGCGACACGACGATCCTCGACACCCCCGAGGAGTGGCTGGGTAGGCCCATAGAGACCATCGTCGACTACCGCTACTCGCTCGTCAGGGGGAACATGAGGGCGAGGGTCGAGGACGCGGCCAACCCCACCTCCACGATGCAGAGGCTCCAGGAGCTCTCGATGGCGTCCCGCCCCGTCGACACCGAGCTGAGGCTCTCCAAGCCCCCCAGGAAGGTCCTGGCCCTCTCCGAGGACACCCAGCCGTTCGGCCCCTCGGGGCCGATGGAGAGGTTCTCGACCTCGAACGTCACGGTCGACAAGAAGATCGAGAAGGCCCACTACGACAGGGACCTCCTCGCTTCCGACGCCGTCTTCTCCCTCTACAACGAGGGGATCCTGGTCACCAGGCTGCAGAGGGCGCTCTCGATAGGGATGTTCGGGGAGGGCGCCAGGCGCCGGTTCGTCCCCACCCGCTGGTCGATAACCGCGGTCGACAGCACCATCAGCCAGAGGCTCGTCTCCGAGGTGAAGGGCAACCCGACCATCGACGAGTACAGGGTCTACGGCTACTCGGTCTATGACAACCAGTACGTCGCGATCCTTCTCCCGGAGAGGTGGAGGTTCGAGTGGATAGAGGCCTGGTTCCCCAACACGACCTGGAACCAGTACACGACCGAGCCCTACATGATCGGGGACTACGAGGAGCACTTCGGCAGGAAGACCTACGCCAAGGTAGGGGGGTGCTACTACTCCACGCGGCTCGCCGTGGCCGAGGAGCTCGTCCGCGAGAGGAGGCAGGCGGCTGCGATCGTGCTCAGGGAGACGTACCCAGGGTATCTGATGCCTCTGGGCGTCTGGAACGTCCGGGAGTCGATCCGCGCGCTGATGAGGCAGCCCCCCGAGAGGCACGACACGTTCCAGAAGGCGCTGGCCTCGGCCATGGCGAAGCTCAGGATAGACCCCAAGAAGTGGAGGGAGACGTCCGTGCTCGTCTCGAGGGAGCTCACGCAGACCAAGATAACGGCGTACTGAAGGTTCATTAGACGACGCGGCGCCCGAGGAGGGCGTTGACGAGGAAGCTCTACTGGGAGGACATGTACCGCCGCGAGTTCGACGCCGTCGTGACCGCTTCCGAGGGCGGCGGGGTCGTCCTCGACCAGACCGCGTTCTATCCGAGAGGGGGAGGACTGGTCTCTGACACGGGGGCGCTGGGAGGGGTCAGGGTGACCGAGGTCCTGAAGGAGGGCGACGAGGTCTTCCACGCCGTGGAGACCCCGGGGGCCTTCGCGGTGGGCCAGGCCGTCCACGGTTCGATAGACTGGGACAGGCGCCACAAGGTGATGAGGATGCACACGACGGCCCACATCCTCTGCGCCGTGGTCCACAGGGAGACCGGCGCCCTGATAACCGGAAACCAGATCAGCCCGGACGAATCGAGAATCGATTTCAACCTCGAGGATTTCAACCGCGAGAGGATCTCCGACTACATCAAGGCCGCAAACGAGGTCGTGGCGCGCGGCCTGGAGGTCAGCAGCTACTTCATGAACAGGGAGGAGGCGCTGAAGATCCCGGGCCTCGTGAAGCTCGCCAACGCGCTCCCCCCCTCGGTCGACGTCCTGCGGATAGTGCAGATAGGGGACGTGGACACTCAGGCCGACGGCGGGGTGCACGTCGGGAACACCAGGGAGATCGGGGAGATAGTGGTCGAGAGGACCGAGAACAAGGGCAAGAACAACCGGCGGCTCTACTTCTCGCTGAAGCAGCCGACGGGCTAGCTCGTGAGGTACAGGAGCGTCACGACGCCGGCGATCAACAGGATCACGCCGACCACGTGGTTGATCTCGAGCCTCTCCTTCAGCAGCACGATGGCGTAGGAGACCGTGAAGGCGGCCGAGATGCCCCCGAAGGTAGCCAGGATGGGGATGGTCGACGGGGACGGGGCGATCGTAACGCCGAGGCTGAATATCACGAGCCCGACCGTCTCGAGGAGGGCCATGACGAGGACGGTACGGACCCACCCCCCCGAGGGCTGAGGGAACCTGGGCTTGATCACGGGGATGAGGGCGACCCCGACGGCTGCGCCGCCGAGCCTAACGGCGATGGCGGGGAGCACGTATCCGATGTGCTGGGTGGCGTATCCGAATGCGGCCCAGGAGACGCCGAAGAAGACCGAGGCCAGGAAGGCCGAGCCGACGCCCGGAGAGAGGGGCTGCCTGCGCGAGGAGATCCTCCTCCGGAGGTCCGACAGGCTCGTCGAGACCAGCACTATACCGACGATGATGACCGCGAGGGCGAGGATCGCGCCGAAGGAGAACGTCACCCCGAAGAAGACCAATGATATGAGCACGGAGAAGGCGGGGAACGAGTTCACTATGGGGGCGGTCAGCGAGAGCATCCCCCGGTTGTAGGCCCGGTAGAGCGAAGCGAAGGAGAGGAAGGTAGTCGTCGCTATCAGGACCAGCACCAGCGCGAAGAACGTCGAGATCCCGAGGCTCGACTTGAGGACGAGCGCGGGGAGGAGCGCTCCCAGCCCGCTGATGGTGAGTATGTAGACGGTCGTCCGGTACGGGCCTATCTTGCCCGTGACCCCCTTGGAGAGGAAGTCCGACGTGCCGAACGAGAAGGCCATCACGGTGCCTAGGAGGAATGGGGTAATGTCCAATGTTACCAGTCTGGCGGAACGGGATCCGCGTTCCTCCGCCCCCCGGCAGCCCGTTATTATCGATTCGGCGGTCCTCTCCGGGGGAGGTACGACCGAGCTGCCATCCGCCGGCGCCATCGCTGGACGCTCGAGCTAGAGGAGACCCTTCAGGTGAGCGGCGATGGCGTCCGCACCACGGTACCGGCGCGGCTCCGTCCTGCGTCCGAGGTATCTCGGGATGAGGACGTCGAGACGACCCAGGTCATCGTGGCCGAACCCGAGCGCCGACGCGTTCCGCTCCTGCTCGGAGTGGTGCCTTATCGGGATGGCTATGAGCGGCGAGCCATAGCTCGCCGCCTCGTCGATGGTGCTCTTGCCCGCCGTCGAGACGACGAGGTCCGCGGCGGCGACGAGGTCCTGGTTGTCCCGCTCGAGGCCAAGATACCGCACCCACTCCCGCTCTGGCCCTCTCGAGAGCCCGGCGACCACCAGGGTGACCCCGGACGGGCTCAGGCTGCCGAGGGCCTCGACCGTCCGGTCGAGGAGGAAGTCGCCGATCCCGCTCCCGCTCGCGCTGAGCAGGACCATCCTCCTGGCGTCCGGTCCTATCCCGAGGTCGGCCCTCACCTCTTCCCTGCTCCGGGTGACGGCCCGGACGACGGGCGAGACGAAGCGGACGTTTCCGCGGTCCTCCCCGAAGTCGGGCACGAGTATGCAGGACACCCGGTTCTGGAGGTCCTTGTACCACGCTGCCACCTTCTTCTCGAGGTAGCGAGAGAATCGGCCCCTCGCGAACCCGAGCTCCAGCTCGTCCGATATCATGGCGTGGCGCGTCCCCCTCTCGAGGGCGATCGAGAGGGAGGAGAACTCCTCGTCTCCTACCACGAGCGAGGGCCTCAGCTCGCTCATCAGCGACTCCATCCTCGGCTTGGTCGAACGGTACCCGACCCAGTATCGCGCGTACCAGAGCGCCGGGTGCCTCATCTCGCCGCCCTTCTCCGATGGGGTGGGCGCCGTTACCACCGACCGGACCTGGAAGCCGTAGGACTCGAGGAACCCCGCTGCCCTCCCTCCCGTGGCGAAGACGGGTTCGAGACCCCCCTCTCTGAGCTTCAGGCCCACCGCGACGGCCCTCGACGCGTGGCCCAGACCGATGGGGCTCACGCCGTAGAGGATCTGGGTCAAGCGCCGCAAGGACGCTCGTCGCCCGTAATAAGAAGGAAGAAGGAAGAGAGGCGCGACCGATTCCGGTCCCGCCTCGGGGGCGGAAGGAAGGAAGGAAGGCGGGCGGGCGCAAGCGATAAGTAAAGCAGGGTCGTCAAGCGAACGAGTGACGATGAAGACCAGATTCTCCTACGCGGGGATCAGGGTGAAGGACCTTGACGAGTCAATCGAGTTCTACACCGAGGTCCTCGGGATGAAGGTCGTCGACCGTGCCAAGATACCCATAGCAAAGGGCGAGGCCGCGAACCTCGTGAGCGAGGACGACGGTTTCCAGCTCGAGCTGAACTTCTACGAGAAGGCGAGCAAGTACAACTCCAGGTATCTGGTCGGAGAGGGGCTCGACCACTTGGCCTTCAAGGCCGACGACCTGGACGGCCTGATCGCCGAGGCGAAGAGGATGGGATACCCGGTCGTGGCGGAGATGAAGACGGAGAAGAGCAGGTGGGTCTACATCAAGGACCCGAACGGCATCTGGATAGAGCTGTTCTAGGAAGGGCCTTCGCCGGCCGAGATTAGAGAGGAAATGGACGACTGACGGTCTATTATTGAGATGATTCCTCGATTCGCACGGAGACATTGTAAGATATTCGAGGCTGGACCGCCTGCGGGCCGGGCACCTCGCACCCGAAGAGCGCCGCTGTAACGTTTATACGGTCTTTTCGGCGCTCCGCTGGCAAGGCGAATCTCAATGACCAACGCATACTGTGTAAAGTGCAAGGCAACCAGGGAAATGAAGACCCCGCAGAACATCACCATGAAGAACGGGAAGAAGGCTGTGCAGGGCGTCTGTCCGATCTGCGGCACCAAGCTCTTCAGGATCGGGGGCAAGGTCTAGGACCTACCCCTCTTCTTTTTTCTCCACAGCGTCTATCCAGGCCGAGATGCTCATCTGGTCGGGGGGCTCGGCCTTGACCTCCGAGACCCTCAGGCCCACGAGCCGCACGGGGAGCTTCTTGTCCTGGAACGACCTGAGCAGGGACCGGGCCTCCCTCAGGATCGCGCCGCCGTCGTTCGTGTAGGTCACCAGCCTGGTCTCCCGGGTGTGCGTCTCGAAGCCCCTGAAGCGCACCTTGATCCCCACCTTTCGGAAGAGCATGCGGCCGCCGCGCACCCTCTCCCCCAGCTCCGAGGCCAGCTCGGCCATGATCGAGTCCACGAGCGCCCAGTCCAGGGAGTCCTCCTCGAGGGTCCTCTCGGTGCTGAACGACTTGAGCTCGTGCTCCCTGACGGGCTCGCTCTCGAGGCCGTTAGCCACCTCCCATATCCAGAGCCCCGAGCCCCCCAGGCGCTTCTTCAGGAGGTCGACCTCGACCGCCTGGAGGTCCCCGACCTTCGTGATCCCGAGGTCCTTGAGCAAGAGCTCCGTCTTGATCCCGACGCCGGGGATGACGCCTATCGGCAGGGGGGCGAGGAACTCCCGGGTCTTCCCGGGGCCTATCACCGTGACCCCGTCGGGCTTGTGCAGGTCCGTCGCGATCTTCGCGGCCGACTTGCTCTCGGCCAGCCCGACGGAGCAGGTCAGGCCCGTCTCTGCCCTCAGCGCCTCCTTCAGGCTCCCGACCCATACCTCGGCCTCCCCTAGGGAGGTCGCGACCGCCCTCAGGTCCACGAAGGCCTCGTCGATGCTCACCTGCTCGAACTCGCGCGCCCGGCTCCTGATGACCTGCATCACCTGGCTGGAGAGCGCCTCGTAGTACTCGAAGTCCGGGCGGAGGTAGACGGCCTGCGGGCAGAGCCTCCAGGCCTCGGAGATCGGCATCGCAGACCTCAGCCCGAACCTCCTGGCCGGGTAGTTGCAGGAGACGACGACCCCCCGTCCCTTCCCATCGCGGGGGTCCGCCCCGATGACCACGGGCCGCTCCCGGAGCGAAGGGTCCCTCCTCGCCTCGGCCGAGGCGTAGAACGAGTCCATATCTATGTGGGCCACCATGCGCGGCGGTGGAGGAAGGGCCATGGTCGAGACCGGTGACGACCCGGGGGGGCCGCTAGAGAAACGTTTTGGCGGGACGCTCGGAGGCGGCACGGCCGTCTCAGAGGCCGTAGCGCTTGACCCTCTCCGTGTCGAGGCCGCGCCTCTTGCAGAGCCCCTCGACGTAATGCAGGAGCCCGTAGCCTCCCAGGTTCAGCACCGCGGACATCGTCGCTCGCTTGACGAAGCCGCCCTTGCTGTCCACCCGGGAGTCCCGGCCGACCATCTTCGCCAGGTGCCGGTAGCAGGCGTAGTAGACGGCCAGCTGGGACTCGTCCAGGACTTCGTGGGTGAAGGACCGGGACTTTATGGTCCCGAGGGGGACGTTCTGCATGGGGGTCGCTGTGAACTCGGAGGGCCTGCCGCCCACCTCCATCTCGCTGAGCCTGTTGACCATGGCGACGGTCTCCCAGTTGTCGTCGGGGGTCTCGTCCATCTGCCCCACCTGGACCGTGAAGGCGGGCCTCCAGTAGGCCCGGTTCATCCCCCCGACCCCCTCGGCGACTATCGACTGCCACGAGCCGTCGGGCCCTATCTTGAGGGGGAGCGTCTTGTTGGGCATGTGGATCATCGCCAGCCTGTCGGACCCCGTCTCCAGGCCCACCTGGACGCCTATCCACTTGTCCGGCCCCGCGTGCACGATCGAGGATATCCTCTTTACGAGGTCGGGGTATCCGGCCGGTATCGAGATCCTCCCGTGGGTCGGGTTCGTGTGGGCCAGCCCCTTGACGCCCATCACGGTCGTGAAGAGGTCGGCGATGGCGTCCCCGTTGGGGACGAAGTGGGGGCCGTGCTGGTACGCGAAGATCTCGTCGCTGTGCAGCCAGGCGCTCTTCCTCCCGTTGCGCGCGTTGACCTCGACCTCCCTGGCGACCATCTCCGGCCTGTAGTAGCGGATCGGCCTGAGGGTGACCTCGCAAAAGTCGCAGCCTATGCCGCACCCCCGCATCACCTCGGAGAGGGCCTTGGTGGTGGGGCCCTGGATCAGGGGGATGTCGTCGAGCGTGGGGAACTGCTTCGAGGAGCGGGTCCGCGAGATGAAGCGGTCGTGGGCGACCCAGGTCTTGTGGAAGTGGTCGTCGAAGGACTGGTACCCCTGGAAGTAGCCGCTGTCGTAGATCCCCCCGCTCGAGATGTCCGCGAGGACCTCGTTGATGATGTCGTCGGCCTCCCCCTGGAACGCGTAGTCGATCCTCAGTTGGTCCATGACCTGCGGCATCACGGTCAGCTCCCAGACCCCGGGGCCTCCGACGACCAGCTTGGCCTTCTTGCCGCTGCGGGCGCGGTTCAGCTTCGCGAGGAGAGCCTCGAACTCGACTCGGACCCAGGCCTTGGAGGTCGACCCGAAGAGCACCGAGAAGGACATGGTGAGCGGTCCGAGGCCCAGCGGGTCCATCGTGTAGACGCCGATGATCTCGGTATCGTCCTTGATGAAGTCCTGGACGAAGTTCTCGTGGGCGACCACGACGTCCTCCCTGCCGTGGCGGGCGAGGAGGGCCGACTCCAGCTTCCTGAGGGCGTAGGGCGCTATCACCGCCCTGCCGTGGTCGTCGGGCTCGCCCCGCCCCCGGAGGAAGTTGTAGAGGAACGCGGGCACGGTCCCGGACGGCGCGGACGGCAGGAAGTCCAGCAGAGGGAAGTTGTTGTACTCCCGCGAGAGGGTCGGGTCGGAGACCAGGACGTACTTCGCCAAGCTAGGGTGCCTTCCGAAGGGGAGAGCGTGATGAGCCCAGAGCCATGGGGGTCGTGTCGTGCAACCTCGTCGTCACACGTATGGCACTAGAGGCTCGCTGGTCCGGGTCGTAATAATCTTTGCGCAGAAATTCCGGTTCCCGACCGGTCCCGCCCTCTCGACGGGGGAGCCGCCGCCCCATCGGCGGCGGGTCGAGGACGCCCTACTCCAGGTAGAACGCAGGCTTGAACGGCAGCGCGCCCGCCGCCTTCTTGGCCGGGTCGTGGACGTCCTTCTCTCCGGCCTTGAAGACCCTCACCTCTCCGATCCCGATCTCCCGCGCTATGAAGGGCGCCGCGCCCCTCAGGATCCCGAGCTCGTCGAAGCCGTCGAGGGCGGCCAGCCTGTCCACCATGTCCTCACCCAGCTCGTGCTGGAGCTTGATGACCCTCTCGGGCTTTATGCCCGTCCCGGCGTGCCTCCTGATCACCGCGCCGCGGTCCCCATGCTCCGCCTGGACCCTGTGCAGCTCCAGGAAGTAGGCCCGGGCCTCGTCGGAGCAGACGTAGACGTTCAGGGTCTTCCCCTCCTTGCTCTCCCCGATTATCTTCAGGAGGTTCCTCGCGTCCTCGAGGACGCCGTTGACGAGCATCTCGGCGGTCTCGGCCCCGATGTCCTCAGGGAACTCGATCGTCGAGGGCCAGTCGGCCGTCGTTATGAGGCCCTTGCCTCCCAGCCTCTGGTTCAGCTCCTCGGCCGCGAACGGGACGAACGGGGAGAGGAGCCTCAGCCAGGTCTCGGTGACCAGCTCGAGCGTCTCCCTGCGCGGCCTCGCCTCCCGCCTCAGGTACCACCGGATGTCGTTCCAGACGTCGAGGAGGGCGACCGAGAGGCCCTTCCTTATCTTCATGGTCTCGACGGAGGCCGTGACCGTCTCTATCCTGCGGTGCATCACCGAGATCAGCCACCTGTCGAGGTGGTCCGGGTCCCGCTCCTCGGTGTCCCTCAGGGTCTTCTCGATGAAGGGGAAGAGCGAGTCTATCTTGAACTTCATGTCGTCGGCGTTCTTGGCCTTCCAGTCGGCGTCGTCCATGCCGTCCGCGGCCAGCGCGAGGGTCGCCCGCAGCGCGTCGGCGCCGTACTGCTCCAGGGCCTGTCTCCAGGTGACGAAGACCGACCTCGACTTGGACATCTTCTGGCCCTCGATCTCTATCATCCCGTTGACGCTGAACCCGACGGGCCAGAGCTTCTCCTCGAAGAGCGCGACGTGGTGGAAGGCGTAGAAGGTGAGGTGGTTCGGTATCAGTTCCTTGGCCGAGTTCCTCAGGTCGACCGGGTACCAGTAGAGGAACTCGTTCCGCATGTTGTTCAGCGTCTTGGGGTCTATGCCCGAGAGCTTCGCGACGTGCGCCTCCGAGCCCTTCCCCATGAAGAGATAGTCGAAGACCTCCGGTACGAGCTGCTCCTGCTTCACCTCCTCGGCGTTGACGAGCTGGTTGATGGTGTAGAACGCCATGTAGATGGTAGAGTCGGAGAGCGTCTCCACTATCCATTCCTTGTCCCAGGGCAGCTTCGTGCCCATCCCCGACCTTCGGGCGCAGGGCCAGTTGCGCAGCCAGTCTATGGTCGAGAAGTACCACTCGAGCGACTGGTCAGGGTAGACGTCGGCCCTCCTGATGAGGGACTTTGTCCTCTCCTTCCATGCGGGGTCCGAGTAGTTCAGGAACCACTGGTTCTCGAGTATCTTGACGTAGCACCTGGTGCCGCACTTGCAGACCACCCGTTCCGGGAGCTCCTGCATGAGCGCCAGCGACCGGTCGCCGCTCATCGCCTCGACGACCCTGGGCTTCGCCTCGCTCACCTTCAGCCCGCGGTAGCCGTCGCAGTCCTCCTTCATGACTCCCCTGTGGAACTCCGCCTTGTAGAGCTCGGCGGTCGCCTCCTCGAGCTTCGGGTCGTTGGAGTCCCTGATCATCCTCTTCTCTACCTCGTCCCGGGCCGGGACGTCGGAGTAGCCCTGGACCGAGATGATCGAGATCGGGCTGATCTTCCGCGCCTCCTCCCGGACCTCCGGCGTCGCGGCCGTCCTCCCTTCCTGCACGTCGACGAGGCCCATGTAGTCGTAGGGAGCGTGGGCCGGCACGCTGTACACCACGCCCGTCACCAGGTCCGTGTCCACGAACGTCGCCGGGAGCACGGGCAGCGAGGCACCGGTCACCGGCGCGACGACGGTCGCCCCGATCAGCTCGGACCCCTTGAACTCCCGTGCGACCTGAACCCTGTGCAGCTGCTCGGCGAGCCTGCTGGCGGCGGACGAGCTGACGATCCAGCGCTCCCCGTCGACGTCGGCCTCGCAGTAGGCCCCGTCGGGCCGCAGCCAGAGGTTGGTCGCCCCGAAGATGGTCTCGGGCCGCAGCGTCCCGGCCACGAGCCATTTCTCCCCCATCTTGAACTTGATCAGGTTGAACTCCTCCGGCGAGACGCCCTCTCCCTCCATCCTGTCGTGGTCGCCGGTCGGGCTCTCGTCGTGCTTGCACCACACGACCGGGTGGGTGCCCTGGACGACGTAGCCGAGCTCGCGGAGCCGCAGGTACTGCCACTCGATGAACCTCTTGAACGCCGGGTCCACCGTCCTGAACTCCCTCCGCCAGTCGATGGAGAAGCCGGTGGCCTTCACGGCCTCCCGGGACACCCTGGTGTAGTACGAGGCGAGGTACTCCGGGTCCACGAAGCGATCCACCTCCTCGGGGGGCACCCCGTCTATCTGGGTGAACGCCCTCCTCACCGACTCGTCGCCCTGGGAGAGCCTGTAGCTCATCCCGGGGATGCTCTCCCCCGTCCAGTGCCACGCCCATGGGAAGAGGACGTTGTAGCCCTGCATCCTCTTGAAGCGGGCGTAGATGTCGACCCTGGTAGCGGTGAAGCAGTGCCCTATGTGCAGGGGCCCGTTCATGTACGGGAACGGGAAGGTGACGAAGGACTTCTTCTTCCCGAAGAGCGGCTCGGACTCGAAGACCCTCTTCTCGTTCCACACGTTGAGCCAGTGCTTCTCGTAGGGCGCCATGGGGCTACCGACTCCCTATCTGGCCGGAAACGATGACGTAGACCGCCTGCGAGGCCTCCGCGGCCTTCTCGACGCCCGGGCCTCCGCCCTGAGCGAAGACCTTCGTCCCTCCACCCGAGCCTCCGAGCACCTTGGCGACGCCCTTGACCAGCGAGTCGGCCGCCACGCCCAGCGCTGACGCCGACTTGCCGACGAAACAGATGATCCTCACGCTGCTGTCGCGAGGGGATAGACTGACGTAGACGAGAGATGGATCGGCAGCTACGCACTTCTGTCCCTGGCTAACAATCAGCTCTTCGGTCAGCTCCTGCTCGTTTGAGAGATAAACCTTTACTCCCTTGACGGGGCGCGCCTCGGACAGCACGCCCTGGAGCGACGCGCCCACCAGCTTCTCACCCAGGCTCTTCTCGCGCCGCGAGGTCGTCTCGAGCTTCTGCTGCACCTCCTCGAGGACCTTGACGACGTTCTCCCTCTGGGTGTTGAGGGCCGCCGACGCCTTCCCGATGGTCGAGTCCATCTCCTGCACGTACTCGATCGCGGAGTAGCCCGCGACGAAGTCGAGCCGCTCCACCCCGTCCTGTATCCTCTCCGTCTTCACTATCTTGATCAGCCCGACCTCGCCGGTGGTCCTGGTGTGGGTGCCGCCGCAGGCCTGGATGTCCCAGTCGGCTATGCTGACGATCCTGAGGATCCTCGAAGGGACGACCCCGCCCTGGAAGATCCGGAAGCCGTACCGCTCCTCGGCCACCTTCCTCGGCACGTTCGTGATCGTGACCGGGAGGTTCCTCATCACCACGTCGTTGGCGACGTCCTCGATCCTCTGGATCTCCCTCTCGCTCAGGTGGGCGAAGTGCGTGATGTCGAGCCTCCCGTAGTCGGCCTCCTTGAAGGCCGAGTGCTGCCAGACCCAGGGGCCCAGGACCTGCCGCGAAGCGCCGTTGAGTATGTGCGTCGCGGTGTGGATGCGCTTGATCCTCTGCCTCCGGACCGGCTCGACCTCGCCGTGGACCCGCGAGCCGACGGCGGGCAGGTCGCCGCCCTCTCCGACCCTGTGGAGCACGACCGAGCCGTACTTTATCACCTCTCCGACCCTCTTCCCGTCTATGGTCCCGTGGTCGGGCTCCTGCCCCCCTCCCCTCGGGTAGAACGCCGTCTGGTCCAGTGCGACCAAGCCCCCCTCGAAGGTCCTCAGGACCGTAGCGTCGAACTGGAAGAGGTCGACGTCCTCGTAGTATAGGAGCCGCGTGTCCGGCAGGTCCGAGGTGTCGTACTTCGGCCCCTTCTCGTCCGTCTTCTGCTGCAGGATGTGCTTGGAGACGACGCGCTCGTAGAAGTCGTCGGGGACCGTGACCTTCAACCCCGCCTGGACCAGCTGCTCGGGCGTTATCCCGTCCGAGTCGTAGAGCCGGACCAGGTCGTCCGTCCCCAGCTCTCCCTTCCGGGACGCCGAGAGGCCCGAGATCGTCTTGGAGATCCTCTCCTTGGCCGAGGCGTAGCGGGAGGCCTCCACCTCGAGCACCTCCGAGACGTCGCCTCGGTGGAGCTCGAGCTCCGGGTACATCCCGGAGAGCTGGTCTATGTGCCAGTTGATCGCGTCGACGAGCCCGAACCTGAACCCGAAGCGCTCGATGAAGGACTGGGCCCGCCTGAAGACGACGCGCAGGTTGTAGCCTCCGCCCACGTTCGAGGGGAGGAGTCCGTCGGCGATGGCGAAGAGGAGGGTCCTGGAATGGTCGGCGACCGCATAGAGCGCCTCCACGGGGGCGAGCTTCGAAGCCAGGTCCCCGGCCGGTACACCGATCTCCTTCGCTATGATCTCGCGGGCCTCGGAGAGGTTCGGGAAGTCGTCGATGTTCATCGTCCCGGCCACGCGGGAGTACCTCAGGAAGAGGTCCTGGTCGTACTCGACTGGAGAGGCCTCTCTCATCCGCTTCAGGACGGGGGCGAACGTGACGTCGTAGGAGGTCGGCGTGCCCTGGGTGATCCAGGCGAGCCTCTCCAGGCCCGAGCCCATGTCTATGACCTTGTCCTTCATCTCGGTGTAGTTCGTGAGGGTCCCCTCGTAGGCCGTGAAGACCGCGTTGCCGAGCTCGAGGCCCCGTGCGAAGTACTCCAGGCAGTAGCCGAAGGCCCCGTACCCCACCCAGACCTTCTCGACGAAGGTGAGCTCGTCCTCGGGTATCCCCAGGACCTTGGTCAGCAGGTCGTAGTCCAGGTCGATGCACCTGTCCTTCCAGTATCCCTCGGCGTTGGCGAGCGCCGTCTGCCCTATCATGCAGAACGAGGAGTTGTGCTTCCCGTTCACCCCCACGGTCGGGAGGTCGTTGAACCTGAGGCACATCTGGGGGACGACGAGCGGGTTGGCCGGGAGCTCGAAGACGACCTTGCCGCCCTCTATCCTCTGGAAGTCGATTATCGAGGCCACGGTGAAGTAGAGGTCCGGCCTCCAGCGAGCCACCACAGGATACCTCGGGATGACGGTGTGCCCGTTCTCGCGGAAGAACTGCGCCACCCTGTTCCAGGTCTCGAGGTAGTCGAGCCGGGTCTTGGTCGGAGGGCTCCCGATGAAGGAGTAGGGGGAGCAGGGCTGGTCGTCGCACCGGGTCCTCTCGGGCTTGAGGGTCCAGAAGTGCTTCCCGCAGCTCTCGCACGCCTTGCGCACGAATCCCCTGCGCCTGAAGAGGTCGACCACGTAGTACCTCTCGTAGTCCTTGGAGAACCTCTCCTGCAGCTGTGCTTTCACGTCGTCCACGGAGCGTCTTTCCCTGCGTCCGGCCAGCTCGGTAAATAAAGTAGGAGATTCGCAGACCGGGCGCTTCGTCCCCTCGACGGCGCTCGCGGCGCCCGGACGGCGCAGGGTGCGCCGACGGGCGACCTACCGGCGCGTGGCCGTCTCCGGGGGTCCGGGGTCCCAAACCGAAGGCCGATGGAACTGGTCGTCGGCGTCCGTGGAGCCTCGAGCCCGTCGGGCGGCCGTGGATCGAGGGGACGCTCGGCCCTCGAAAACT
>JBEKTS010000023.1:0-35819 GCA_049515775.1 Nitrososphaerales archaeon | reverse complement strand
TATCCGGTTGGTCCTCAATCGGGTCGGGCATAACGAACGGGCAGTCGCCATACCAGGTGCTCGGCACCGACGGAGCGTCGGGCTCATACGCGACTCTCCCCGCCATGCTACCCCCGGCGGCGACCACTTCCTCGTTCGAGATGGCGGCCTCCGTGCAGGTGATGAACCCGCAATGAAAATCTCGAAGCGGTCTTTCAAACTGTATCCCATCTTGCCGTTCCTACTTCTCGTTCTGGCAGAGCTCCCTTCGGTATCAGCACAACCCTACCTGAGTGCCTTCAAAGGAAACGGTACGATAGACCTGGCTACTGATAGTGCTTGCCCAGCACTATCTCCTAACGTAGCCCTCTCAGTAGGCTCAACAATGCTCTCGGAGAGCTACAAGAATGTTACCGGATATCCAAACGCTGATACTTGGGGGTGGCAGCTAAACGGATTCACGAACTCCACGTCCACCTACTACAATTCGGACCAGTTCGTCTTCGCGCCATATAACAACGGGTCCGTGGTCATGACGAATATTCAGGGATGGAATTTTGGCGATCACCCAATTCATGGGTTCAGCCTCACTGGTCCTAACGATACCTACTATATCGGTCAGAAAGGATATGTCAGTGCGATTTATATTATGGTGAACAGCAAATCTGAAGTAACGGATGCCTACTTCTACGTCGCCACCAGCGAAACCAACTTCCTAGATAGTATCTGGGCGTTCTCCTGGGAAGGACAAATCGACAAAAGCACGACGATTTATGAATCGCTAGTCACAGAGACGAACGACCTGGTAGGTTTCCCAGGCTACTATGGCTCTGTGGCTGTTGCGAAGGACTCGAAAGGATACAATTCCAACACCACCTTCGATGGAGGAGTCGGCAACATAACGTACTATGACTCGGATGCTTACATCCAAGACTATTCGCTGGGCGGGTACGGCACAACATGTTGGAACGGAGTTTACACTCTCGAAAACTCTAACATGGGTTACTCGCAGCTCTATCAGACGCCGACCGGCGATCAAAACTTGAACTTCTCCTGGTCCAGTATAGCGGTGAACTCCGAGACGCTCCAGGGCGATACACTCTCAGGTTACCGTACCGCTCTCAAACAGAGTGGCACCGTAATAGAGGCAGGGTACACACCGTCCTTCTTCACAACGTCCAACGGTGGCGAGTACACAGTCCAGGCAGACAACTACGAGAGCTGCGTCTTCAACAAGTGGGTTCTTGGAAACTCGCTCAGTACGTTTAGCACGTCCAACCCATTGTCTGTCACCGGGACCGAAAATCCTCAAGAATACACAGCGGTCTACAACTGCTCAGGCATCACGGTGAACTCAGTGAACACGAGCGGTGAACCGATTACCGGATACTATGCGACCCTCTATTATGGAGGCACTGTAATTCAGTCCGGTTACACCCCGGTGACGTTCACCGGCTTGACAGACGGCTCCAATTATACTCTCGATGTGCACAACTACGGTGGCTGCAACTTCGAGAAATGGCAGGACACGGGCGGCACCAACCCTGAGAGGACGGTAACTGCCGGTGAATATGACCAGACTTTCACGGCGGTTTACTCTGGGACATGTTCCTAACTGGTCATGGTCGAGACCTCGTTTCTTTGACACGCCTTTGGCGTGTCTTATTTGCGGTTCCCAGCCGATTTATAATCATACACCCATCTGGAAACCCGTCCAGGGAGTATGACAATGCACCCCCGGTGGACGAACCTGAAGTAGGTCGACGGCAGCCTCTCGTACCTGATTGTAATCCGCCTGAGCGCATTTGAGCCGCGCGAAGAATCTCTCGACGTTGTATCTGACCGCGTGGTACGTCTCCTGGTCGAGCACCTGGGCCTCCCTGGCCTCCTCCCCGTCTTGTTGGTGGGGTCTGGTATCTGCGACCTGATCTGCTTCCCGTCGAGGTAGAACCTATTCAGGGGCGTCGCGTATTTGGTATCCGCGTAGACCGTCCCCGCTTCTTCCTCTGCCTGTGCCCCGTCTCGATCGAGATCGACTCCATGAGCGTGATCAGGTTCGTCCCCTCATGGACGTTCGCCGGCGAGATTGCCACCGCGACGAGGAGAGAGCCCTCCGCTACGGCCGCGTGGATTTCGGTGTCTTCGGCCCCTAGTGACCGTCAAGACCATCCAAGTCTCCCCCTTTTTCGTGGGTATGGTGTCGCTGTCGACCGAGAGCGAGCCCATGTCGAGGACGTCAAACGAGTATCCATTCGCGATGAGCGCGTCCATGCTCCTCTTCCGCATGCCGTGGGCCTCCCGTTCCCTCAGCCTCCTCCACGCGATGACGTCGTCTCCGCGCTCCTTCAGCAGGTCGCTCCACGGTATCCTGGTCTTGAGGACGAAAAGGAACGCAGGCGACCTCGAGCGTAATCAGAACGAAGGACAAGAAGGCTAACGAGGGGTTAGTATCGAGATATGTTCGAGGCTCTCCTAGACTTATATCCGGTGGATGGGACGCACCGTCGAACGAATCATGGTCAGGATGTGGCAGGACGAACAGCTGACGCTCGGACCGCTCAAGGGCGAGACCATCGCGGTGATCGGCTACGGGATCCAGGGCTCCGCCCAGGCTTCCAACATGAGGGACTCTGGAATCAAGGTCATAGTCGGCCTGAAGGAGGGAGGCAAGAGCTGGGCGAAGGCGAAGAAGGAGGGCCACAAGGTGATGACGGTCCCGGAGGCGACGAAGAAGGCGGACATCGTCCACGTGCTGGCGCCGGACATGCAGCAGGCGAGCATCTTCAAGGACGAGATAGCGCCGAACCTCGCCAAGGGCGCCGCGCTCTCGTTCTCGCACGGTGCAGCGATACACTGGAAGTGGATCGTCCCCCCCAAGACCGCCGACGTGATAATGCTCGCCCCCAAGGCGCCGGGCCAGCGTGTCCGCGAGCTCTACCTGCAAAACTTCGGCACCCCTGCGCTCGTCGCCGTGGAGAAGGACTACTCGGGAAAAGCGTGGGACCGGATACTGGGGATGGCCAAGGCGACCGGGTGCTCCAGGGCCGGGATACTGGAGACGACCTTCAGGGAGGAGGTCGAGACGGACTGGTTCGGGGAGCAGGTGGACCTCTGCGGCGGCGTGGAGAACATGGTGAAGAACGCGTTCGAGACGCTCGTCGAGGCCGGCTACAGCCCTGAAGGATCTTACTACGAAGTCCTCCACGAATTAAAACTTATCGTAGATTTGGTCCAAAAATATGGAATTTCTGGAATGTACCGCCGCGTCAGCGAGACGGCCCGTTACGGCGGCCTCACGAGGGGCAAGGTGGCCATCGACCAGAACGTCAAGAAGAACATGAAGAAGGTCCTAACGCAGATTCAGGATGGGACATTCGCGAAGGAGTGGGTGGGCATCTACGAGAAGGAGGGCAAGAAGTCGTTCGACAAGTACATGGAGGAGCTGGACAAGCACCAGATCGAGGTCGTGGGAAAGAAGCTCCGGACCATGATGTGGCCGGGCGAAGAGGTCACCTGACCGTAGCTCTCCTCCCCTCGCCCTTCCAATCCGGGGCTACCTCGCTCCGATCCTGCGGTCGGAACCCGCGGAGGCAGGCTCCACGGGCTAGAGCGCGCCCTAGCCCTTCAACGCGGGGAGCACCTTCTTGCCGTAGAACTCAATCACCTCCCTCTGGTTCGGCGTCGCGGTGGTGATCACCACGTGGGTCGCGCCCCTCGCCGCGGTCTCCCGGATCGCCTTCAGGTGGACCTCGGGGTCCGTCCCCACGGGCCAGTCCCTGTAGACGTCTTCCAGCGGGATCTCGCGCTCGGCCTTCTGCTGTATGCGGAGCGGGTCGACCTCGTCGAAGTAGCCCTCCTTCCACGCCCGCGGCGTGAAGTGCCATAGGTCGGCGCTCTGCCTCGCCTCCTTCTCGCCTCCGACGACGGCGTACAGCTCCACCACTATCGGGAGCTTGGCCGGGTCCTTCCCCGACTCGCGGGCCCCCTCCTCCCAGGCCGCCTTGTAGAGCGGGTTGGAGCCGAGCGGGCCCCCCTCGGCGATGAGGCCGTCCCCGTAGAGCCCGGCTATGCGCGCGCTCTTCGGACCGCCCGCGGCGATGTAGATGGGGATGGGCGACGCGGGCTTGTCGTAGAGCCTGGCGTCGACCTCCCAGTACTTTCCCTTGAACTTCACGCGCTCTCCCGTCCAGAGCGCGCGGATGATCTTGACCGCCTCGATGAGCCGCTCCGACCGCTCCCGGTACTTGCCCCATCCTCCCCCCGAGGCACCCTCGTTCAGGTTCTCCCCTGTCCCCAGCCCCAGGAAAACGCGGCCCGGCGCCAGGTGGCTGAGCGAGGCCCACGCCTCCGCCACTATCGCCGGAAGGTAGCGGAAGGTCGGGCACGTCACGCCGGTCCCCATTGCCAGGTGCGTCGTGCGCTGGCTCAGCGCCGCGAGCGTCACCCAGGCGAGCCCGGAATGGCCCTGGTTATCCTGCCACGGCTGGAAGTGGTCGCTCGTCCAGGCCATCCTGAAACCCGCCCGCTCGGCCGCGGCGCCGTATTCCAGGAGCTCGGGCACCGTGTAGGTCTCGTGCGAGAGGGCGTACGCCACCACCGGTCCGTCCGGGGATACGCGCAGCGGGTCCTCCGGCGCGCCTTGATGATTTTCCGTCCTGCTGGCCACAGCCGTCGATTCTGGCATCGTGCTTTCGGGCCAGGATGCTGACACGGCTGATTTGAACCTATTCCAGACGGTGGGCACCATCGAGCCATCAGCGGGCCGCTCCTGGGGCGTGCGGGCGAGCACCGTCATCGCTCCGGTGCGGCCGGAACGGGATGGGGCGTCCTTCTGCCGGTAACCGTTTAATAGCTGGCCGCCGGAGAACCCGTGGTCGATTTGATTTCGGCGTGCGTCCTGATAAGGGCGGAGCGAGGGAAGTTCGACGAGGTAGCCAAGAACCTGAAGCAGATCCCAGAGGTCAGGAGCGCCTTCTCGGTGCTCGGACGGTACGACATCGTCGCCGACATCGAAGCGCGGAACGGCAAGGCCCTCGCCCACGTCATCCTGAAGGCGAACCGCCTTTCCGGCGTCATCTTCACCGAGACGCTCCCCGAGGTGGAGGCGTAGGAGATGGCCCTCAGCGCGTGCATCCTCATCAAGACCGTCCCGCTCCAGACCGAGTCCGTCCTCAAGGCGACCGGTTCGCTCAAGGGCGTGAGGAAGGCCTTCCTCGCCTACGGCCGGTACGATGTCGTCGCCTTCGTCGAGGCCTCCGGGTACCCGGAGATCAGGACGCTCACGAGCGAGATAAACTCCGCCCAGGGAGTCCGGAGCACCGAGACGCTGGTCCAGGCCTGAGGGCCTAGCCGACGGAAGAGGGCCATCGCCGCCCGTCAGAGTATCTCGGAGAGTATCTTCTTCGGGTCCTGGATGATGTCGATGACCTTGTTCGTGAACCTGGCGCCGTAGGCCCCGTCCATCACCCTGTGGTCGAAGCTGAGGGAGACGTACATCATGTCCCGCACCTCGATCTTCCCGTCCCTGACGACGGGCCTCTGGGTTATCCTGTGTGTGCCCAGTATGGCGACCTCGGGGTAGTTCACGATCGGCGTCCCGAAGAGGCCCCCGATGGACCCCAGGTTCGTTATCGTGAAGGTCGAGCCCTGGACGTCCTCCAGCGTCAGCTCGCCCTTCCTGGCAGCGTCCGCGAGCCTCTCTATCTCCGCCGAGAGCTCGAAGATGTCCTTCTTGTCCGCGTCCTTCACGACCGGGACGACGAGCCCGTTCGGGGTGTCGACGGCGATGCCCAGGTTGTAGCGCTTCTTCAGGACGATCTCGCCGCTCTGCTCGTCTAGGGTCGAGTTGACGTAGGGGAACTCCTTCAGGGCGGGGATCACCGCCTTGATGACGAACGGCAGGAAGGTCAGCTTCACCCCCTTCTTCTCGGCGCTCCCCTTGAACGCTTGCCGCAGCAGGACGAGCTCCGTCATGTCGACCTCGTCGACCATGGTCAGCTGGGCCGCCGTGTGAATCGACCTGGCCATCCTCTCCGCTATCACCTTCCTGACGCCGCGGAGCTGGACGCGCTCCTCGCCCTCCTGGCCGGCCGCCGCTGACGCTGGGGGCTGCGGAGCCGATTGAGCCGGGGCGGCGCTCCCCCTCACGTCGACCTCGGTCACCCGGCCGTTTGGTCCGGTCCCCCTCACGCGGGCGATCTCGACGCCGAGCTCCCGAGCCAGCCTGCGCGTCGCCGGGGTCGCCAGGACCTGGTCGGCGGACGCCTGCATCGGTTCAGCCGCGAGCGCAGCCAGAGGAGCAGGTTCGGGGCGCGACGGGGATGGCGGCGGCGCCTCTTCTCCTCCTGCCACCTCGATGACCAGTATCCCGTGCCCGACCTTGACGACCTCCCCCTCCTTCGCCAGGAGCTTCGTCACCCTCCCGTCCTTCGGCGAGGGGATCTGGACGTTCACCTTGTCCGTCATGACCTCGACCAGCGACTGGTCCTCCTTCACCTCGTCGCCCTCCTTCACCAGCCACCGGAGGACCTCCCCCTCGGCGACTCCCTCGCCTATGTCCGGAAGCTTGAACTCGTACTGGACCAATGGAGAATCAGTAGCTCGAAGCCTTCCTAACCGCTCTAAGTATCCTTTCTGGTGAGGGCAGGTAGACGCCCTCGAGGGCGTAGGGGAACGGCGTGTCGTAGCCGGCGACGCGCAGAATCGGGGCCTCGAGCGAGTCGATCGCCCTCTCGTTTATCTGCGCGGATATCTCGGCGCCGAACCCGCCGATCTTGGTCGCCTCGTGGGCCACGACGACCCTCCCGGTCTTCCTCACCGACCGGATGACCGTCTCGATGTCGAACGGGAGGAGCGACCTGAGGTCGATCAGCTCCACGCTCAGCCTCTCCGCCTGCGCCTGGGCGACCGCCTGCCTGCAGGTCTGCACCGTCGCACCCCAGCTCAGGAGTGTGACGTCGCTACCCTCCTGCACGACCCTCGCGCTCCCGATGGGGACCAGGTACTCCTCGGCGGGCACCTCCTCCTTCACGGTCCTGTAGATGCGCTTGGGCTCCAGGAAGATCACCGGGTCCGGGGACCTCATCGCCGAGAGCAGCAACCCCCTGGTGTCGTAGGGGTTCGAAGGCGTCAGGACGACGAGCCCGGGGGTGTGCACGAAGTAGGCCTCGGTCGACTGGGAGTGGTAGTGGCCGCCCTTCACCCCGCCGCCGTAGGGCGTGCGGATGACGACGTGGGCCTGGTACTGCCCCCCGGACCTGTACCTGAGCTTCGCCAGCTCGCTGACTATCTCGTTGAAGGCGGGGTAGATGAAGTCCATGAACTGGATCTCTGCGACGGGCTGGAGGCCGTACAGGGCCATGCCTATCGCCATGCCCACGATCGCGTCCTCGGCCAGGGGGGTGTCGACGACCCTCTCACCGCCGAACTCTTCCAGGAGCCCCTCGGTCGCCCTGAAGACCCCGCCGTCCCTGCCCACGTCCTCCCCGAGGACGACCATGTTCCCGTTCCGGCGCATCTCGTCGCGCAGCGTCTGGTTGACCGTCTGGACTATGTTCTGGACGGGCGTCTCTCAGCTCGCCTCCTCCCCTTCCCGCTCCAGCTCGGCCGCCTCCTCCCTGAGGTGCCACGGCATCTCCGCGTAGACGTCGGTGAAGATCGAGAGCCGCGACGGCGGCGGGACCTTCTGGCTCTCCCTGATGACCGAGACCAGCTCGGTGTCGACCTCGTCCTGCATCCTCCTGTCGTCCTGGGCGGTCAGCAGCCCCTTCTTCGTGAGGTAGACCCTGAACCTCGTTATGGGGTCCCTGCTCTTCCAGAGCTCGAGCTCCTCGTTGCCCCGGTACTTCGAGGCGTCGTCCGAGGAGGAGTGGCCGCCCATCCTGTAGGTGACCGCCTCTATCAGCGTCGGGCCTCCGCCCGACCTCGCCTTGTCTACGGCAGCCCTGGTCGCCTTGTAGACGGCGAGGACGTCGTTGCCGTCGACCAGGACTCCCTCGAACCCGTAGGCTTCCGCCTTGACGGCGATGTTCACCGAGGCCGTCTGGCGCCGGAGGGGAAGCGAGATGGCGTACTGGTTGTTCTCGCAGAAGAAGACCACGGGGACCCTGAAGACGCCCGCGAAGTTCATCGCCGAGTGGAACTCGCCCTGGGAGGTGGCGCCGTCGCCGAAGCTGGTGAGGCAGACGATGTTGTCCTTCTTGATCTTGGCAGCGTAGGCCGTCCCCACCGCCTGCGAGAGGCGGCAGGCGACCGGGCTCGAGATGCTCACGATGTTCCAGTCCCTGTAGCCCCAGTGCACGCCCATCTGCCTCCCCTTGTTGGGATCGTCGGCGTTCGCCATCAGCTGGTCGACCAGCCCCTTGAGGGGGACGCCCCTGACCAGGCAGACGCCGGGGTCCCTGTAGCCGCCGTAGACCCAGTCGGACCGCGCCAGCGCGAAGGCGGCGCCAATCTGGCAGGCCTCCTGCCCGGTCGACTCTATGAAGAACCCGATCCTGCCCTGCCTCTGGAGCAGCAGCATCCTCTCGTTGAACCTCCTGACCATCAGCATGTGCCGGTACATCCCGAGGAGGTCCTCGCCCCGGAGGGCGGGCTCGAGCTTGGAGTCGTGTTCGCCGTCCGCCCTGACGATCTGCAGCATCTCCATGCGGTTGGTTTACCTCGACCGGAGACGCTCTCCGGGCTCATAAGACTATGCAATCAAAGCGCTAGAGTTCGTCGATTGCCTTGTCGGACTTCACTATGGAGCGTACGAAGAACTCGCCCGCACGGTAGCTGGACCTTACGAGGGGGCCCGAGGCCACGTACCTGAAGCCCATCTCCTCGCCCATCTTCCTGTACGCCTCGAACGCCTCGGGCTTCACGTACTCCTTGACCGGGAGGTGCCTCTTCGAGGGCCTGAGGTACTGGCCCACAGTGAGAAAGTCTACGCCGGCGGACCTCAGGTGGGCCATTGCCAGCCTCATCTCCTCCTCGCCCTCGCCGAGCCCCACCATGATCGAGGACTTTGTGAACATCCTGCGGTCCAGCTTCTTGACCGTCCTGAGCACGGAGAGCGACTGCCAGTAGCCGGCGCGGGGGTCCCTGACCCTGTCGCTCAGGAACATCGTCGTCTCGATGTTGTGCGCGATGACGTCGGGGCGCGCCTGGACGACCGCCCTGATGGCATCGATGTCGTTCTGGAAGTCCGGTATGAGCACCTCCACCATCATCCCGGGGCTGCTCTCCCTGATCTTCTGGATGGTCCGCGCGAAGTGCGACGCTCCTCCGTCGGGGACGTCGTCCCTGTCGACCGAGGTCAGGACCACGTACTCCAGGTCCATCTGCGAGAGCGCGAACGCCACGTTCTCGGGTTCGAGCGGGTCGAGGGCCGTCTTCGGCTTCCCCGGCGTCACCATGCAGAACCTGCACGCCCGGGAGCACGTGTCCCCCATGAGCATGAGCGTCGCCGTCCCGCCTCCCCAGCACTCGCCCACGTTGGGGCAGTGCGCCTCCTGGCAGACCGTGTGGAGGTTCAGGTTCTCGAAGAGCTCCTTCAGCCTGCTGTGGCTCTCGCTTCCAGAGGGTAGAACCGTCAGCCACTCTGGCTTTCTTTCCAAGCTCGGCTCGTTCTCTCAGGCGGTGAGCTTCGGCCTTATGCGGCTGCTCTCGAGCGGGAGGCCGCCCACGCAGGCGTAGCACCCCTCGATCCTAAAGCCCGGCTCGAGGTCCTCGTGGAGCCTGCACATTATGTGGTTGAACCTGATGTAGTCGCAGACCTCGGTCATCATGCGGAGCGCCTCCCTCTGGTTCGGGTTCTCCGAGGAGAGCACCTCCGCGACCTGGTCGGCGGCCTTGGCCAGGTTCGGGTCGATCTCGAGGTTGACCATCACGCCGCGCGCCTTCCTGGCGTAGTTGCTGATCGAAGCCTGGGTCACGCCCAGCCTCATGGCCACCTCCTGCTGCGTCAGGTCGTAGTTCTCCGTGAGCCGCTTGGAGACCATGGCCCTGAAGGCCGGCAGGGCGCTCTTGGATATCATCTCGTATGGGTTTATCATTTTCCTCGGTCGCTCTCGCTGCCATATAAGGCCGTTATATATATAAGTTCGACGGTTCCGGGGAACCTCCTTCGCTTCACGCCTAGGGCGCGTCAGCGTCGACGGCCGCTCCGAGCTTCGTCAACTTTTAAATAGAAGATTCACCCCAGGTATTGCAATGCACGGCTGCAACGCTACCGCGTCTATCGTCCCGGTACAGGTAGCGTTGGTTCTCTTAGTAGTCTAGCGCTCCTCGCCCTAGACTCGCAGCGAGGAATCTCAATTGGAGCATAATAGTTACCATGACTGAAAAAATGTCAGGCGCACGGGCCATCGTGGAGGCCCTCGAGAAGGAGAAGGTAGAGTACATCTTCGGGATGCCCGGAGGGGCGAATCTGCCCTTCTACGACGCGCTCTGGGACTCGAGGATCAAGCACGTGCTCGTGAGGCACGAGCAGATCGCGGCCCACATGGCCGACGCCTACGGCAGGGTCACGAGGCGCGCCGGCGTCTGCTCGGCCACCTCCGGCCCCGGGGCGACCAACCTGGTCACCGGCATAGCTACGGCGTTCGCGGACTCGTCCCCCGTCGTGGCCATAACCGGCCAGGTAGCCAAATCGATGACCGGCAAGAGCGGGTTCCAGGAGACGGACGTCGTCGGCGTCCTGACGCCGGTGACCAAGTACACCCTCCAGCCTCTCTCGGCCGCCGAGATACCCTCGGCCGTGAAAAAGTCGTTCTACATCGCGCAGACGGGCCGGCCGGGCCCGGTCCTCCTCGACGTGCCGAAGGACGTCCAGCAGGAGGAGGCCTCGATAGCTTTCCCCGAGTCGATCACGATTAGGGGGTACGCGGCCGAAGCTGCCATCGACCCGCAGGACATCGAGAGGGCCGCGGATATGCTCGTGAAGGCCCAGAGGCCCCTGCTCTTCGGGGGCGGGGGCATACGGATCGCCGACGCGTCGCAGCCCTTCCAGGCCGTCGCCGAGCTGCTGGTCGCGCCGGTCATAACGACGCTCCAGGGCAAGGGGGTCTTCCCCGAGGACCACCCGCTCTCGGTCGGTCCCGTTGGGATGCACGGACGGGCGGAGGCGAACAAGATCATCGGCGAGTGCGACGTGCTCCTCGCCGTCGGGGTCCGGTTCTCCGACCGCTCGACGGGGAGCTTCAACGAGTTCGCCCCCGACGCCAAGATCATCCACGTCGACGCCGACCCCACCGAGTTCAACAAGAACAAGATGGTCACCCTCAGCGTCCACGGCGACGCGAACCGCGTCCTCACCATGCTCTTCGACGCGCTGGTCCGGCGCATCTCCAAGAGGGACGAGGGAAACGCCTGGCTGGCGCGCCTCAACGAGGTCCGGGAGGAGATGAAGGGCATCCCCGCCTACAAGGACTCCTACGCGGAGCTCTCCGGGCCGAGGCTCGTCAAGCTGATGAGGGAGATCCTGCCTCCGGAGGCGATCCTGACGACCGGCGTGGGGCGGCACCAGATGTGGGCCGAGATCCACTATCGCGTCCTGAGGCCGAGGACCTGGATCACCTCGACGGGGCTCGGGACGATGGGGTTCGGGCTCCCGGCGGCGCTGGGCGCGAAGATCGCGCGGCCCGACGTCCCGGTGGTCGACCTGGACGGGGACGGGTCCTTCGTGATGACCGAGCAGGCCCTGGCCACCGCCGTCGAGGAGAAGATCCCGGTCGTGGCCGTCGTGTTGAACGATAGGAGCCTCGGGATGGTCGAGCAGTGGCAGAGGCTGATGTACAACCGCCGCTACATCGGGATCAGGTTCCAGAACATCCCGGACTTTATGAAGCTGGCCGAGTCCTACGGGGTCCAGGGGACCCGGGTGGGCTCCCTGGCCGAGTTCGGCAAGGCCCTGAGGGAGGGCGTGAGGGGAGACTCGCCGACGCTCATCGAGGTCCCGGTCTCGCACGAGGAGGACGTCTACCCCTTCCTGCCTCCGGGCAAGGCCATCAAGGACACGATCTACGGGACCTCCAGGGAGCTGTCCGTGTTTTGAGGGCCGCGAAGGTGCTCTCGGCCCTCGTCGAGAACAAGCCCGGCGCCCTCTTCCGGGTGGTCCACCTCGTCCGCCTGATGCGCCTGAACATAGACGGGCTGACGCTCGGCGCGACCAACGGGGGCGAGGACGTGCGCATCACCCTGACGCTCGAGGGGGACGACGCCGCCGTGGAGCACGTCGCGAGGCAGCTGATGAAGGTCATCGACGTCCTCGAGGCCCACACCTACAGCCCCGAACAGATCACGGCGAGGGAGCTGGCGCTGGTCAGGATCGACACCGAGAAGATGTCCCTGGCCGACGTCCAGAAGATGCAGTCCTGCCGCATCGTCGACTCGTCGGCCCGGTCGGCGGTCGTCGAGGTCGTCGGGTCGGCCGCCCAGATAGACGAGTTCGTCTCGGGGCTGAACGCCAGCGTCCTCGACATCGCCAGGACCGGCGTCGCCGCCCTGCCCAAGGAGGTCCAGAATTGACCAGCCTGGCCGGAGGCGGCCCGCGCCTGGTCCGGATCTTCGACACGACCCTCAGAGACGGCGAGCAGACGCCCGGCGTCTCACTGACCCCTCAGGAGAAGGTCAAGATTGCCCAGGCCCTCGACCGGCTGGGGGTCGACGTCATAGAGGGCGGGTTCCCGATCACCTCCAAGGGGGAGCAGGAGGCGGTCCGGTCGATCGCCCGGTCGGGCCTGCGGGCGGAGGTCTGCGGCCTGGCCAGGGCCGAGAAGGGCGACATCGACACGGCGATCGGCTGCGGGATAGGCGGGATCCACGTCTTCCTATCCTCCTCGGACATCCACCTTGAGCACCAGTTCCACATCACCAGGGAGCAGATGCTGGAGCAGTCGGCGGACGCCGTGAGGTACGCCAAGGGTTTCGGGGTGAAGGTCGAGTTCTCGGCCATGGACGCCACCCGGACGTCCCTGGACTTCTTCAAGCAGGTCGTGAGGGCGGTCTCGGACGCGGGCGCCGACCGCTTCGACATCCCCGACACCGTCGGCATAGCGACGCCCCAGCTCATCGCCGAGTACGTCAGGGCCGCGCGGTCGGTCTCGGACTCGATGATGATCAGCGTCCACTGCCACAACGACTACGGGCTCGCGGTCGCGAACAGCCTCGCCGGGGTGCAGGCGGGCGCCGACCAGGCCCACGTCACGATCAACGGCATCGGGGAGCGGTCCGGCAACGCCTCCCTGGAGGAGTTCGCGCTCGGCTGCTTCAACCTATACGGCTGGCGGACGAACGTCGACTACTCGCAGCTCTACGACGCGTCGCGGCTCGTCGCCCAGATGACGGGCATAGTGATCCAGCCCAACAAGGCGATCGTCGGCGACAACGCCTTCGGGCACGAGTCGGGGATACACACCCACGGGATACTCTCGAACCCCTCGACCTACGAGCCGTTCGACCCCTCGATGGTGGGGAGGACCAGGTGGATGCAGGCCGGGAAGCACGCGGGCCGCCACGGGGTCGCGGCCCAGCTCAGGGGGATGGGGCTGCGCCCCAGGGAGGAGTCCCTGAGGCTCATCGTCGACAGGGTCAAGGAGATCGGGGACTCGGGCTCGTCGGTCACCGACTCGGACCTCTACCAGATGGCCGTCCAGATAATGGGCGGCGGGTCGGCCGAGAAGAACGAGCTGGTCCAGCTCGAGGGGCTCGAGGTCGTGACGGGGATAAAGAGGCTGCCCACGGCGACGGTCAGGCTCCTGGTGCGCGGGCACCTCCACGAGGCGACCGAGGTCGGCGCGGGGTCGGTCGACGCGGCCGTCAACGCTATCCAGAAGATATTCAGCGACATCGAGACGGTCCGGCTCAGGGACTATCGGCTGGAGGCGCTCACGGGAGACTCCGGCGCCGTAGCCGACGTCACCGTGAAGGTCGAGGACGACGCCGGGAACACCGCCTCCGGGAGGGGCCTGAAGAGGGACATCGTGGTGGCGTCCGTGGAGGCCATAGTCGCGGGGACCAACGCGCTGCTCGCGAAGAAGGCCGACGACCAGAGACTCGCCCGCGGCCTGGAGCAGGAGAATAAGAAGCCCGCGGGACCCATCGAGGGGCTGTGACGATAGAGATGGGCTCGACCATAGCCGAGAAGATAGTCTCGCGGGCCGTCGGGCGGCCCGTGCGCGCCGGGGAGCTGATAGAGGCGCTCCCGGTCGACAAGCTCTACTTCAACGAGGTCATCGGGCCGCCGGCCATCCTCAACTTCCAGAAGGACTTCGGGGACGTCTACGAGCAGGCTGGACGCAGGATGAAGGTCTTCGACCCTTCGCGGGTCGCGTTCATGCCCGACCACACGGTCCCCTCTTGCTCGGTGATGGTGAGCACCGGCATCAAGCTGATGGCGGACTTCGCCAAGCAGCAGCAGATAGCCATGTACAAGGAGGGGGACGGCATCGAGCACACCATCGCCTCGGAGGACGGGTTCGTCCTGCCCGGTGAGATAGCCGTCGCGACCGACTCTCACACCTGCACCCAGGGCGCGCTGGGCGCGCTGGCATTCGGGATAGGCACGACCGAGGGCGAGAACCTGCTCGCGACGGGCGAGCTCTACTCGTTCACCGTCCCCGAGTCCATCAGGTTCCGCGTCGAGGGCGCGTTCCAGCTCGGGGTCTACCCGAAGGACCTGGTCCTCCACGTCCTCGGGGCGATGGGCGAGGGAGGGTGCTCGAAGAGGGTCGCCGAGTACGAGGGACCCACGATCTCGTCCATGGACATGGACGGGCGGTTCACGATCTGCAACCTCTCCGTCGAGATGTCGGCCAGGACCGCCATAGTCAACCCCGACCAGACGACGGCGGCCTACGTCGAGGCCGCGCTCGCCGGAAGGGGGAGCGCCGTCGACGCCGAGCAGGCGGCGATGACCATGAGGTCGGACGGGGACGCCGAGTACGCCCGGACGGTGGCCGTCGACGCCTCGGCCGTGGAGCCGACCGTCTCGCTCCCCCACTCGCCGGCGAACGCGAGGCCGGTCAGCGAGGTCAGCGACCCCATCGACGTCGTCTTCCTCGGGTCCTGCGCCAACGCCAGGAGGAGCGACCTGGCCGTCGCGGCCCGCATCCTCAAGGGGAGGAAGGTCCACCCGGACACCAACCTCATAGTCATACCCGCCAGCCGGAAGGTCTACAACTGGGCGATGGAGAACGGGATCCTGAACACGCTGGCCCAGAGCGGGGCCAACATCGAGTCCTCGAACTGCGGCCCCTGCTTCGGGAAGCACATGGGGATCCTGGCCCCCGGCGACCGGTGCCTCTCCACCTCCAACAGGAACTACAGGGGCAGGATGGGCTCGCCGGAGGCGTTCATCTACCTGGCCTCGCCGGCCACCGCGGCCGCGACCGCGATCGAGGGGAGGATAGCGGACCCCCGGAAGTACCTGGGTGACAGTTGATGGAGCTCAGGGGCAGGGTCGCCAAGAAGTACCCGGACGACATCAACACCGACTACATCATCCCCGCCTACCTCCTCCAGGAGAGCTGGGACAAGCAGTTCTTCGCCGACCACGCCTTCGAGTACTACGACCCCACCTTCAAGGCGGCGTGCAGGGCCAACCGCGAGTCTATCGTCGTCGCCGGGAACAACTTCGGGTGCGGGTCTTCCAGGGAGCAGGCCGTCTACGCGGTCAAGTACAACAACGTCGTCGCCGTAGTGGCCCAGTCGTTCCCGGACATCTTCTACCGCAACTCCCTCAACAACGGGCTGCTGCCGATCCAGATCCCCGATACCGGCGCCATCGAGACGGGCGACGAGCTGCTCATCGACCTGGACGCGCGGTCCCTCAGGGACCTGGCCAGGGGGACGGAGTACCCGATCGCCGCGACCGACGCGGCCATAGAGCAGATGAAGAGGGGCGGCTTCCTGGGGTACGTCCGGGAGAGGCTCCGGCAGAGGCTCAAGGCCCCCGAGGGTCCCCTCGCTTGACGGCGGACTATTCCATCGCGCTGATCGAGGGGGACGGCATCGGGCCGGAGATCTCCGCTGCTTCGCTCTCCGTCCTGGACGCCGTCCGGACCCGCTTCGGCCTGGGGTTCGAGGTCAGGGACGCGCCGGCGGGCGACGCCTGCAAGGCCAGGACGGGCGAGGCGCTCCCCTCCAGCTCGCTGGCGACGATCAGGGGCTCGGACGTCTGCCTCAAGGCCCCGGTGGGCGAGACGGCCGCCGAGACGATCGTGAGGCTCAGGCAGACGCTCGACCTCTACGCCAACGTAAGGCCCTCCAAGAGCCTCCCGCACGTGCCCTCCCTGAGGGGGGACATCGACTTTGTGATAGTCAGGGAGAACACCGAGGACCTCTACAGGGGCATGGAGTTCGAGTTCGAGGGAGGGGTCGTCGCGCTCCGCACCATAACCAGGAGGGCGTCCGAGAGGATCGCGGTCCACGCCTTCGAGACGGCCGTCCAGAGGGACGGCAAGAGGAGGGTCGTCGCGGTCCACAAGTCGAACGTGCTCCGGAAGAGCGACGGCCTCTTCACCTCCGTCTGCAGGGAGGTCGCCTCGCGCTATCCCTCGGTCGGCTTCAGCGACATGCTGGTCGACTCGGCGGCCATGAACCTGATCCGGATGCCCGAGAGCTTCGACGTCATCGTGACGACGAACATGTACGGTGACATACTCTCCGACGAGGCCGCGCAGCTCGTCGGGGGGCTGGGGATGGCGCCCTCCGCCAACATCGGCCTCCGCTCGGCGCTCTTCGAGCCGGTCCACGGCGCCGCGCCCGACATAGCCGGGAGGGGGCTGGCGAACCCCCTGGCCATGGTCCTGACGACCGCGATGATGCTGGAGTGGCTCGCGAGGACCCGCGGCGACGGGAGGTGCGCCGAGGCGGCGTCCGCGGTCAGGGCGGCGGTCGACCTTACGCTCGAGGATGGGGTGAAGACGCCGGACCTCGGGGGGAGCAGCACGACGGCCGAGGTCGGCGCCGCGGTCGCGAGCCGTCTCGTCGCCCGGCCGGCACCTAAATAATGGATGGCGGGCCGGAGAGAGGAGCGATAGAAGGTTGCAACCCACCAAGACGATCTGGTTCGACGGGCGGTTCGTCCCCTGGGACGACGCGAAGGTGCACGTCCTGACGCACGCGCTTCACTACGGCTACTCCATCTTCGAGGGGATCCGGTGCAACGACACGCCCGACGGGCCGGCCGTCTTCAGGCTCAAGGAGCACATCGACCGCCTCTTCGACGGCGCCAAGGTCTACAGGATGAAGCTCCCCTACTCGAGGGAGCAGCTGACCAAGGCCTGCATCGACCTGGTGAGGGAGAACGGCCTCAGCGCCTGCTACCTCCGTCCGATCGTCTTCAGCGCCTACGGCGAGATGGGCGTCAACCCGCTCAAGAACCCGGTCGTCGGGGCCGTCGCCTGCTGGGAGTGGGGCGCCTACCTCGGAGACGAGGGGATGGAGAAGGGGATACGGTGCGGCGTCTCCAGCTGGGCGAGGATAGACTCGCGGATACTGCCCCCCCAGGCCAAGTGCGCGGCGAACTACGCCAACTCGATACTCGCCAAGACCGACGCCCTGGCTGCGGGCTACGACGAGGCCATACTCCTGACCCTCGACGGCCACGTGGCCGAGGGGTCGGGCGAGAACATCTTCAGGGTGAGGAACGGCGTCCTCTACACCCCCACCATCCAGGCGGGGATACTCGGCGGCGTGACCAGGGCCTCGGTGATCCAGATCGCCAGGGACGACGGGCTGCAGGTCCACGAGAAGGACTTCACGAAGGACGAGCTCTTCACGGCGGACGAGCTCTTCTTCACGGGGACGGCGGCCAACGTCACGCCCATCCGCGAGGTCGACGGGAGGACGATCGGGGACGGACGGTACCCCGTGACCAAGAAGATCCAGAGGCTCTACCTCGACGCCATCCATGGGAAGCTCGACCAGTACAAGCCCTGGCTCTCCTACGTCCGCTGAGCCTGCGAAGGCTGAGCAACGTTTAAGGAGAATGAAGCCGCCGCACCCGAGTCTTCGCAATTGAGAGAGGTAGACCTCGTAGTCATCGGCGGAGGGCCTGGCGGGTACGTCTGCGCCATTCGGGCGTCTCAGCTGGGCCTGAAGACCGTCCTGGTCGAGAAGGCGCGGCTCGGCGGCGAGTGCGTCACCGCCGGTTGCATCCCGTCCAAGTCGATCATCTCCGTCGCCAAGGCCTACGACAAAGTCCGGGAGGGCGCCCAGTTCGGCATACGCGCCGAGGGCCTGAGCATCGACCTCGCCGCCCTGCAGGCCTGGAAGGACGGCGTGGTCAGCTCCCTCGAGGCGGGGATCGCCGCCCTCTGCCAGGGATACAAGGTGGATGTCGTCAAGGGAGAGGCCGAGCTCGCAGAGGTCGACAAGGTCCTGGTGAAGACCGAGAGCGGCACGGAGGAGCTGTCCGCCAAGAACGTCGTGATCGCCACCGGCTCGAGCACCATCTCTCTGCCGGGGCTCGAGTTCGACGGGAAGACGGTGGTGAGTTCGAGGGAGGCGCTCGAGCTCCGGACCCTTCCGGGCCGGATGCTGATAGTCGGCGGGGGTTACATCGGCCTGGAGATCGCCGGGATGTACCAGCGGCTGGGGAGCAAGGTGACGGTGGTGGAGCTGATGGACCAGCTCCTCCCCGGGACCGAACTCGACCTGGTGAGATACGTCCAGAAGAGCCTCGAGCGCAGGGGAGCCGCGATCCACCTAAAGTCCAAGGTCGTCTCCCTCGAGAAGAGCGGGGAGGAGGGGGCGCGGGCCACGGTGGAGACCCCTCAGGGACGGGTCACGGTCGAGGCGGACGTCGTCTTGGTGAGCGTCGGCAGGAGGCCGGTCACCCGCGGCCTCAACCTGGAGAGGCTCGGCATAGAGGTCGACACGAAGGGTTACATCAAGACGGACCGGCAGATGCGCACGAACGTCAGGAACGTCTTCGCCATAGGGGACGTCCGAGGGATGCCGCTCCTGGCGCACAAGGCCCAGAAGGAGGGGATGGTGGCCGCAGAATCCGCGGCGGGACTGCCCACCGTCGCCGAATGGAAGGCCATCCCGTGGGCGATCTTCACCGACCCCGAGATATCGGGGGTCGGACTCACCGAGAGACAGGCCGTGGAGGCAGGCCATCAGGTGAAGAGGTCGAGGTTCCCCTTCGCCGCGCTGGGAAGGGCCAAGGCCGCCGGAGAGACGGACGGGTTCGTCCGGATAGTCTCGGACGCGAACTCCAAGGTCGTCCTGGGAGTCCAGATCGTCGGCCCGGAGGCTTCGGACCTGATCAGCGAGGCTTCGCTGGCGATAGAGATGGGCGCGACGACCGAGGACCTGGCGCTGACCATCCATCCGCACCCGACGCTTCCCGAAGCGCTCATGGAGGCCGCAGAGGTTGCCGGCGGGAAGCCGATACACCAGCTGAGACTATGAGCGTCTCCCTGCTCGACCTGGGCGTGCGGCCGTATCCTGAGGTGTGGCAGCTCCAGAGGGACCTGGTCGAGGCGAGGTCGAAGGGGGACGCGCCCGACACGCTCATCCTGGTCGAGCACGACCACGTGATCACGCTGGGGAGGAAGACCAGCCCCGAGAACTTCAAGCCGCTCGATGTCCCCGTCTTCCAGGTCGAGCGGGGCGGGGACGCGACCTACCACGGCCCCGGTCAGCTCGTCGGCTACCCGATAGTCAAGATGGATGTCCCGGACGTCAGGAGGTTCGTCAGGTCCCTCGAGGAGGTCCTCATCCTGACCGCCGCGACCTTCGGGATCGAGGCCGGCCGCCGCGAGAACCACACCGGCGTCTGGGTCGGCGAGAAGAAGCTGGCCTCGATCGGGGTGGCGGTGACCAACTGGGTCACCTATCACGGTTTCGCGCTGAACGTGAGCACGGACCTGGGCTACTTCCGGCTGATCAGGCCCTGCGGGCTGGACCCGGAGACGATGACCTCGATGGAGCGGCTCGCCGGCACCCCGTTCGAGATGGCCTCGGTGAAGCGCGAGACCGCGCGCCGGTTCTCGGAGGTCTTCGGCGTCGAGCTCGTAGCCGCCCCGGTCGCGGCGGGCCCCCGCACGGCTGAGATCCTGCACAAACATTAATTAGGATTCGAGGCGCCGCCGGGTTCGTGCCCACCCAAGCGCCCAAGATAACCTACGTGACCCTTCTCGCCGACGAGAGCATCCACCCCAAGTACGAGGCGGCCGTCAAGAAGCTCTCCAGGTCCCTCGGCAAGCACTACCGCATGTTCATAGGGGAGGAGGCGGTCGAGTCGAAGGACGGGGAGTTCGAGGTCCGGAGCCCCATCGACGCCTCGATCGTCGTCGGCTACTTCCCGGTCGGGAACAGGAAGCACGCCAAGGCAGCGATCGACGCGGCGCGCGGGGCCTTCCCGGCCTGGTCCCGGGTCCCCTGGGCCGAGCGCGTCAAGATACTCCTGAGGACCGCGGAGCTGCTGGACGAGAGGAAGTTCGAGATAGCCGCGGCGATAAGCTACGAGGTCGGCAAGAACAGGACCGAGGCACTGGCCGAGGTCTGGGAGGCGGTCGACGCCATCCGCGTCTTCGCCAAGTCGATGGAGGAGAACGGGGGCTACGTCAGGAAGATGGGCCCCGGAGGGCCGGGCGAGGACTGCAGGATGGTGATGAAGCCCTACGGCGTCTGGCCGGTCGTCTCGCCCTTCAACTTTCCGCTCATGCTGGCGAACGGGATGGCGAGCGGCGCGCTGATAACGGGGAACACGGTCGTGCTCAAGCCCACGAGCGCCGCGCCCCTGACGGGGCTGCTGCTCTACCGGGCCTACCGCGACGCGGGGGTACCGGCGGGCGCGGTGAACTTCGTGACCGGCCCCGGGGCGAACTACGAGGAGGAGTTCACGGGCAACCGCCACGTCGCGGGTCTGGCGTTCACGGGCTCGATGGACGTGGGGATGAGGCTCTTCCGGGCGTTCGAGCAGGGGCGCTGGGTGAAGCCGGTCGTGATGGAGCTGGGGTCCAAGAACCCCGTGATAATAACCGAGAAGGCCGACCTGAAGAAGGCGGTCGAGGGGGTCGTGCGGGCTGCCTACGGCTACTCCGGCCAAAAGTGCAGCGCGGCCTCCCGAGTCTACGTCCAGAGGTCGGTCAAGAAGGCGTTCCTGGCCGCGCTGAAGGACCGCCTCAAGGAGGTCAAGGTGATGGACCCGAGGGCGAAGGACGCGTTCATGGGCCCGGTTATCAACAGGGCGGCCGTCGAGACCTTCGAGGACGCCGTCAAGAGCGCCGGGAAGAAGGGAAGGATCTTCTTCGGCGGGAACGTCCTGGAGAAGGGCCTCTACGGCAAGGGCTACTACGTCGAGCCGACCGTCGCCGTCGACCTGCCGAGCGGCCACCGGCTCTTCAGGGAGGAGCTCTTCGTCCCGTTCGTCGTCGTGGACGACTTCAAGACCCTCGACGAGGCGCTCGAGAAGGCCAACGACACCGACTACGGGCTGACCGCGGGCATCTTCAGCGAGGACGAGGCCGAGGTCAAGAAGTTCCTCGACGAGATCCGGTTCGGCGTGGTCTACGCGAACCGGAAGGGCGGCGCGACGACGGGCGCCTGGCCGGGCGCCCAGACCTTCGTGGGCTGGAACGCCAGCGGCGCGACCGGGAAGGGCGTCGGAGGCCCGAACTACCTGCTCTCGTACCTCAGGGAGCAGTCCCAGACCGTGGTGAACCAGTAGCCGCAGTCACCGGCGGTTCGCCGACTCACTCGGCATCGGCCCTCCTGGCGTAGACGCCATAGAAGACGGCTCCAAGGGCCCCTCCGAGCAAGATGGGGAGCAGGAGCAGCCCCGTCGAACCGTCGTTCTCGAGCCTCGGGGACCCGGACGACGGCGAGGGTGACGTCGTCGGCGTCCCCCCCTCCCCGGCGGAGTTCTGCGTACCCTGCGACCCCGACGACGGCGCGACCGTCACAGCCAGCCCCGACCCGCCCGAGGCCGGCCTGGCGCCCGCGAGGTCGAGGTGCAGCGACCCGCCATCCCCCACCAGGGCCACGCAGCCGACGAGCGCGGCCGCCAGAAGGAGCCCCGCGACCGCACCCAGCAGAGGCCTGTTCATCGGCACGGCTCCCCCTCGCCGCCGACGGCCAGTCCCCGGCGTCAGAACGGCCTCCTCCTCCAGAGCCTGAGCAGCTCGTACCAGAAGACCGCGGCTCCGCCGACCGTCCCTATGAGGGCGTAGACGTCTAGGAAGCTGAGGTTGGACAAAAAGTAGGCAGCGGCTATGGTGCTGAAGAAGACGGCGTAGAAGCCGACCCTCGGCAAGCTGAACCGGCCGACGTTGACGAAGGCCTGGAGTATCCCGGGGTCTACCTTCTTGGCGATGACGTAGTTCCCGAGCTCGTCCTGCTCCAGCACCCCTAGCCTGACCATCTTCTCGATGTGGTGGAACGCGACGCTCGGGCTGGAGAGCTGGAGGTCCCGCTGAATCTCCCTGACCCCCATCGGCCTGCCCTGCTTGAGCATGTAGAGGTAGATCTTGAGGGTCTTCCCGCGGAGCTCGTACTCTATCCTCTCCCTCTCGGCCATCGACCCGTCACCTCCTCGTCTGGGCAAGACAGTTAAAGGTGCTCTCGGGTGACGGGACCGGACCGCTGTGTGGGATCCGTTGGGTGAACGGCGCCGTTGACGCTCGCAGGCAGGAACCTCGCCATCGCGTTCCCGGACACGGTCCTGGAGGAGCACGACTCCCTGAGGGAGAAGACGGTCAAGCTCGGCCAGCTGGCGAGGGCCGCCTCCGTCTTCGGAGTCGACGTGGTGCAGGTCTTCCGGGACCCCCGCGGCGGGGGCGAGGCCGCGCTGATCGGCCGAGTCCTGAGGTACCTCGAGACCCCCCAGTACCTCAGGAGGCGGCTCTTCCCCCTGGACGACTCGCTCAGGTACGCAGGGCTCCTCCCTCCGCTCAGGATACCCTCCCACAAGCCCAGGGTCCCGGTCGAGGCCCTACGGGCCGGGGAGTTCAGGGAGGGGGTCGTGCTGGATGAGGGTCGGCTGACCGTGGACATAGGCCTCGAGCGCCCGCTCGTACTCGACAGGAGGGCTGCGGGGCCGGGAAGGGTCACGGTCAGGGTCACCTCCACCTCCCCTCTCAGAGGAGTCCAGACCGACCGGTCCCAGACCGGCGAGTACTGGGGATACCTCGTCGAGGAGCGGTCGGCAGACCAGGTCCTCTCGGACCCTCGCTTCGAGCTCAGGGTCGCCACCTCGCGGCTCGGAGACCCCCTGGCCGCGACCACCGGGGAGCTCGCGCGGCGGCTCGGGACGGCGAAGGGGGTCGAGGTCCTCTTCGGGTCGCCGTCCCGCGGCCTCTTCGAGACCCTGGGGAAGGACCTCCGCCGGCGCGTCGCGTTCGTGGTGAACCTCTACCCCGAGCAGCACGTCGTGACGGTGAGGACCGAGGAGGCGGTCCCGACGGCCCTCTACCTGCTCCAGGTCCTGTCGGTCTCGCCCGATACGAAAGTTTAAAGGCTAATGGAAAATCGGGGTAAACTCCAAAGTGTTCTAGCGTGGGCCACCGTAAGCACTCCGCACCAAGGAGAGGCAGTCTTGCATTCAGACCCAGGGCGCGAGCCGGGAGCTTCGTCCCGACCGTGCACACCTGGCCTAGGATATCAGCGCCCTCACCGACTCTGCTCGGGTTTCCCGCCGTCAAGGTCGGGACGATGCACAGCATCACCCTCGACGACAGGGAGAGGACCCCCAACTTCGGAAAGCCGCTCTTCAACCCGACGAGCGTCCTGGCGGTCCCTGAGACGATCGTCGTCGGCCTGAGGCTCTACTCGCGCGAGAACGGGGCCGAGAGGGCCGTCGGCGAGGTCTACGCCAAGACGCTCCCGAAGGGGCTGGACCTCAAGAGCTCGGTCGAGCCGGAGAAGTTCTCCCAGGCGTGGAAGGAGAAGGCGGCCAGCCTGTTCAGGGTCTCGGCGCTCGTCTCGATAACCCCGAGGGACGCCGGCCTCTCTCAGAAGGTGCCGGTGATCTTCGAGGTGGGCGTGGGCGGGGGCAAGATCAAGGAGCAGATGGACTACGTGACCGGGCTCCTGGGCAAGGGGGTCAAGTTCTCGGAGATATTCAAGGCGGGCTCGTACGTCGACGTGATCGGGATAACCAAGGGTCAGGGCTTCGAGGGGCCCGTGACCAGGATGGGGATCAAGAGGAAGCAGCACAAGTCGAGAAAGTCCGTCAGGGCGGTCGGGGTCATAGGCCCCTGGCACCCCGCCGCGGTCATGTACACCGTGGCGAGGGCCGGGCAGCACGGGTTCCACCAGAGGACCGAGACCGGCAAGAGGATCATCACGATCTCGAACCCGAAGGAGACGCCGATAGCCAAGAAGGGAGGGTTCATGCACTTTGGGGAGGTGAAGACCGACTACGCGCTCGTGCGCGGGTCGGTCCCGGGCACGCCGAGGAGGCTGGTCGTGGTGAGGCACCCCGTCAGGGCGGTCAAGGGGAAGACCACGCCGGTGCAGCTCCTGGAGCTGTCCACGAGGACGGGCAGATGATCCCGCCATGACCACACTAAGCATCCTGGACATGGAAGGCAAGCCGACCGCGAAGGAGGTCGAGGTGCCGCAGGTCTTCTCCCGCCCACTCAGGCCGGACGTCGTTCTCAGGGCCTTTTGGATAATAAGGTCGCACGGGATCCAGGCCTACGGGAGGGACCCGGAGGCCGGAGAGAAGACGAGCGCCGAGAGCGGGTGGCCCCCGACGGGACGAGGGATCTCGAGGATCCCCCGGGTCAAGGGCGAGCGCAGCAGGCGGGCCGGGCAGGCCGCGGGCGTCGCCAGCGTTGTGGGCGGGCGGCTCCCTCATCCCCCCAGGTCCGAGAAGGCCATCTACAAGAAGATCAACAGGAAGGAGAAGAAGCTCGCCTTTGAGACGGCGATCGCCTTCGCGGGCGACGCCAGCGCGGTGGCGTGGAGGGGGCACAGGGTCGGCAACCTGGCCTTCCCGCTCGTGGTCTCCGACGAGATAGAGGCGGTCTCGAAGACCTCGGAGCTCCACTCGTTCTTCGAGAAGGTCGGGCTGCACGACGAGCTGAAGCGCCTCTACGGAGGGGTGAAGAGGCGTTCGGGCAAGCCCAGGATGCGGGGGCGCGCCTACAAGGAGCCCATTGGCCCGCTCATCGTCGTCGCAAACGACAGGGGGGTCGGGAGGGCGGCGGACGCCATCCCGGGGGCCAGGGTCGTCACCCTGGACAGCCTCTCCGTGCTGGACCTGGCGCCGGCCGGCGTCGCGGGGCGGCTCACCTTCTGGACGGAATCATCGCTCGAGGTTTTGAGGTCGAAGACCGACGCAAAGGGAGCTGAGATGAAGATTGAGGCTTGAGGACGCGCAGAAGGTAGTGCTGAGGCCGTACCTCACCGAGAGGACGTTCGAGCAGATAGAGAGGGAGAACAAGCTCTGCTTCATCGTCCTGGACTCGGCGTCGAAGACGCAGATCGCCAACGCGGTCGAGGTGCTCTACGAGGTCGAGGTCGACTCGGTCAACACGACGAGGACCCTGACCGGGAAGAAGGCCTTCGTCCGGCTCGCCGAGGAGGACTCGGCCGCCGCGCTGGCGACCAAGCTGGGATTGGTGTAATAGTTGGGAAAGCGCATCCTTCAGAGAAGGCGCGGTAAGGGCGGCATCCAGTGGCTCCCGGCGGTGAGCGGCCTCGCGGTCGGGGCCCAGATATCGCTCGGGTCGCTGGCTCCGGCTTCGACGGGCAACATCCTACCGCTCCAGACGATCCCCGAGGGCACCAGGGTCTCGAACATCGAGCTCAGAGCGGGCGACGGCGGGAAGCTGGTCAGGGCCTCTGGCGGGTCGGCGGTCCTCTTCTCCAAGGGGAACGGCAAGGCGATCCTCAGGCTCCCCTCCGGCAAGTCCATACTGGTCGACGAGATGTGCCGGGCGACGGTCGGCGAGATAGCCGGCGGAGGCAGGCTCGAGAAGCCGTTCATGCGGGCCGGCCCCAGGTTCCATGCGATGCAGGCCGCCGGAAGGCCGTACCCCAGGATGAGGGGCATCGCCATGGCGGTCGTCTACCACCCGTTCGGAGGAGGCAGGCACCAGCACCCCGGCAAGTCGACCAGCACGTCCAGGAACGCCCCACCCGGGAGAAAGGTAGGGCTTATAGCCCCCCGGAAGACCGGGAGGAAGCGGTTGGCGAGGGCGAGCACGGAGGTGGAGAGATAGGCCATGCCGAAGGAGTTCAGGTACCGGGGCTATTCTCTCGACCAGCTCAACTCGATGTCGACCGAGTCCATCCTCCAGCTGCTGCCCTCGAGGGCGAGGCGGTCCCTGAACAGGGGGATCTCCGACGACAAGCGGAAGCTCTTGGAGGACATACGCGCCCAGAAGGACGGGAAGCTGGATGGCCAGATCAGGACCCACGCCCGCGACATGATCATCCTGCCGGTCATGGTCGGCGCGAAGCTCAGCGTCCACAGCGGGAAGGAGTTCGTGGCGCTCGAGATCAAGCCCGACATGATAGGCCACTACCTCGGCGAGTACGTCATCACCAACAAGAAGGTCGTCCACGGGACCCCGGGCATCGGCGCGAGCCGTTCGAGCCTCTACGTGCCGCTAAAGTAGGCGCCGCCCCGGGGCGCGCGCCCACTATATCGGTATCAATATCGTTAAATAGTCAGGGTTTCCCGAAAGCGAGGAGCTTCTGAGTTGTCCAGCACAGCGTCTAGCCTATTTCCGTCCATCGACCTGTCGAACCTGGTCACCCTGGTCACCTACGGGATATTCTTCGTCTTCATAATGTACGGCCAGCGGATCCAGTTCTACGTCGCAGAGACGAGCGTGAAGGGCTCGCTCCGGAAGCTCGTGGCGATGAAGGAGACTTCGGTCAAGCAGACGACGGAGTACTTTTTGGGGGTCACCAAGAACAGCCAGGGCGTCTCGGAGAGGCTCAGCCAGTTCCTCGAGTACGTGACCATCCCGCCCGTCTCGATGGACCCGAGCGGCTTGGTCAACAAGCTCGAGCACGTCACCAAGACCGGGGAGGAGAGGGTCAGGTCGGAGGTGCAGACGCTGCTCGGGACGGACGACCCGCTGAAGGTATCGGTCGCCACGAACCTGGTGGAGATATCGAGCACGCTGAACATCATCCACAAGGTCGTGAGGCACTACTACCTCACCAGCAAGAAGACGAACTCGTTCATAGCGATATTCCAGCTCCAGATGGTCCTCCCGCAGATAATGGAGATGGCCGGGGCCCTCTCCAAGGCCACGGACACCTTCAAGATGGCCCAGCCCATCGGGGACGGCGTCGGGCCTCTGCTGGCGTCCAGGCTGATCAACGGGGCGCCGACGCAGAAGATAGCCAAGGACACGGTCATGGCCAAGACCGAGTACAACGGCAGGACGCTCTACGTGATGAAGGCCGAGGGGCCCATGGGCTGGGTCGGCGAACCCCACGTGGGGCTCCAGCGCCTCGTCGAGGAGATGTCGGTCCCGCTCGACCTCATCGTGATGGTCGACGCCGCCCAGAAGTTCGAGGGCGAGCAGAGCGGGGAGATAGCCCAGGGCGTGGGCGCGGCCATCGGCGGCCTCGGGGTCGAGAAGTTCGACATCGAGGAGATATCCGCCCGGCACCACATCCCCGTCTATGCGATCCTGATCAAGCAGGGCGACGTCGAGACGCTGACCGCCATGAGGAAGGAGCTGGGCGACGCGGTCGACAAGGCGGTCCCGATGGTCAAGCACCTGATAGACGAGAGGACCAAGGAAGGAGACAAGGTCCTGGTCGCGGGCATCGGCAACACCCTCGGCATCGGCCAGTAGTCGAGGGAAGCTCATGACGAATCCGTCCATCAACATAGTCAACCTCACAAAGTCCTACGGCTCCTTCACGGCAGTCAGCAACCTCAACCTCGAGATAGTGGGCTCGAAGTGCGTCGGGTTCCTGGGTCCCAACGGCGCGGGCAAGACGACGACGCTCAAGATGCTCACGGACCTGATCAAGCCGACCTCCGGCCAGGCGTTCATCAACGGCGAGAACGTCCACACCCACAAGAAGGCGGCGCTGGCCTCGGTCGGCACGCTGATCGAGACCCCCGAGATCTACCCCTCCCTCACACCCCGCGAAGCGCTCAACATGATCGCCGAGATCAGGGGGGTTCCCAAGGCGGACCGGAAGGCGAGGATAGACGAGGCGGTCGCCGAGGTCAGGATGGAGGAGTGGCTCGACAAGAGGGTCGGCAAATTCTCCAAGGGCATGAAGCAGCGCATAGACATCGCGTCGTCGCTGCTGAGCGACCCTGCGATCCTGCTCCTGGACGAGCCCAGCAGCGGCCTCGACCCACGCGGCATGAGCGAAGTGAGAGAGATCGTGAAGTCGCTGAAGAGCAAGAAGCGACTGATATTCATGAGCTCCCACATTCTGAGCGAGGTGGCAGACGTCTGCGACGAGGTCGCGATGATCGACCACGGAAAACTGCTCGTCTATGATACTCTGTCGAACGTGACGGCGAAATTCTCGGGGGACCAGAACATCGTCGAGGTGAGCTTCATCAAGCCGATCGATGCGGCCGCCGTGAACACCTCTATCGCGAGAATAGCCGGGGTGGTCTCGGCCGCCCTGGTCGACGCCAAGAACGTCAAGATCAAGTTCAGCGGAGGCCTCGAATCCCAGCAGAGCATCCTCTCCGAGCTAGTGCGGATGAACATGGGGGTGATCAGCTACAAGCCCACCGCGTCCGCCCTCGAGGACACCTACCTGAACCTGATCACAGCGACCTTGTGATGACCATGACAGAACAGACGCCCCCCATCGGCACCGCAGAACCGAAGACTCCCATCAACACGGTCCCCGGAAGCATGGTACACATCGGGATCGTCGCCAAGTACACTTTCCTCGACTACCTGAGGTCCAGGAGGTTCGTCATCATGATACTGTTCGCCGTAATCATAAGCGCCCTTCTGACCTTCCTGGTCGCGCACTACAGGCCCGCCGCCTTGCTCGACACTACGCTCGATTTCTATTCTACGTGGTGGGGCTCGTTCGCTTCGATCCTTGCCGTGTTCTCCGGCGTGGCGTTCGGTGGAGACGCGATCGCTGGAGAGTTCCAGAACAAGACAGGCTACTTCACCGTCTCCAACCCCATCAGAAGGTCGTCGTTCTACGTGGGCAAGTTCGTCGCTTCCTTCATCGCCTCTACGGTGGTCATAGCGGTCTACCTCGCGCTGGCCGTCATCAACGGGCTCTACTACTTCGGCGCCAACATCCCGTACCAGTTGGGCGAGTCTTTCCTGTTCGCCTGGTTCTATCTCCTGGCGATACTGGGATTCACCTTCATGTTCAGCTCCCTCTTCAAGAACAGCTCCTACGCCATACTCCTCTCGGCGGTCCTTCTCATCATCGGATTCTCGATAATCTCGGGCGTGCTCGAGGCGGTCGCGAACATCGAGCCCTGGTTCATCCTCAGCTACGGCGGGGGGATAGTCTCGGACGTGCTGATGCAACCCTATCCCACCACATCGACCAGGTTCGGCGTCACCACGTACGCGCCCACCGTACCCGAGGGGTTGATAATCATGGGCGCTTACTTCATCGTGGCCTCCATCCTGGGGCTCACGATCTTTGAGCGCAAAGAGTTCAACTGACCGCCGAGGGGCAACCCGGTTGGTTCGCTAGGTATTTATCGCAAACGCGGTCCTCGCGGCCCGTGAGCTCAGGCGGGCAACCGACGTACACGCCGACCGCGGTCAGACGGGTGATCTATGCCCTGTCCGGGATCGTGGTCGTCATGATCATCGGGACGGTGGGGTTCCACCTCATAGAGGGGATGAACTACGTCAACGCGGTCTACTTCGAGAGCATGCTGGCCACGGGACAGGGTCCTCCTCTCCAGCTGAACACGGACGCAGGGAAGCTCTTCGCCTCGGTGATGGCCTTCGTCTCGGTCGGCTCGGTGATAACCTCGCTCGTCTTCACGCTCGGCCCTATCCTGACGATGATCTGGAGGGAGGGGATCGAACGGGCCGAGAAGGGGGCGAGGAAGCTCGAGGAAGACGTCAAGGAGAGGGAGGAGAAGCCCAAGGAATAGAGGAGTGGACCGGGGGGGAAATTCGCCCGCCGCCTCAAAGGCGGTGGGACTCGAACCCCCGACCTCCCCCACTTTGGAAGTCAGTCTTGCCAAGGGGTTGGACGCCCTTGCTGTATCCTACCAGACTAGACTACCGGCCCACGGGGTCGCCTAAGAGTCTCAGCTTAAAAGAATTAGAGTCTAACGCCACAGTAGACCTCTTCCACGGACCGTCCAAGGCCCCTCCGATTAGATGGTCCGCGCCCGATTAGTGACGAAGGGGTGGTGGTTTGACGGCTGCCTCAGGGTCGAGGGCTGCCTCAGGGTCGAGGGCTGCCTCAGGGTCGACGGCTGGGACAGCGAGCGTTCGAGCACGTAGAGGCTGCTCGACCGACCGTCGAGGAGAACCAAGTACCGCGAGACGATGGCCACCCTCTGCCGGAGAGGAAGAGACCCCGAACTAGCCCGTCTCCCGCCAGTACGGGGGCGGGAGACCCCGGCGCGGTCGTCACGGGTGTCTTCGCGCCCCGTCTGCGGGGGTACGCCTGCAGGCCAGCCTGGTGCGCGTACGCTCAGCAATGGACCCCGTCCAAGTCGGGCAGCTTCAGGGTCGTGCTCTGATGGCCCGACTCGGGGACAGCCCGTGGCCCCAGAGTCTGCACCCTGTACCTGCATCCAAATGGGGCGGAAACGAAACGAGAACGAGCCCCTCTTTGTTCTCTCAGGCGCTCGGCCTACCGATTGCCCTTGGTGGCGCGGACTTCCGCCTTGGGAGGGATCAGGAGCACGGAAAAAAGACGGGGGAAGAGGTTGCTGTGCCTCTTCAAGCGCACGAGTACAGCGCGGTCAGGATGATGGGCACTGTGGAGACGGTGACGTTCCTAGGGTTGGAGGTGACGTTGTCCTGCCAGTTCAAGAATGTGCACGAGCCGAAGTTGCCCGCCTGAACGCCGTAGGTGCTACCCTGTGTGACTCCGAACGTGGTTGGGGTGAATCCGGTCGCCATCACGCTGCCGCTGGAGTAGAACGTCGTCGTGAAGTAGCCCGTAATGGCTTCTCCGCCGATCGACTGCGAGATCACGGTCAGGCTGGATATCGATGGGCCGCAGTTGAACTCGGCGGTTATCGAGACCGGACCGTTGATGGATGTGTGGAGCGGGTTGCTGACGCTGTCCAGTGTCGTCCAGTACGCGAAGGTGCACGAGGTGGGACTCTGAACTTGGATCGTGTAGGACCATCCGGCGTTCAGAGAGATGGCGGCGGGTGCGGTCACGTTGGTCGGGATCCCGTTCGGGCCGATTATGGTGACGGTGAACCCGGTCACGAAGTTTCCGTTTTGGTCCTGGCCCGTGACCGTCAGGGTGGATTGCGGCGTCGCGTGGGCGACGACTGGAAGGACGAGGAGCGTTACAAGCATCAGAGAGCCTGCAAGCATTGCGGTTTTGCGGATATCGAAGTGTACGCGCTGTTTCAGAAAGGTTTGTTGAGAACTCATTTTCTCTGTCCTTTGATTGTTGCGCTGCGTTATCTCGATGCGGATTGAAGGTATAGGCTTGGATGTACTGGATTGGATGAATGGTAGGGCGGAACCAGTTGATAGTTCTAGAAACCTCTTCGGGGACTGAATGTCCTCCTCGAAGGAGCTCGATAGGGAGAGGATTCAGGGACGGATCCGGATGCTGAATGGCGCAGGCGAGAGGACCGATCCGTGACCGACCCGTCGGCCCCGGACCCCTAGGTCCTGTTCGTGCATCCAGAGCAGGATCCGGGGGGGCGTCGTGGACGAAAGGCACGCGCTGGGAAGACGGTCGGACGAACCCTCGAGGAATGCGTCCATCCTACTGGACCACCGACTCGACGCATTCGGCTCACTCTTTTGCCATCTCCAAGGCTCGGTGCCCGACCGGAGACCCCGGCCGGGGCTGCGGCGCACACCTGCCATCAATAAATAGACCCACGACCCGTGGCGCCCAATGGAAGGGGAGGGGGAGCCGGCGAGCCGCATGATACGGGGCCGGGTGCTGACCTGGGCCCTGCTCGCCGTAATCGGCGTCGTCATAATCGTCTCGGTCCTCTGGGTGGTCCTGGACTGGTCGATAGCGCAGCACGTCTACTCGACCAAGGCGAGCCTGGACTGGTTCAGCATAACCTTCTACCACGACTACCTCTTCGTCGCGGCCGGGCTCTTCGCGCTCCTCCTGGTCCACCCGCGGGTGGGCGGGAGCGACATCCGGCCCCTCATCCAGGTCCTCGGTCGGAGGGTGAGGCGCGACGAGTTCGAGCAGGAGGAGAGGCCCGTGCGGACCGAGAAGATGAACGTCTGGCTCTGGGCCATATGGCAGACGATAAAGTGGGCGCTGGCCTTCTACCTCTTCGTCGCGGTCCACGGGTTCCTGCTCCTCGGCGAGGCGATGAACTCGATCATGATGGCGACGATGGGCATCGGGAGCTGGTCCGAGGTCCCCCGCATCTTCGTGCTCCCGCTCACCCCGGTCTCCGGGCAGCAGCTCATCGCCCTGATGCCCTCGATGCAGGTAGAGTACGCAGTCTTCTCCTACGTCGTCTCGGCGTTCCTGCTGGTGTTCGCGATCAGGCAGATACTCCGGTTCTTCACGAACCTTCCGACGAGGAGGAGCGACGTCTGGATCCGCAACCTGCTCGCCGTGGCGGCCGCGATAGCCCTCGAGGTCGTCCTCGGGGCGCCCTACTGGCTGATGAACATCGCGACGCCCTACGTCTACGGCATATCGTGGACGGTCTTCGCCTTCACCATCATCGGGTACGTCTACGCCTCGAAGAGGCGGGACCTGCTGGCGATGAGGGTGAACGTCTTCAAGGTCATCGCCGTCGTCTTCGCCGTCGTCCTCATCGTCCAGGTTGCGGCCGGCGCCTACCTCTTCTTCAACTGGAACAACAACTACCTGAACTACCAGTGGTACCCGCAGACCCAGAAGGAGATCACCGTGACCAGGTGGGCCGCGGGGCTCAACGGCATCCAGGTGAGCAACATCACGGCGCTCCCCACGAGCAACCCCACCACGACCCTGGACCTCGTCCGACAGTGGGACCAGACCGCGGCCGCGGTCACGAACACCAAGGAGATAGGCGCCTACAACTGGATGGGCCTGGGGAGCTCCGAGATAGTCTTCTACAACGGGACGGAGTACTGGGTCTCCCCGACGACGCCCACCTTCCCCTCGACCGACTGGATCAGCGAGCACCTGATCTACACGCACGCGGCGAAGGTTCTGGTCATAAACACCCATACCGGAGCGGTCGTGAACGCCACCACCGCCTTCGGGATACCGAGCGAGCCGCTGATCTACTACGGGGAGGGCGCAGGGTTCAACGGCTCGGTGTATGTCCACGTCCCCGGATACAGCGAGGTCCAGGACGCCACCTACCCTGGCACCCCGGACTACGTCCTGAGCGGCTGGCAGAAGGCGCTGTGGTTCACCTTCAGCGAGGGGCAGCTCGGCTTTGCGTTCAACAGCGAGTCGATCGACATGCTCTGGAACAGGAACATCTTCTCGAGGGTCGGCGGCATCCTGATACCCGGACTGACGATGGACCCCGCCGCCTACATCGTCTCCGACGGCACGAACCTGTACTACGCGGTCCAGGTCTACATCAACTACCCGCTGCAGTCGGGCTTCGCAGCCAGCCCCTACCTCAGGTTCTTCGGGGTCGTGCTGGTCAACATCCAGGACGGGTCGATGCAGGGCTACACGGTCTCCAACCTCATGGGCGGCACAAACAGCTCGGACTTCCTCACCCAGTACTACCAGAACTACTACGGCAGCTGGAAGGCGCCTCCTGCGTGGCTCGTGCCGCAGATACGCTACCCTGAGCAGCTACTGGGAACGCCGACCGTCCCAGGTCAGCTGGACTACGACTTCGTCTACCACGTGAGCGACCCGTTCGTCTACAGGTCCGGCACTCAGTTCTATGAGCGCCCCGCGAACAACACCGTCCAGTACATCCCCTTCGCCGTGGGGAACGAGACGTACTTCGTCGGGATGCAGCTCGTCCAGTACCAGGGCGCGGTCAGCAAGAACCTCGCGGGGCTGTACGTGGCCTACGGCGGAGACAAGCTGGGCGAGATAGACCTCTACCAGAATCCCTCGACCTCCACGCCCATCATCGGCCCGTCGGCGGCCGAGAACGCGCTCACGACGAACCAGCAGGTCCGGACGCAGCTCACTCTCCTCCCGAACTACAGGATCGGCTCCTACATCCTGTATTCCGTCGGGGGGCAGCTCACGTACTTCGTCGCGGTGTACACCAACCCAGGGACCTCGGGGGTGGTCACGCAGCTCCCCTTCATGACGGCCGTCAACCCGAACACCGGCATCGTCGGGGTCGGGACGAACGCCGCCCAGGCTTTCGCAAGCCTGGGCACCACGACCAGCGTGAACGTGACCGGGGTCCAGGACAAAGCGGCCACGATACACCAGATAGACGGGATCATCGCGAGCGACGGCTACTCGCTCGTCAACGCCACCTCGGTGAACCCGACGGTCTGGGTGAGCGAGGGGTCGCTTTCGTACCAGTCGGCGGGGGCCAACGCGACCATCGCCGAGGTGACCGACCTGCTCCAGAGCTACGGGCAGGGGTCCATAGCGAACACCGTCTACACCTGGGTCAGCGGGGCCGGGGACATCAACTTCGGCCTGCTTAAGGTCCCGGCGTCGGGCGTCACCGAGCTCTACTACGTGACCATCGACCCGTGAGACCACGGAACAGCCATCCTTCCTCTCCTTCCCTCCGCCTAGCGCCGGGCGAAGAGCAGGACCACGACCAGGATGAGCGCTATCAGGCCGAGGGCGATCAGCCGCAGCGTCCCGTTGCGCTCCCAGATCGTCACGTTGGCGCTGATCTGCGTGAAGGGGTTCCGCGAGTTGAGCATCCTGACCAGGCTCAGCGCCTCCTCGTAGACGAACTGGCCCCTGTCGATCAGTATGAGGTTGTCACCCCTTATCACGAGAGTGTGCCCCCCGACGGCCAGCGGAAGGCGCGACCTCCTGTTCACCCACTCGGTAAACTGCTCTTCGCTCATGGCGCCCTTCCTCTGCCCCTCAGGCCGAGCCCCTCCTTTTTCTGTCTTGCGCTGGGTCGCGACCCGACGGTCCGGCGACGGGTCGGGAGGGCCGGCGGCCGCCTCGCTCAGCGGTAGACCGGCATCGCTTCGCGCCGCTCCTGCGTCCCCTCCGCTTCCTCCTTCTTCCTCCTCCTCTTCCTGATGTTCTGCATCGCCTCCTCTGCGACCCTCCGGAACTCCTGCCCCGAGAGCGCCTTGGCGGCGTCGTCGCACTCCTTGCCCGTGATCCTCTCCACCTCCTCGTCGAGCTCCTTCTGGGCCTTCTCGTTCCTGGCCTCGACGAAGAGCAGGAACAGCTCCCTGCGCATGCGATCGAAGAAGAGGTCGCTCATGTGATGCTCTCAGAGTCGGGACCGTCCCGTGAATTGAAGCTTCCGGTGCCGCTCCTTCGACCGCGCGTGCCCGCGGCGCGTCGTCAAGCTTATCTCAGGATTCGCCCGAGCCATGACCGTGTCGGTATCGATCGACGTCTTCGCGCAGCTCGACATCAGGGTCGGCCGGATCATCGAAGTGGACGACATCCCCCAGGCGAGGAAGCCCATCTACAGGTTCAGGATAGACTTCGGCCCCCTCGGGACAAAGCAGTGCGCCGGCGGCATCAAGGCCTTCTACACGAAGGAGCAGCTGCTGGGGAAGACCGTCGTGGCGATAGTCAACCTAGAGCCAAAGTCGGTGGCCGGCGTCGTCTCCGAGTGCATGATGCTCTCGGCCTTCGCCGAGACGGACCTC
>JBEKTS010000022.1:0-25986 GCA_049515775.1 Nitrososphaerales archaeon | reverse complement strand
CATCTGCAACACCTTGAGAAGGATTCGTTGCTGACGAAGGAGGAGATCCTGCAGAGGAAGATAGGTAGACCAAAGACGCTGTACAAGCCGACCCCCAAGCTCCTGGAGACCCTTCGGACCAAATCGGACTAAATTACCGGTTTCCAGATGAGTTCCGGACGAGAGGCGCGCCCGAACGAGATTAATAGGCCGGGCGGGGCGAACGGGCTCGGATGAGCAAGTCGCGAGAGAAGATGCAGCTGACGGTGGAGCTGATGAGGCGCGGGGCCGTGATGCTGAAGGAGCCCTGTCCGCTCGACAACGGGGTGCAGATGAGGTACAAGGGGAAGGTCTACTGCACGACGCACGACGACCTGGACGCCGCCCTCTCGACCAAGGAGGTAACCTTCAGCGACGTGGCCACCAACGTGAGAGACCTGTTGCTCGCTAAGCTGAAGGAGAGCAGCGCGCTCCTCGAGAACGAGAAGGACCTCCAGAAGGAGGAGCAGCTGGTCACCCTGATGGCGAAGTGCGTCGACCTGCTGAACAAGCTCGACGCCGCATCACAAAGGACTTAAGGCCTCGGACCGCCCTTCGCCGTCCGCCATGGTCCTCAGAGTCGGCCAGCGCGTCCCGGACTTTACGCTCACTGACCACACGAAGCAGGAGAGGAAGCTCTCCGACTACGTCCAGAGGGGGAACGTGGTGATAGCGTTCTTCCCCTTCGCGTTCTCCGGGGTCTGCGACAGGGAGATGTGCACGTTCCGGGACAGCGTCGCGAAGCTCAACGCGACCAAGGCGAGCGTGGTCGGCATCAGCGTCGACAGCCTGTTCACGCTGAACGTCTTCGCCCAGACCTACGGCATCGAGTATCCGCTGCTTAGCGACTTCAACAAGAAGGTGAGCCGGGCCTTCGACGTGCTCCAGGACCCCTGGGTCTCCTTCGGCTACAGGGGGGTCGCCAAGCGCTCGGTCTTCGTCCTCGACAGGAAGGGGATCCTGCGATACAGGTGGGTCACCGACGAGCCGGGCGAGGAGCCGCCATACGACGAGGTCATGGCATCCCTGGCGAAGCTGGGCCAATGAGCGCCCTTTTTATAGCAGCGGCTGCGGCCGAAGCATAGTTGTCACAGGAAGTCAAGGAGATCAAGCCGGTCATCGAGATAACGCCCGAGGCGGCGCAGGAGCTCAGGGCGTATCTCCTGAAGCAGGGCAAGCCCGAGGGCGGCCTGCGCGTCTTCGTCTCCGCCGGCGGGTGTTCGGGGCTCTCCTATGGGATGGTGCCGGAGGACAAGACGACCGAGGACGACTACGTCATCAGCCAGTACGGCGCCAAGCTAATCGTCGACAAGTCCAGCATGCCGTTCATAGCGGGTTCGCTCATCGACTTCCAGTCCGACAAGCTCATGGGAGGCGGGTTCGTGGTCAAGAACCCCAACGCGGTCTCCACGTGCGGCTGCGGTGAGTCGTTCAAGACGGCCTGACCGAGCCGGTTAGAGTTTGGGCAGCGGGTAGCTTGGTAGGCCGTCGTCGGGGACGGCTGCGTTCCTAGGAACCAACCCGGGCCATCGTCGGGCGGGCGGGAGGCGACGCAATTGAAAGGAGCGCCGGGAGTGGGACTTTCACCCGTGGAAGAGGGCTCGTCCGGCGAGCCACTCCTCGGGATTTGAACCCACATGCCCCCAAGGGGGCACGGGCTGACCTGTCAGTCGATCTCGAGTTGCGGATTCGCCCTTCCGGCGAATTGCCCGCGCGTTGGCCAGACTCCGCCATCCCGGCGAAGCTACCGGCCCCGGCGGCCCTCTTTATCCTTTCCAACGGGGCGGCGCATCGACCCTGCGGCCGGTCGGAGGGTAGCCGTGGCCTCCGCACGGAGAGGCCGACGGCCCGTCGCCGATGGACGGCTACCCTCCCGGGCCGATCACACCTTCACGTACTTCGGGCGCCAGCTCCTTGTCTTGTCGGGCAGCTCCGAGTACTCAAAGTCGGCGTAGATCAGGGGGAACCTCTCCTTCATCGTGCGGGCCACCTTGTCGAAGACGTAGCGGATCTCCACCTCGGCGGCCTCGGCCGTCCGCATCGTGATGACGTGCCTGATCGTCCGATGGTTCGCCGTCCAGATGATCGACGTGGCCATCCCGTCCGGCGCTATGCGCCTCAGCGCCGAGGTTATGCGCTTCTTCACGTCGAAGCTCATCGCCTCCCAGTCGAACTCCTTCTCCAGCTCCTTGTATCGCGTCTCGATGTCCTCGACCACGGCCTTCACCTTCTCCCTCTTGTCCGCGAGCTCGGGCGGGAGCCAGAAGCCGAGCTCCGAGGGTCGGACGTACCGGAGGGACTCCTGGCTGATAGCCACCCCCACCCTGTGCCTGACGAGCTCGTGGGTCAGGACTCTGCTCACGTTCACAAAGGCGAAGGTGCAACTGGCGTGCTCGAAGATGGAGCCGTCGCCCTTGGAGAGCGTGTTCTGCACGTACTCCTCGGAGGACCGGCGGATCTTCGTGACGTTCGGGTTGAGCCCCACCCCGAAGCTCTTGTAGCAGATCCTCCCGGCGACCTCTGTGAGCAGCTCCCCCTCGGACCTGGAGGCCTTCTGGGTCTTCGAGAACCAGTCCAGCGCGGTGGACCCCCCGATGGCGTCCAGCATGGCCCTGAGCTGGACCGGGTCGATCCTTGTCTCGCCGATCAGGTATACCTGTGGTTCGACGAACTTCATCCTGAGACGGCCTCCTCTCATTCCGTTATTAATAGTCGTGTGAAGCGGTCTGCACCGCTCCTCAGCGCGTCGGGACCAAAGGACCTTATCTAGGGAGGTTCACATTAATATGCGAACGTGCATCAGAGACGTCGCTGCATCATGTCTGGGGCCGTAGCTGCTTCTGCCGCCGGTTCGGCTGAGAGGCGGTGACGACCCTGCCTCCCGTCTTCGGCACGGCCGGGGTCCGCGGCGTCTTCAACTCGACCCAGACCCCCGAGCAGGTGTACCGGCTCGCTGCGACCTCGGCCTTCGTCTTCGGGAGAGGGTTCTACGGCATCGGGTGGGACGGACGGAAGAGCTCAGCCCTGCTCGCGCGGGTCGTCGCGGCGGGCGTGGTGGCGGCGGGGGGGCGGGCGCTCTCCTTCGGGCTCGTCCCGACCCCCGTGACCGCCTTCGGCGCGAGGGAGGAGGGGTGCAGGCTCGGCTTCTCGGTGACCGCCTCCCACAACCCACCCGAGTACTCGGGTGTCAAGTTCTTCGGCGGGAACGGAATGGAGCTCGCCAGGGACCAGGAGCTCCGGATCGAGAGGGCGATGGCGGCGGGGGCGGGGGCGGCCGGCGGGTTCGGAACGGCGGCGTCCCGTGAAGTCGTGCTCGACTCCTATCTGGAGAGGCTGGCCTCGCGCTTCGAGAGGCTGCAGAAGGAAGGCCTGAGGGTGGTGGTGGACTGCGCGAACGGCCCGGGAGCCCTGGTGACGCCGAGGGCCCTGATCGCGCTGGGGCACAGGGTCGTCCCGCTCAACGCCCAGGTCTCCTGGCGCTTCCCGGCCCGGCTGCCGGAGCCCACCGCCCACAACCTGATCGACACGGCGGCCGTCGTCCCGGCCCTCGGCGCGGACCTCGGGTTCGCCCACGACGGGGACGCGGACAGGCTGGTGATGGTCAGCTCGTCGGGGCGCGTGCTCCCGGACTCCACGGTCTCGATCCTGGCGCTGAGGGCGACGCTCCGGGGGAGGGGCCGCGGGGCGACCGTCGTGCTCTCCGAGAACACCTCCTCGGCGGTCGAGGAAGAGGCGGTCGGGATGGGGTGCCGCGTAGTGAGGAGCAGGGTGGGCAAGTCGTTCGCGGAGGTGGAGAAGGAGGGCGCGGCGTTCGCGACGGAGCCCAGCAAGGTCGTCGACCCGCGCTGGGGGCTGTGGGAGGACGGCATGTACGCCGCGGTGCTCATCTCCGACGCCATCGCCAGGGAGCCGGAGCTCCTCAGGCTCGTCGACTCGGAGCCCAGGTGGCGGTTCAGGCAGGTCAACGTCCCCGTCTCCGTGGACCTCTCGACCGCGTCCGGCAGGCTGGAGATGGAGTTCTCCAGGTTCAGGACGTCCGAGGTGAGGCGCCTCGATGGGCTGAAGATCGTCTTCAAGGACAGGTCCTGGATCATGTTCAGGTCCTCCGGGACGGAGCCGAAGACGAGGATCTACTGCGAGTCGCTCGATCAGGCCAGGCTGGAGGAGCTGCTCGCGGTCGCCAAGAAGGTGCTGGAGGAGGTTGCGGGCCCGGGAAGAGGGCCCCGCTGACCCGCGATGTCCGTCGAGCTGATGAACGCCGTCTCAAAGGCCCTCTCGGAGGGGTACCAGATAGACAGGGAGGCGTTCGGGCTGATCTCGGCTCTCCCGCCGGGCACCGACTTCGAGGTCCTCGTGAAGAACGCCATCCGGAGGAAGGCCGGGAGCGGCGACAAGGTGATCCGCAAGTCGGACGTCGAGCAGGTCGTCCCCCAGGAGCTGCTCGCGACCCAGGAGCCCGCGCTCCGCTTCTCCGGGGAGGCGGGAGAGATCGAGGTCCTCACAGACCCGACGGGCCAGATAGCCCCCGCCGAGGCGGACGTCGGCTTCAAGAAGCTGTTCCAGGACAGGTACTGGAGGCTGCTCGGGATAGCGAGGAGGAGGCCCGACTCGAAGAACATCTCGGAGATCCAGTCGACCAAGGGACAGAAGGTCGACAAGGTGAAGATCGCCGGCCTGCTCTCCCAGAGGAACAGCAAGCACGGGAACATCGAACTGATAATCGACGACCCGACGGGGACGGCCCGCGTGCAGTGCGACGAGGAGTTCGCAGGCGCCGCGCTGCGGATCCCGCTCGACAGCTTCGTCGTCGCCGAGCTCTCGGGAGGGAGAGGGGGGCAGGTCTACGCCACCTCCCTTACCGTCCCCGACGTCCCCAGCCGGAAGCCGACGACGTCGTCGCACCGTGGCTACGCGGTCCTCCTCTCCGACCTCCACATCGGGAGCAAGATGTTCCTGCACGAAGACTTCCAGAGGTTCATCCTCTGGCTCAACGGGAAGCTCGGCGACCTGGACATAGTGAGCAGGGTGAGGTACGTCGTCATCGCGGGCGACCTGGTGGACGGCATCGGCGTCTACCCGGGGCAGGAGTACCAGCTGCTGGAGAGGGACCTGAAGAAGCAGTACGCCCTGGCCGCCCAGCTCATCGCCCAGATCCCGAAGCACGTCAAGGTCCTGGTCTCGCCGGGCAACCACGACCCGGTCAGGCAGGCGCTCCCGCAGCCGGCGATCTCGGTGGACATCGCCGAGGAGCTCTACGCCCTGGAGAACGTGAAGAACGTCGGCAACCCGTCCACCGTGAAGCTGGACGGGGTCAACTTCCTCGTCTATCACGGCAGGAGCCTGGACGACATCATCGCGACGATTCCCAACCTCAGCTACGACAGGCCGGCGGCCGCGATGCAGGTCCTGCTGAAGGCGAGGCACCTGGCGCCGATGTACGGGAAGCGGACGGCCCTCTCCCCGGAGCTCAGGGACATGCTCGTGATAGACCCGGTCCCGGACGTCTTCCACTCCGGGCACGTCCACGCGATCGACGTGCTCGACTACCGGGGCACCCTCGTGGTGAACTCGGGCACGTTCCAGGCCCAGACTCCATTCCAGGCCAACATGGGGATGGAGCCCACGTGCTCCATAGCGCCGATCGTGGACCTCTCGACGCTCGAGGTCGTGAAGAGGAGCTTCACCAAGCAGGGCTTCGGCACGGGGACCGGTTGACCGGCCGGGCGCGGCGGAGTCCCGGGCGAGCACCCGGAGCGTCCGCTAGACCAGGTCCAGCAGCCGCGCGTCCTCTCCGATGACCCGGGCGAGCGTGTCGTTGTCGACCAGGAGCTTGATCCGCTTCGTCCTCCCCCTCCTCCCCTTGCTGACGACCGCGGCCTCGAGCAGCCCGAGCACGTCGAGCTCGGCGAGGATGCCGCTCACCCTCCTCTGCGTGAGGACCTCGACGCCGGACTTCTTCGCCAGGTTGGTGTAGGCGAGGTAGACCTCCCCGGTGCTCGTCCCGCCGGGGAACTTCGAGGCCGCGACGACGATCACCTTGGTCTGGAACGGCAGCGAGTGGAGCGCCTCTTCGACGGTGTCGCGCTCAATCTTCTCGGACGCCTTCCGGATGGACTCGTCGTCGACGAGCTGGCGTCCCTCCCTCTCGGCGACCTCTCCGGCCACCCTCAGCAGGTCGACCGCCCTCCGAGCGTCCCCGTGCTCCGAGCCGGCCAGCGCCGCGCACAGGTTGATGGTGGCCTCGGGCACGACCCCGGGCCGGAAAGCCACCTTCACCCTCTCGGCCAGGATCGAGCGGAGCTCCTCGGTGGTGTAGGGCGGGAAGACGAGCTCCTCCTCGCCCAGGCTGCTGAGCACCCTCGAGTCGAGTGACTCCTTGAACCTCAGGTCGTTCGAGATGCCGACGATGGCCAGGAAGCCGGGGGCGACCTGCTCGCCCGCCCTCGTGAACTGGTAGAGCGTGTCGTCGCCGGCGTTGACCAGGTAGTCGATCTCGTCGAGCACGAGTATGAAGCGTATCGAGTGCTTCGCGATGGTCTTGAAGATGCGCTGGACGACCTCGGCTATGGACAGCCCGGTGAGCGGGATCCTCTTGTCCTCGTCCAGTGGGAGGCTCTCGGCGACCCTGGAGAGCGTCAGGTACTGGTTCCTGGCCAGCCTCGAGTTGACGTACGCCGTGACTATCTGCTTCGACTCGTCCTGGCTCTGGAGCCTGCCGACGACGAGCCTGGCCACGGCGGTCTTCCCGGTACCCGTCTTGCCGTAGAGGAGCACGTTGGAGGGCTTCGACCCCAGGAGGGCGGGCGCGAGGATCTGCGCGACGCTGGCCATCTGGGCCTCCCTGAAGGGGAGGCGCTCGGGGATGAACTCGGTGGAGAGGGCCTTCCTGTCCTCGAAGAGGACCCTGCCGCGCTTCGTCTTGTTGAAGATCGCGTCCACGGCGTCGGCCATGCTCTGGTCACCGGAAACACTGGTTAGATAAGCGCGCTCCCTCCATCGGGAGGAGGGGCGCCCGGGCCCCCGGCCTGCCCGGGCACGGAGACGGCGGAGGGAGGCCCGGCCCGGCTATCCGGTGGCGAACCGAGCTGGAAGAGTCTACCTCAACGAATCACTAACACCAGAAGGCGTCATGCGTATCTTGGTATGGAAAGGTCCAAGTGAGGGTCGGAGATGACGCCCCCACGTCCTTGAACCGCCGGCGCCGCGCCTGGGCATGCTCCATCCTCCTTTTGGCGCTCCTCGCGCTCTCGGGGCTGCCCCTCTCCGTCGGAGCGTCCCCCTCCGCCGCCCTCCCCATCAAGCACGTGATCGTCATCGTGGAGGAGAACCACACGTTCGACAACTACTTCGGGACCTATCCGGGAGCGAATGGGATCGCCAACGCCAAGCCGCAGCCCGTGGCTCCAGGCTCGACGGTCGCCCTCAGGCCGTTCGAGATCAACACCTCCACGATCAGCAGCGACCTCTGCCATTCCAACGCGTGCGGGCTCGGGGACTATGACAACGGGTCGATGAACGGTTTCGTGGTCTCCGAGGGTAACAACCTCACGATGGGCTACTTCAACCCCGAGCTCGTCGCGGACTACTGGGACTACGCCTCGCGGTACGTCCTGATGGACGACTTCTTCTCGTCCGTGATGGGCCCGAGCCTTCCCAATCACCTCTATCTCGTGGCGGGCCAGTCGGGCGGCCTGCTGGCCGACTCCTTCGCAGGGAGCTTCAGCTTCACCTCGCCGACGGTGAAGGACAGCACGTTCTACTTCGACTCGATAGTGAGCGAGCTGGACGCCAAGGGGGTATCGTGGAAGTACTACGCGGGAGGCTATGCGAGCCTCAACAACTGGAACCCACTGCCCGGGTTCGAGTCGCTCAAGACGAACGAGACGCTGCTCGCCGACAACGTCGTCGACACCAGCAGGTTCTACACGGACCTGACCGGAGGGAAGCTTCCCGACGTCTCCTGGGTGATGCCGGAGTCCGACGCGGCGAGCGAGCACCCACCCTACAACATCACCGTGGGAGAGGACGACATCGTCTCCGAGATCGACGCGGTGATGGCCAGCCCGTACTGGAATTCGACCGCCATATTCCTCACCTGGGACGACTACGGAGGCTGGTACGACCACGTGGCCCCCCCGCAGGTGGACCAGTACGGCTATGGGTTCAGGGTGCCCTGCCTAATCATCTCGCCGTACGCCAGGCAGGGATACATAGACGGGACGCTCTCGGACTTCACCTCGACGCTGAAGTTCATAGAGACGCTCTACTCGCTGGCGCCCCTCTCGACCAGGGACGCCGCTGCGAGCAACCTCATGGAGGCCTTCGACTTCTCCCAGTCCCCCAGGCCGCCGCTGCTCCTCCCGGGTCCCTACGTGCCCAACCACTATCCGCTGACGCTGCTCAACGAGACCACCACCGGGAGCGCTACCCGGAGCCCCACGGGCTCCCAGACGAGCTCCTCCGCCGGCGCGGCGACCACCGGGCCGTCCCTCATCCCCACGGCCGCTGCGACCGCAGCTTTCCTCGCCGTGGTCTTACTCCTGGTCGCGCTGGCGCCATCCAGGCGGACGGGGAGGAGCGGCCGAGCCGCGCGCCTCTGAACCTCTGCGACCGTCGCTCGTCGGTCCGTCCGCTCGCACCACGCCGACGATCGGAGAGGTCCCCGCTGTAGCCACCGAGCAGATCTACGGTCGCCCAGAACGCGAAGACGGACGTCCTGATCAGGGCGGTCAGAAGGGCGGCGACGCGGGCGACCGCGGGCAGCTCGACGCGGCGGTCCATGAGCCTGGAGACGCTCCCCAGGCGAGGTCCCGGCGTGGCCCGGACGGGCGCCACCAGCAGCACGAGCGAGACGAAGACGATGGAACTCGCCACGGCCTCCGTGTGGAAGACGTTCGTCGGTGCGGCCAGGCCCACCGGGGGGGCGGAAGGTCAGTAGGGCCAGGTAGCCGGCGAGCGAGGCGACGAGTATGCAGAGGGCGAGGACGGATGCGCGGTCGGTCCTCACCCCGTCGAGGGTATGGCTGCGATGCGGAAGATGAAGGTGACTTTGGTGCTTACTAACGCTCTTCGGGTCTTTTGGTCCAGCCCATCAGGTGCCGGACGGCTCGGGGTGGTCGCTCCCGGATTCCTCTTCGAGCTCCCGCAGGCGTCGGTCGACCTCCTTCGAGAGCTCCTGAAGCGTCATCTGGTTCACGCCTCCCATCTCGGTCGTTATCATCTCGACTTCCATGGGCTCGAACGCGACGGTCCAGTTCTCATCCTTGGTCTCGCTCGAGAACGTGAGACGGCCGTCCTTCTCGAGCCTGACCTTGGACGTGCCCCACTCACCTGCCTCAGTCTCTCGCCCCAGCAGTTTCCCGTTCCTGAAGACCCTCATGTCGTGAGTCCCTCTCTCCATCATGGTGTCCTGGAGATAAACGACTAGGCCGGCCGCGTTCCGCGTCGGCGCTGAGGCGTGACGCCCGACCAGAGGTCCGCGTCGATCAGGAGCCGTCCCGATCGGGGTGGATGGGAGGGAGGGAGGGAGGGCGCTCCTTCGGGTATCCGCTGGTGGACCCGTACAGACGAGACGCCATATATCGTCGGGGCTCCTGCGCTGCCTTCCGAGATAGGGATGGCCAAGGAGATCGCGTGCGGCGTGTGCGGCAAGTCCTTCGTCTGTGGGGAAGGACTCGGGTGCTGGTGCGGCTCCATCGTGGTCTCGAAGGAGGAGCTCCAGGCGATCAAGGACAGGGTCGGGGGCGACGGGTGCGTCTGCCAGGATTGTCTGGTCGGGCGCGGACGGCCCTCGAGAGCGGCGGACGAGGGCGCGTAGCGGACCGTCCGCCATCCTTTTAGAAGGATTGCGGCAGAAAGCGGCGGCTTGGGTCACCGGTCTACGGGAGGCAGGACGATGAGCTATGTGGTGCTGGCCCTGTTGGTCGTCGCCGGGGCCGTCGTCGTGCTCAACGCTAGGACCGGGACGTTCCAGGTCTACGACGTCTATCCCACGCCGAGCATGAGGCCCACGCTCGAGGTCGGCGACCTTGTCGTCGTGCAGACGACCTCCTACGCTAACATACACGTAGGCGACGTGATAGTCTTCGCGCGGCCGAACCCCGTCGGAGGGGGGTGCGGATCGGAGATCATCGTCCACAGGGTGGTCAACATCACGAGTGACGGGCTGATAACGCAGGGGGACAACAGGGCCACGAACCCGTACCCGGATGAGGGGCCGCCGGTGTACGAATGGCCCCCAGTCCCCGTCGGATGCGTGAGGGGAGTGGTCTTGGTCTCGATCCCGTACCTGGGCGACATCTCGCAGGCGTTCCCCCCGCCGCTCAACTACGTGCTCGTAGCCGCCATAATAGTCCTGATCTTCCTCGCCGAGTTCTTCGGCGGTAGGAGGGAGGAGTCGGATGAAAGCACGGGGGCGGACGGTATAGCTTCGGACCCCGCCGGGCGCGCCCTAGGGTTCTACCGTCTGTAGTGAATTGGTGCTCGTGGGGCTGGTCGTCTCGGGTCTCTTGAGGATGTAGCCTCCTGCGAGGCCTGCGACCAGGAGCAGCACCATCACGGCGTAGACCCAATCAGGGACCGAGGATGACGTCGAAGTCGTCGTCGAGGTCACCGTCTGGATGGTCGTCTGGGTCGTCGTGGGGCCGGTGACGGTGGTGGTGGGTCCGGTTATGGTAGAGGTCGTCGTGGGTCCTGTCACGGTAGAGGTGGCGGTCGTCGTCGGGCCGGTGACGGTGGTGGTGGGTCCGGTTATGGTAGAGGTCGTCGTCGGGCCGGTGACGGTGGTGGTGGGTCCGGTTATGGTAGAGGTCGTCGTGGGGCCGGTGACGGTGGTGGTGGGTCCGGTTATGGTAGAGGTCGTCGTGGGGCCGGTGACGGTGGTGGTGGTGGTCGAGGTCGATGTGGTCGCTGGCAGAGTGGTGGTGGTCGTCTGAGTGACCGTGGTCGTCTTCGTGGCCGTGGAGGTCACGGTGGAAGTCACCGTCGAATCGCTGGAGGTCGCCGTGGAAGAGGTCGAACTCGAAGTCGTAGAGGACGTCGTCGTCGTGGCTCCGGTGTACGTGAACGTGATCGTGCCGCTGTTACCGTCAGAGTCCTCGGCGGTTATCGTGTAGGCCCCGGGCGTCCACCCCGAGTTCCCTCCGACGTTGGTGGCGTAGGAGAACGTCCCATACGTCCCGTTGCTCACGAGCGAGACGGTCTGAGCGTCCACGAGCTGCATCGCCGGGTTGTCGACCGAGATGAAGACGTTATCGGGCATGGCCGGCAGCGGGGTGATCGTCCCCTCGATCACGTACGTCTGGGTGCCGCTGAGAGAGGCGCCGGACGCCGGACTCGTGAAGGCCAGCGGCCCGGAAGCTCCGGCCGCGACGGGCAGCCAGAGCACGAGAGCAATGAACAGAGGAGCGACGAGAATCCTGGGGTCGATTCGCACGGCTAATCAGCAATGATTACCATTCTAAAGGGTTATGGAACATTCTATAGCGACAACGAGCCCTATCACCACGCCCTAGGAGGACCCGACCGGCTCGCGCTCGCACCGATCGCACGCATCGATCCAAGGCGCGGGTCGCGTTCTATCAATCGGCGAGGGCGGACAGGCGCTTCGAGAGCTCCTCCATCTTCTCCGCGTACGTCTTGGCGCTCCCGGGGTCTGTCCTCTTCAAGTCCTCTATGTAGGAGACGAACCCGCTTATCTCGCTGAACATCTCCTCGACGGAGGGGTGCTTTCTGAAAGAGGGTCCGAAGGACCACTCGAGCTCTTCTCCTGCCCTGTCCGTCAGCTCGTACCGTCCGTCCTCATCCCTCTTCCGGATCATCCCCTCCTTGGTCAGCTGCTCCAGGAGCGGGTAGACCGAGCCGGGCGAGGGCCTCCACCAGCCCTGCGTCATCTTCTCGATCTCGTCCATGAGCTCCGCGCCGTTCTTGGGAGAGCTGGCGAGCATGGAGACGACGGCCATCCTCAAGCCGCGCTTCCTGTGCATAGTCCAGCGGAAGGGCCACAAGCTAACTCGACCGGCCGTATATCGGAAAACCGAGTTGATATACCTTCACAGTTTATCGCTATGCCGATATCGCTTTTCCGATATCCTTAAATCTCCGCCATCCCCACCCGACAATGGCGAAAAACATGTTCGATTCGTCATCCTCTTCTCGCACGGGAAGGCGCAGGCACGGTTTCCTGAGGTGGATATTTGCAGGGGTGTTCGCGTTGCTCCTGCTGGGGCTCATCTTTGGGGTGCTCGCCTTTGCCGGCGTCTTCGGACACGTCCTGGCGACGGGGCCGTACTACTACAGGTGGCCCTCGCTCTTCTTCTTCCCGTTCGGGTTCCTGATATTCGTCTTCGTCCTCTTCTTCGTCTTCAGAATAGCGTTCTGGGGCCTGGGGTGGGGATGGCGGGGGCGCGGGTACTACCGCGGTCGCTGGGCTTCGGACGGTCCATACGCCCTCGAGATCCTCAACCAGCGCTACGCGCGCGGCGAGATCACTAAGGAGCAGTACGACCAGATGAAGAACGACATCTTGCACAGGCAGTAGGAGAGAAGAAGGGCGAGCTGCCATAGGTCGATGGTCGACGAGCTGGACCTGAAGGTCCCGTCATGGGCCCCAGGAAGCACACCGGAGGGCAGCGGCCATGGAAGGTACGTTCGTAGCCGTCGTGTTCCGGAAAGGCCCCTAGATGAAGAAGCGGTCGAAGGCCTGCCTCAGACGCCCCGTCCTCTGCCTTACTTCTCGGTCGCCGCCTTCTGTCCTGACTTGCCGTTGTACTCGGCTCGCAGCTCCTCGACCCTGCTGCCGAGGTTGGCCATCTCGCGCAGGTTCCTCCTCGCCTCGAAGATGATCTCGCCCTGCTTCAGCACGAGCTGCTCGATCTTCTGGAGCCACTGGGCCGCCTCGGGGTCTGAACCCTCATAGCGCCCCCTGAGCGCCCCAATCTCCAGCAGGATCACCTGGGCCGTGTCGATGGAGTTGTGCAGACACTTGTCGGTCCGTTCATAGAGAGACGACGTGCGAGCAAACGCCTGAAACCTTGGAATATTTCGCATAATATTAATCCCTTTGGTAGATTGTTCTATGTGAGTGATTTCTTCCATCGACCATCAGGGATGGTTGAAGCGCCTCCTCCTCGACCCATCCACCTCCCCGGCGGGGTCGGTCTTCACTTAGTCGAGAAAGCCTTCTCTTCTCGACGAGGCGACCGTCCGTCAAGGGCGTGAGCTGCTCGTCTCCGACCTCGATGGCACTCCTCTTCCTCTCCTCGCTCCGTCGCGCGACGGCATGTCCCTAGCCATCTCCGCGAGGTCTTGCGCCCGTTCCACGGGAAAGTCGGGATCGGCACCCACCAGCATGATGTCGTCCCTGGTCAGGAGGAACAGCAGCTCGACCAGCTTCTCCCGCAGGATGATAATCGCCCGCGCCTTCCCATAGAACCTGTCCGAGGTGGAGGTCATACCCTGCGCGAGCGCCAGGCGCAGCAGGATCTTGTGAGTCTGCCCGCGCGGCTCCAGGGACGTCCCCCTTTGCACGAAGGCGTGCGACCGACCGTCCCGCCCCAACAGACGGACGTAGCGGATTGAGGGATGGAACCGCAGGATCGCCTCGAGCCGCTGCTCCCTGTTCTTCGACGGGTCGTCGTCCGTCGGCCCGCGACGGTCACCTTTCATGGCTCCCACCGCACGGGATGGCAGCCGCTGGATCCCGCGCTGAGGGTCGGTCCGGCGCAGGTCTCGTCTCGCGGCGGCGCTGCTGCATGTGCCCTTGTCGGTCGGGCTGCTAATTATCGTTGCTCCCGGTCGCGATGGACGGGCGGGGAACTCCGTCGCGCTGCGGTTACGTTATAATGGAACCCGTTCCCGGGTCCCGAGTCTGCGTCGTGATCGACCCGCTCTACCTCTACTTCAGGTTCAGGCTGAGGCTGGTCCCCTTCTCCTCCGCGCTCCTGGACTCGGTCGCCGACAGGATGGGAGTCTCCGGCCTCCTGAAGGGGAAGGAGGAGCGGTACTTCCTCTCGGGCAGGGGCGTCTCCGGGCTCTGCTTCGCCGGCAGGATCGTCTTCGGCGGGGCCTACTGGAGCCGCCTGGACGACGCCGAGCGGTCGGCCGTCGCCGCGCACGAGTTCGTCCATATCAGGTCGAGGGACGCCAAGAGGAGGCTGGTGCGAGTGGTGCTGCCGGGCGTCGCGGTCACGGGCGCGTTCACCTGGGCCTGGACGTACTACCCCCTGCCCCTTCCGAGCGGGATCGTCGGCTACCTACTGTTCGTCCCGGTGGTTGTCGCCCCCATCGTCGTCCTGCTCTGCTCGTACGTCATCTCGACCCTCCTGAACGCCCCGTGGTTGCGCCGGATGGAGCTGAGGTGCGACGTGGAGGCCGCGCGAGACGGCGTCGACGATGGGGAGGCCCTGGTCAGGGCCCTGGAGGTGTGGGAGGGCATGATAGGAAACACCAGGAGGTCTCTGAGGTACAGGTGGCTGTCCAGGTCCTATCCGACCCTGGCTGAGAGGGCCGCGGCGATAAGGCGCGTGACCGGAGCCGATTCCATCGAGCCTGCACACGGGTCCTGACCGGCGGCGAGCAGGTCCATCCTGGGATGGGCGCCGGTCGAGCAGGATGCGCGTCCAGGCCTCCGGCGACGGCCGCCCTCTTGTCAGCGCAAGCCTGCCGAAGAAGGACGCCCGATCATTTTCAGTGCACCCTCCCCCGAGATCGGCTGAGATCGGGTCTTAGGTTAAATGTTCTGAAACCGCGTTGCACCGACCAACCATGTCGGGCGCATCGGGCTATGTCGTCGCGGCCGACCGGTCGCAGGGAGAGCGGTTCGTCTACTCCTGCGCGGGGTGCGGCGGCGTCCTAGGCGTCGGAAAGACGCCGGCACCCCTCGACGGCATCCTCGATTCGTTGGTGGGCGTCTGCCCCTCGTGCGGCGCGAAGCTCGAGGGTTCCGTCGACTGCAGGCTCGGACGGGCGCCCGCCGACTGGGACCGACCGGCGAGCGTCATCATCCCGCCCCAGAGGGCCGACGCGCGCCCCAGGGCGCCGCTGGTCCAGCGCGCCTCCTCCTACAACCGGTTCTCCCTCGACTTTGCCCGCCTAGACGCGCTCCTGCAGCCCCTCGCCCCCCACAACCTCGTGATGCTCCAGGGCCGGGGCGCCTCGGCCGTGGCGGAGCTCGCGGCGTTCAGGGCCCAGCTCCCGCGGGAGCGCGGCGGGCTGGACTCGAACACGGTCTTCGTCGACGGGGGGAACTGCTCCGATCCCTACCTTTTCGCCTCGCTAGCCAGGCGCTACCGCGTCGACGCCAAGAAGGCCCTGCGGCGGGTCCTGAACTGCAGGGTCTTCACGATGTACCAGCTTGCCAGCCTGCTCTCGAAGGAGGTCGTGGACATGGTCGACCTCTACGGGGCGAAGGTGCTCGTCGTGGCGAACATCCTGGGCACCTTCGACGAGCCGGACACCTCCCCGGTCGAGGTGGAGAGGCTGCTCGACGCGGTCCGCGCGGGCATCCTGAAGGCGAGGGAGGAGAGGCAGCTGACGGTGATCGTCACCCTGGGCCCGCCCACCAGGTGGGACGAGATGGTCGCCGGGTGGGCCGACACGCTCGTCCGCCTCTCGCCGGCGAGAGGGGACTCCAGCGACGCGGTGCGGGCCGAGCTCCTCAGGCACCCGACCAAAAAGAGGCCCTGCGGTTCCGAGTTCGGAATGAACCGGCTGCTCTTCCATCCCGACAGCCCGCTGGAGGCCGTCCGATGATGGGGAGGACGGTCCTCTCGTTCCGCCTGGTGCAGATGGGGGAGGTCGTCGGGTGGCGGGAGTTCAGGAAGTACCTCCCGAAGAGGGAGCGAGAGGCCTTCGACGAGACGCTAGACACCGCCCGCCTGTGCACCTCGGCATCCTCCTTCGCCGTGAGGACGTCCTGGTTGGAGGGGATGGCGGAGCGGCGAGAGGTGGAGGAGCGCCGATGAGCCTCGGGAAGAGCAAGGTCGTCAAGGAGATCGAGGGCTGGAGGCCCTTCGGCGAGGCGCTGAGGGGGGAGGACAGGGAGCTGTACGGGCAGATGATGCAGCGCGTCTGTGAGTACCTCCCCTCCATGGAGGTCTCCGCTGACCCCTTCCCCAGCGACTCGCTCTTGATGGGCCTGATATTCCTCCAGCACAGGATGATCGAGCAGCTCACCGAGAAGCTGGAGAAGGCCGAGGAGGGACGCTGACCGAGATGGAGGGCTGGCTCCTCGACCTCTACCCCGGCGACCCCGGGGAGATGGTCGTCTGGGTCAAGGGCGACGACGGCTCGGCGCACCGCTTCGTCGACCGCTGGACGCCCTCCATGTACGTGGCGTCCAGGTCCTCAAAGGACCTCGTCCAGCTGGCCGCGGCGCGGGAGGTCCAGCAGCACGTCGAGGGCTCGGCCGTCGTCAGGAGGTACGAGCGGGTCATCGACCTGCTGAGGTCCGACGTCCTCGAGCTCAGGGTGAAGGACGCCCGCAGGCTGCCGCTACTGGCGACGATCATCGAGAGGTCGAAGCCCTTCGGCTACTTCCGGCTGTACAACGTCGACGTCCCGCCGGCCCAGTCCTACCTCTACCAGAAGGACCTCTTCCCCCTCGCCCGCACCGAGGTGGAGCAGCGCGGTCACGGTCTGGACTGGGCGCTGAAGGACGACGTCTGGGACTGCGACTACGAGGTGCCGCCCCTGACCTCGGCGGGGGTGACGGCCGACGTCGGGAAGCACGGGAACCTCGCGAGCGAGGACGACCCTCTCAGGTCCCTGACCGTCAGGAAGGGGGGCGACGGCGGCGGGGAGGAGGTCGTCCTCGACGTCGGTGACGAGGGCGAGAAGATCCTCTCGCTCGTCAGGACCGTCCGGGAGATCGACCCGGACATAGTGTTCACGGACGGCGGCGACTCGTTCCTCCTGCCCTACCTGGCCAAAAGGGCCCGGGCGCGCGGCGTGGAGTTCTCGCTCGACCGGGGCCCGGCGGCCGGCATCGAGCTCCCCTCGAGGCCCGGCACCTCTTACTTCAGCTACGGCAAGATACTGTACAAGCCCTCCACGGTGAGGCTCAGGGGGAGGGTGCACATCGACGTCGCGAACTCGTTCGTCTACGGCGAGTCTGGGCTGGAGGGCTTCTACGAGCTCAGCCGCATATGCAGGATGCCACTCCACACCTCGAGCAGGGCGACCATAGGGAGGGCGCTCTCCTCGCTCCAGTTCTACAACGCGTACAAGCAGGACCTGCTGGTCCCGTGGAAGCCCACCCTGGTGGAGACGCCCAAGGACAGGGTCGAGCTCCTCATCGCTGACAGGGGAGGGTTCACCTTCGAACCCAAGCCGGGTCTCTACGAGGACGTGGCCGAGTACGACTTTTCTTCGCTCTACCCGAACATCATGCTGAAGAAGAACGTCTCGGGCGAGACGGTGAGGTGCGCGTGCTGCCCCGAGTCGGGCAACCGGGTGCCGGAGCTCGACTGGAACGTCTGCCAGAGGAGGACCGGCATCGTCCCGAGGTCGATGGGGATCATCGTAGGGAAGCGGCTGCGCTACAAGAAGCTCAGGCACGACCTGACGAAGACCCCGGAGCAGAGGGCGAGGTACGACGCGAGGCAGGTCGCGCTCAAGTGGGTCGGGGTTACAAGTTTTGGATATCTAGGTCACGCGAACGCAAAGTTCGGCAGGATCGACGCCCACATCGCCGTCTGCGCCTGGGATCGGGCGGTCTTGCTCCAGGCGGTGCGAGTGGCGGAGTCGCGCGGCTTCAGGGTGGTACACGGCATCGTCGACTCCCTGTGGGTGAAGAAGGAGGGGGCGAAGAGCGGAGAGTACCTGGCGCTGAGGGCTGAGATGGAGCGCGAGACCGGGTTCGACATGTCCTTCGAGGGCCTCTACAAATGGATCGCCTTCCTCCCGTCCAAGATGAACGCCGCGATGCCCTCGGCGAACAGGTACTTCGGCGTCTACAGGGAAGGCGGGCTGAAGGTGAGAGGGATAGAGGCGAGGAGGCACGACACGCCCGCCCTCTTCAAGAGGTGCCAGATGGAGATGCTTGACCTGCTCGCCAAGGCCGACGGGATGGAGGAGGCGAGGGCACTGGTCCCCGAGTGCCGGAAGATAGTCGAGAGGTACGTCGGGGCGATCCTCAGGCACGAGGTCTCCCCCCGGGAGCTGGTGATAACCAGGAGCCTCTCGAAGGCGCCCTCGGAGTACAGGGCGAACACCCTCGAAGCCTCCGCGGCGTCGCAGCTCACCGAGGCGGGGAGGGAGCTCCACGCCGGGGAGAGCGTCGGCTACGTCATCACCTCCCAGCGCTCGACGTCGAGGAAGTTCAGGACGAAGCCGCAGGAGCTGATCTCAAGGGAGACCCGGTACGACGCGGACCGCTACGTGGAGCTGCTGGAGGCCGCTTGCAGGACCGTGCTCGAGCCCTTCGAGTGAGCGTGGACATCGCGCCCGCGTCTCGCCCCCTCCCCGAGCGTCGAAGGAAGGACGCAGGCGGCCTTGGGTCCCTGGCGTCCTCTTCCCTTTCAGCGGCCCGCCTTCACGTAGTCCCAGATGGTCTCGAGCAGCAGCTCGGGGGTCTCGACCTGGGGGACGTGACCGGTGCCGGCGAGCAGCTCGAACCTGGCTCCGGGGATGGCGGTGGCCCAGGCGCGGCCGTACTCGGGGCCGACGATGCGGTCGGACTCGCCGGAGATGACGAGCACCGGGGCGGCGACCCTGGCGAGCCGTCCGGCCAGGGTCGGGTCGGTCATCCGCGGGGCGTAGACCTGCAGGGCGGCCCTGTTGGCGCCCACGACGGCGCGCTGGTCGTCGGTCAGGGTCGCCGGGTCGACCAGGAAGGGCTTCGGGTTGTGGTAGGAGAGGCCCATTATCTCGGTGGGGGTGAGCTTCGATACGTCCGTGACAGGGTGGCCTGGGACGTCGATGCCGACGGCACCCACCAGGACGATGCGGCCGACCCGAGGGCTCCCGAGCAGGGCCAGTTCGGCGGCGATCCAGCCGCCGACGGAGTTGCCGACGACGGTCACGTCGCCGGCGCCCAGGCGGTCGAGGAGCGCGGCGTAGACCTGCGCCAGCCCCTCGACGCTCCTCAGCTCGTCAGGCCGCTTGGTGCGAGCGAACCCGGGGTGGGTCGGGGTGATGACCCGGGCCCCGTGGCGCTCGGCCAGCAGGCTGGCGAAGCGCGCCATCGAAGCCGGCCCCGCGCCGCCGTGGAGCAGCAGGAACGACGGCCGCCCGTCTTCGCCGCGCTCCTCCACGACCAGCTCGACCCTGCTGGAGCCCGCGTATGGGAGCTCGTACGTCGTCGAGACCGCGCCGTCTCGTCCCTCCTCCTTCTTCCTTCCTGCCTCTTCGACCTCTCTAGACATCTTCTGAATCGCCTCGTTCGAGCCGAGGGTGGCGACGCCATATAGCGTGTCCGGACGCTAGACTTGGAAAAACGGCTGTCACCGGGAGGGTGGGAGCGCCCCGACTGGTCGGTCCCTTCCCTTCAGGCGGAGGACCTCCCCGTCTATCCAGGAGGTCAGCCTGGACGAAGCGAGGATCGCCCGCGTGTGGAACTTCACGAGCACGCCGCTCACGCCCGGCTCGCTCCTCAGCCTCCTCTCGGTCTCGAAGACCTCGGCTATGGAATCGGCCCAACAGGAGAATATGGCGGCGGTGTGTTCCCACTGGTTGACGAAGACGGACCTCGGGAGGGACTGCTTCACGCGCAGAAGGACAGAGTCGTCGTCCGAATGCACGTGGACCTCGTACATTAGGATGCGGCTGGACCGGGCCGACTGGACGATGGGTTGTACCTGGAAGAGCCCGTCGTCCAGCAGCCGCCTCCTGGCCTTCTTCGCGACCTTCTGGGAGAGCCCCGTGGACCGGGAGATCTCGCTGAGCGGGACGCGCAGGTTCAAGACGAGCATCCGCAGCACCCTCAGCTCGGCCAGGGATACCGGCTTCACGAGCTCCCTCCGAGGATGGGGGAACAGGGGCGTGACGGCCGGTTCGGCGGGGCCGAGGAGGGCAGTGAGCTCCTCCGGGGGTCCGGACGAAGCGCCGTCGCCGTAGACCAGCACCCCGGCGCTGTGGTTCACGTCCATCGTCGCGAAGACCACGGGGTCGGTCTCTATGGCGGCCTGGAGCCTCTCCGGCGAGCCGATGGGCTGCTTGAAGAAGAAGAGCCGCGGAGACCTCCGGAAGACCTGGGCGGCCGGCATCGCCTGGAGAGAGGTCAGTATCCTCGCCTTCTCCAGGGCCCCGATCCTCGTCTTCACGGCCTGGCCGGACAACCCGATCCCCCGACCGAGGGTCTCGTAGGACGAGAACGGGTGCCTCCGCAGCTGGGACAGTATCAGGAAGTCGCGCTCGTCTACCAACGTGGTCTCGCCCCTGAGATGGAACGCCGCACTCCAGAGTTCCCGGCTCCCGGACCGTATTATGTGTGTACCGAGCCGCGGCCGAGGTGGGTGGTGGAGACCAGGGTGACGGAATCGGGAAGGAAATGGAAGTAGAGGGGTGGGGATACGGCAGCCTTCCCTGCGGGCCTGCCATCGACCTCGCCGAGGGACGTCCGTCGCTCGCACGACCTAGGCTGCGTCCGAGTGCGGCAGCCCGGGGTAGCCGCCATTCTAGTCTTTCTCTATGACCAGCCGCTTCCCCTTGAGCCTGTGCCGCAGCTCCTGGCCCTCCCTCCATCCCAGCTCCTCGACCGTGGCCGGAGGGATGACGACGGTCCACCGGAAGTACTCCTTCCCCTTGACCTTACGCGTCTTTTGCTTCTGGAGGCGCATGCGGACGGATGGGATTGGGTTAGGCGCCTAATAAGCGCGGTTCAGGCGCCTGGTCGTGGAGCCCCTGCCCGGGGTCAGCCTTCTCGGGGCTCGGTGGGGGTGGACGTCGACGACGGTCGAGCTCTCGCAGATGACGGAATCGGACATTTCAGCGCTTCCACAAGGCCCATCGTCGTCGAAGCTCGCTGGTGCTCCAGATTTCGGTCCGCCCAGATGGTGCCCCGTTCTTCTCAATGGTCGAGCTCCCCCTCCTGCTGTGGTGAGACTTCCAGGTTAAGGACCGTCTCCAGTCGCTTGTACTCTTTCCGTACCGTGGCCTCCTTCACGCCTGCCGCCTCTGCGACGGCCTTCTGCGTCAGCTTCCGGCCGTCCATCATCGAGGCCACGTAGAGGGCCGAGGCCGCGAGCGCCATCGGATAGACGCCGGCCGTGACGCCTACTTTCCCGGCCTTCGACAGTATCTCGAGCGCCTCCGCCTGCACCTCCGCGCTCGCCTTGGTCCTGGAGGCCACCCTCGTCACGTACTCGGCGGGGTTCGCGACCGGGACCTTGAGGTCGAGCCTGGTGACGAGCACGTTGTAGCATTTTGCCAGCTCCTTCTTGCTCACGCCGCTGGCGACGGCGACCTCATCGAGCGTCATAGGTATCTCCCTCTCCCTGCACGCCGCGTAGACGGACGAGGCCGCGACCTGGGGGAGGGACCCTCTTCTGTTGCCCATCTCCATGCCCTTCCGGCAGATGCGCGCCGCCTCGTCTTTGACGCCGTCGGAGACCGCGAGCGCCTTGGAGACCCTCTCGAGCTCCGCCAGCGGGACGTTCAGTTCAGTTCTGTCGGGTCGGTGGTCTCTTGACGACATAGCCTACCGCCAGCCCTGCCAGAAGGAGGATCGCCATCGCGGCGTACGCCCAGCTCGGGATGGCGGAGTTCGTCTGCGTCACCGTGCTGGTGGAGATCTGGGTGGCCGTGGAGGTCAGCGTCGATGCTGGCGCCGTGCTGGTCACCGTGGAGCCGGGTGCGGTCGTGGTGGCGATCGTAGTCGCTGTCGTCGTTGTCGTCGTTGTGGAGCCGGGTGCGGTCGTCGTTGTCGTCGGACCGGATATGGTCGTTGTGATCGTCGTCAGCGCGGGACCGGTCACCGTCGTGGTCTTGAAGCTGGTCACGGTGCCGACGACCGTCGTGGTGGTCTGCGTCGTGGTAGTGGTCACGGTGCCCACGGTGGTGGTCTCTGTCGAGAATATGGTCACGGTGCCCACGGTCGACGACGTGCTAGTCGTGCTCACGAGGTACGGCGTGTAGAAGAACTGGGAGACCGCTGTCAGGGGCGCTGGCTCCTGGGCGGTGACGCTCAGGGTGTATGTGCCCGGGACCCAGTCCGAGCTGTTCGCGACGATGCTGACGGTGTAGCTGAACGTCCCATCGGCTGCCACCGTGACGTTGTTGTCATAGACCACGGTGGTGTACGCCGGGTTCTCGATCTGGACGACGACAGCCGTCCCGGCTGCGGGAGCCGGCGCCAGGGTGCCGGTGATTATGAGGGTCGTCGACGCGGAGTAGTTCTGCGCGTTGGTGGCGATCTTGAGCGAGTCCACAGGTCCCGAAGTCTTGGACGTCGAGGTCGTGGTTGGCTGCGTGGTCGTGGTGGTTCTAGAGGTGGATGTCGTCGTAATTGGGGTGGTGGTAGATGCCGAGGTGGTAGATGTCGAGGTGGTCGAGTGCGTAGTCGAGGTCGTGCTGGTGGATCCGCCGGTCACCTGCACGAGGATTGGTTGCATCTCGGAGCCCTGCGCGTAGAGGGTGAGGGTGTACATGCCCGCCGTCGATGGAGTGGTTATCGTGTAGAGCGCCGTGATGTTGCCCGCCGTAGGCGACCTGTCCTGGGCGGACCCGTCGGTCACCGAGACCGGCGAGAAGGTGAACTTGGCGTTGTCCGTCTGGTTGGAGAACCACTGCTGGAGTCCGGGGACGATGCCCGTCGCCTGGACGTTGTTCGTGCTGACATAGAAGTGGAAGGAGGTCCCGGCCTTGAACGGTCCGAAGAAGAGCCCTCCGTTACCGTCGCCCGTCCCGTTGACGTAGATCGCTATGCCGTTGTTGTGGCAATAGCATCCCTGGTCGAGGCTGGGGTCGCCGTGCGAGAAGCCGCCAGTGAGCCAGACGCCCGTCGTCACCGTGACGACGCTCAGCAACAACACCGCAAGTACGGTGATGTACATGCTTCGCTTGTTCATTGTCGATATCGCCTCGCGATTCTGGATGGAAGATGGTCGGTCGGGGATGGGGAGAGTCGTCTCTCCCCAAGCACCCGGCTAGGCCAGGCTGTTCTCTGCCGCGCCGTTCTGCCCGGCGATGCGGCCCCAGATCTGGTAGGCGCCCAGGCTGTTGTGATAGCGGCGCCATCCGAAGCAGGCCGCGACCTCGCCCGCTGCGTAGAGGTGGGGTATGACCGGCTCCGAGTTGATGCTGATGTGGCTGAGCGCCAGGTTCTGGACCTGTCCCCACTGGGCGGCCATCTGGTCGATGACCTGCGCGTTGGAGTTGATCCTGAGCCCGTTGCGCTGTGTGTGGCGGATGAGGATCATCTTGGCTGCGTAGTAGGGGGGAGTCGAGATCTGGTACTGCGGTGTCGGCTTCCCGAAGTCGGGGTCCTTGCCGGCGGTGACGTAGCCGTTGTAGTTGGTGACGGTGGTAGCCAATCCGGTCGGGGAGACACCCATCTGGAAGGCGAGCGTCGGGAGGTCGTTGGCCACGGCGACGGCGTCAGGATACAGAGATGGAGAGACCATCGGGTTCGGGGCGGCCATCAGGGCCGTGTTCCAACCCAGCGCCTTGGCGCCGACGCTGTCGGCGACCACCCAGCAGTTGCGAGGCCTGTCCGCCAGGTTGAGCCACGCCCTGATGTACTGGTGCTCTGGCCACTCTCCGCCGTTCGCGAGAGGCTCAGGCGCGTATGGGTCGATTCCCACGAATGTCGGGATCGACGTCGTCGCGGAGACCTCGTTGACGAACCTAGTGCCGTCGCCCTTCACGCAGATGACGTACTGGAAGTTGCTGATGCTGAGGCCCGTCGAGGTGGCGACCTGTCCGGCCGCGTTGGTGTCGCTGTTGTAGTTGCGCGGGTTCTGTGTGGACCATACGAAGTACAGGTGGGTGCCGTAGTGGACCGCGCAGTAGATCGGGAACGACATGTCGGTGACTCCGGCCCCGATGGCCATGGCGGCCAGGTGCCCGTCGCCCGTGTTCTGGACGAAGTCAGGCGTTCCCGGCGGCTGCGCACCGTCGTGCAGCATGTCGGCGTCGTATCGTGGGTCCCAGGCGTGGTTCAGGATGAGGTTGTCGGACGCGCCTCCCGTTGCGAGGATGACCGCCTTGTTGGCCTTGATGTTGATGCTTCCCGTAGGCGTGGCCACCGCGGCTCCGACGACCGGGCCGTTGGGCTGGCGGTACAGGCCGGTCATGGCGTTGTTAAGGAGGATGGGGATCCCCAGCGCGTTCACCTGCTTGTTGAGGAGGTAGGTCCAGTTGAAGCCGGTCGTCGTCGGATAGTTAGAGGACGCGGCGAGAGACATCCCTCGCATGGGGCTGGGCTGGCCGTTGGCGAGCGTGGTCGGGTATATCCCCTGGGACGTCTTGGCCCAAACCGCGCCGAGGCTCTCCATGAAGGCGAGCCATTCGTCTCCGTGCTCCACGTAGGTCTGGACGAGCTCAGGGTTGCCGCGGTAGTCCGAGCCTAGCATCTCGGCGTTGTACCACAGCGGGATGGAATCGCCCGTGACCCCATCCCTCTGCTGGATGTGGTTGTTGCCGCCTATGGTGGCGCTCCCACCGGCCGACATGTAAAGGCCACCCCAGTGGTCCATCTTCTCTATGATGAGGGTGTTAGCCCCGGCCTGCGCTGCCTCAATCGCTGCGGCCATCCCGGCGCCCGCGGCGCCTACCACCAGCACATCGACCTCCTTGTCCCACTCGGACGGCATACCGGTCACCGGCTGGAACATCGTCGGAGCGCCCTGCTCGGTGGACTTCGGGATGACCAGCGGCCCTGCCCCCCGCTGCGTCAGAGCTGCGGCGTTCGGTACGAACGACGCTGCCCCCGCCATAACGCCGAGCGCCGCTGCGCCTGCGGCTGCGGTCCCCACGAACTGCCGCCTGGAAAGTGTCAGTTTCTTATCGTTAGTCGACTTGTCGCTAGTTGATTCTGCCAATTCTATTCGCTGAACGTTTTTAGCTGCTATTTGGTACTTAAGTGGGCTGTATCTTATGCATTCGTTTGTGTGCATTTAGAGTAGATTGTATGTTCGTTGAGCCAGTTATTATAGGTCATGAAACATTTGTAAACTCGGAATCTGCGGTCGGACCCGGTACGGCTTCCTTACTTGGTAGCCTCACGATGGTCGGCGGAAGCCGTCGCCCTCGCTCTTCCAGGGTGGAACCTCGCTCATACGAGAGACCCCGCACGGGCTCGCGGGATTCCAGTGGCGTTGTTGACCGCCCTCGCAAGGTACCGCGCCCAGATCCTCCGTCCTGAAAGGACGGCGATGGCCCCGGGCCTGCGGAAGTTCATGGCAATCGACGCGCGGATTCGGTCTGAGGCCTCCGGAAACGGGCTCGGGCGCCCGCCCCCCGGTTCATCCGACCGCAGACCCCTCAGAATTCGCATGACGGGCGTTATAAGCGGGGGTCGGGGCATCGCGAAAATGTAGTGAAGTTACGTAATCTGGTTACCTCCGAAAGAGCCGCCTGTTGGATGACGGTGCTTCGACTCGCGCGGAGAGGTGGAGATCCGGTGGGAGCCTTCGAGAGCCACCTCGCGGCCCTGGAGCGCGTCGTTCAGCTCTGCGGTCCGGGTGGGTTCGAAGCGAGCAACCGGGAGACGTAATCCTGGAAGTATCTGTCGAACATGCCGGCGGTCGAGGCGTGCAGCATGGCGAACCGCGGGTGCTTGGAGATGGCCTTCAGCCACTCGCCCCACTGGTCCCACGTCTCCTCGTCGATCCATCCCTTCCTGTAGAGCTCGTAGGCCTCCTCTATGATCCCGTAGGCTATCATCAGGCGGCGGATCTCCGCGAGCTCGTCCGGCGAGAACCGCGCGTCGGGGGCGAACAGCCGCGCCAGCATGGCGTCGTCTGCGTCCTCCCCGGACATGATGTACTCGTTGTACCTCCCGAGGAGGTTCTGGTACGACGACTCCTT
>JBEKTS010000021.1:0-26103 GCA_049515775.1 Nitrososphaerales archaeon | reverse complement strand
CTTCAGCAGGTTGTCTATGGCGCCGATGGCGACTATCCTGTGGCCGCGCTCGTCTATCTCGAAGCCGACGTCGCAGAAGTTCGACCCTATGACGACCTTCGGGTCGGGCAGCCGGAAGGGGCCCTTCCTGTCCTTGACCATCCGGACGAAGGGCTTGTCCCCGTACTGGGCGCGGTACATCTTCCAGACGGTCGAGTTCTGGATCTCGCCTTCGTAGAAGACGTGGCAGGTCGAGAGGATCCCCCGGACCATGTTCACGGCGTGGGCCGACATCGAGACGGTAACCCTGTCGTCCGAGAGCCAGGAGAGCTCCTGCTCTATCTCGCCCGTGTGCCTGTGACCGGCGGGCTTGTACGGCCTGACCACGCCGTACCTCTCCGAGAAGTGCGTCGAGAGCGAGGGCTTCCCGCCCGCCCCGGAGGAGGCGATCTTCGCGTCGACGACGACGTGGCTCCGGTCGAGGGCGACCTCCCTCTGCTTGAAGAGGGGGGCCATGGCGAGGATCGAGGTGATGGCCATGCACCCGGGCGAGGCGGCGAGGCTGGCCCTGGATATCTCGTCCCTGTTCAGCTCCGGCACGGCGTAGACGAACCGGGCCAGGAGCTCCGGGTCGGGGTGCTTGTATCCGTACCAGGTCTCGTAGTCGGCGGGGTTCCGGAGCCGGAAGTCGGCGCTGAGGTCCACGACCTTCACGCCCGAGGCGGCCAGCTGCGAGACCAGCCCGATCGACTGACCGTGCGGGAGGGCGGTCAGGACGAGGTCCGCCATCGATGTCATCTTGGAGACGTCGCCGTCGATGAACTTCATGTCGGTCACCCCCCTTAGGTTCGGGTGGACCCGGAAGACGTAGTCGCCGACGTTCCTGCGGGCGGTCGCGAAGGTCAGATCGACCTTCCCGTGCCGCAGCAGCAGCCTGATCAGCTCTCCGCCTGCGTAGCCGGTCCCGCCGACGACCCCGACGCGGACCATTCTAGCGCTTCGCGCTCCTGACGACGAAGTCGATCATCTTCTTCGCGATCTTGGTCTTGGACGCGGCCTGCGCGCCCTTGAACTCGACGGTGTTGTTGACCTCGTGGACGACGTATCCGTGGACCTTCGACTCCATCACGTCGACGCCCAGGATCCCCCCTCCGACCGCGCTCGCCGCCCTGTGGACCAGCTCCGTGAGCTCCTTGTCGGCCTTGAACGAGGTCGTCGTGGCGCCCCGGGCCACGTTCGTCCTCCACTCGTTCTGGGGGGCGTTCCTGTAGACGGTGGCGATGAGGTCGTCGCCGGCCACTATCGCCCGGATGTCGCGCGGGGGCCGCTCGACGAACTCCTGGAGGTAGTACATGTGCTCGATGGGGTTGGGTATCGACTCCCTCAGCTCGACGATGGCGTCCAGGGTCTGGGCGTCCCTCGCGATGCTGATCATCCGCCCCCAGCTCCCCACGAAGGGCTTCATGACGACCGGATATCCGAGCTGCTCGGCGGTCTGGCCGACGCACTCGGAGGATAGGGCGACGAAGGTCTTCGGAGTCGGGACCCCCGCCTTCGCCAGCACCATCGAGGTGATGAGCTTGTTCCCGCAGGTCTCCGCGACCTGCGACGTGTTGATCACTCGGGCGCCGAAGTTCTCCATTATCCGGGTGAGGAAGAGGGAGCGATAGTGGCTGATGCACCTCTGGAGGACGACGTCCCCGAACCGGTTCGCGGCGGCGCCGTCCGTCAGCTCGAAGGAGAGCATCCTCCCGTCGACCAGCTCGGTCGTGCATCCGGCCTTGCGAGCCTCGTGGACGAGCCACTTCTCCTCGCCGCGGATGCGGTCGAAGACTATGGTGAGCTTCAACTCGCTCACTCGCCCCAGTCCTCCTCGGCGACCTCGGCCGGCTTGAGTGAGACCTTGCCGTCGCCTATCGAGGCGACCTCGTACTCGGCGCTGCATTCCTTGCACTGGACGATCTCGCCGACGATGGCGTCGTCCGGTATCGCCACGTCAGCGTCGCATTCCTCACACTTTGCTACTATCATCTTCTCACCTCGGCTCGGTTCTTTTCCACCTGGGTCCTGAGGCGCCCGGAGGCGGCCTCGAGGGAGGCCCTCGCGTCGGATATCCAGGATAGGTTCTGCCTCAGAGAGCGGGAGTCCTTGGACAGCAGACGGGGGACGAAGAGTGGGTTCGCCCCACCCGTGGTGCGCGTCAATTGCAGGGTTTTGAGTGCATCGAGCACGTTTCGGACCTGGTCTTTATCAACCTTTATCGAGGTCCCGGTCACCCTCGAGGAGACCGACGGCATCTCCCTCACGGTTGCCTCTTCGAGCGTCGAGCCGGTCTCCAGGGAGGCCCGGACGATCTCGCCGACGATGGCGTGGGCCTGGCGGAAAGGGACGCCGTGGTCCCTGACCAGGTAGTTCGCGAGCTCGGTCGCGGTCGACGCGTCTCCCTGGACCGAGCCCAGGAGCCTCTCGGCCTCGAGCCGCAGGCTGGAGAGCATCTCGGCCATCATCTCCGCGGAGGAGATCGTCGCCTCCAGCGCCCTCCAGAGGTGGGGCGTGACCTCCTGCAGGTCGAGGTTGTAAGAGTTCGGGAGGGCCTTGGTGATGGCCAATGAGGCCGCGAGCTCGCCCAGCACCGACCCGCACTTCGCCCTGACCGTCTCTGCGACGACCGGGTTCTTCTTCTGCGGCATGATGCTGCTCGTGGCGCTGTACTCGTCGGCGAGCTCGGCGAACCCGAACTCGGTCGAGGACCAGAGCACGAGCTCCTCGGCCATCCGGGAGAGGTCGACCATGGCTATCGCGCAGAGCGAGATCGACTCGAGGGCGAAGTCCCTCGAGGAGACGGCGTCCATGGCGTTCTCGGCTATGCCGTCGAAGCCGAGGAGAGAGGCGACGTAACCCCGGTCGAGGAGGACCGAGGTCCCCGCGAGGGCGGCCGCTCCCATCGGTGAGAGGTTGACCCGCCCGTAGGCCTGCCGCGCGCGCTCGACGTCCCGCTGCACCGCCTCGAAGTAGGACTGCATGTGGTGCGCGACCGTCACCGGCTGCGCGTGCTGGAGGTGGGTGTAGCCGGGCATCGGGAGTCCGCCGTACCTTCGCTCGAGCCCGACCAGCGCCCTCTGGACCCCGCAGAGGGCCTCGGAGAGGTCGAGCAGCCGGTCGCGGGTCTCCATCCGGAGCGCCGTCGCGACCTGGTCGTTCCTGCTCTTGCCCAGGTTGAGGTAGCCGGCCGTCTCCATCCCTATCGACCTGATCGCCTCCTGCTCGACCATGTGGTGCACGTCCTCGGTGGCGGGGTCGAGGGCCATGTCGGCCGGCAGCCCGGCGAGGAAGCCGAGGGTGGCGGAGCCCACCTCGGGGCGGACCTCCTTCGACCTCAGCAGGGCGAGCATGTGGGCCTCGCTTATCGAGACGACGTGCCTGGCGAGCGGGCCGTCGAAGCCTATCGAGGAGATGAAGTCGTTCGCCCTTCTACTTGACCCTTTGACTCGACTTCCTCTTAGTATGTTCGGCATTTCCTTCTCTCGCGACGCTCGTCGCCATCTTCGCAGCGATACGGGACTGCAGGCCCCAGAGCTCGATGAACCCCACGGCCGAGGACTGGTCGAACGTCGACCCCTTGGTGTAGGTCGAGAGCGCGACGTTGTAGAGGGAGTTCTCCGACCTCCTGCCCACGACGCGCATCCCGCCCTTGAAGAGCTTCAGGCGGACCGACCCGGTGACCCTGCTCTGGGTCGCGTCGACGAAGGCGTCCAGAGCCGTGCGGAGCGGGTCCATCCAGAGCCCGGCGTAGACGAGCCAGGACCACTCCCGCTCCACCCCCGCCTTGAACGCCAGCTCGTGGCGCGTCAGGACCAGCTGCTCCAGGTCCCGGTGGGCCTCGATTATCGAAAGGGCGGCCGGCGCCTCGTAGACCTCCCTCGACTTTATCCCCACGAGCCGGTCCTCGATGTGGTCGATGATGCCGACCCCGTGCTTCCCGGCGAACTCGTTCACGTGCTTGATCAGCTCGAGCGGAGGCTTCTCTTCGCCGTCGACCGACCGGGGCACCCCCCGGACGAACCCAAGCTCGATGTAACCGGGCTTGTCGGGGGCGTCCTTCGGCTGGGTGACCCACTCGAAGGCGCTCGGCGGCGGCTCTACGTCCGCGTCCTCGATGGGGCCGGCCTCTATGGCCCTCCCCCAGAGGTTCTGGTCGATGCTGAAGACTGAGTTTGATCTCTTGATCGGTATGTTGTGCTCCTTGGCGTAGACGACCTCCTCGTCCCGCGACATGTTCCACTCGCGCACGGGGGCGATGACGCGCAGCGACGGGCTGAGGGCCCTCACGGTGACGTCGAACCGGACCTGGTCGTTCCCCTTGCCGGTGCACCCGTGGGCGACCGCGGTCGCCCCCTCCCTCTCCGCCACCTCGACGAGCTTCGTCGCGATGAGCGGCCTGCCTAGAGCCGTCGCCAGGGGGTATTTGCCCTCGTACATCCCGTTCGCCCGGACCGACGGGAGGATGTAGTCTCGGATGAACTCCTCCTTGACGTCGAGCTCCTCGTGCTTCGCCGCGCCGATCGCCCTGGAACGGGCGGCGATCTCCTTGAAGTCCTCCTTCTGGCCCAGGTCGAGCGTCAGGGTTATCACCTCTGCGTCGTACTTCTCCTGCAGCCAGCGGATGATGACCGAGGTGTCCAGGCCGCCGGAGTAGGCGAGAACGATCTTCTCTCTCAAGGGGATTTCGGCCCTCAGTGAAACGTTTTTATAGATTTTGGCCATAAATAACCCAATTTAGGGTGCCCTTGTCACGAAATCGGTCACGCCAGGCGCGCTGATTGCGGCGGTCCGTGAGGAGATAGACTACGACCTCTCCCTCCAGGACGCGCTCGCCAGGGACTATGCGAACATCAGCGCGGTCTCCAGGATGCTCCAGCCCAGGATCGCCGAGAGGCTCGGGAGAGAGGTCAACCTAGAGTCGATCATCACGTCCCTGAAGCGGCTGCGCGGGGTCTACACGGCGGGCTCCGACGAGATCAGGACGGTGATAGCCGAGTCCGTCGTGAACGTGAGGACCCACGTCTCCAAGATCTCGGTCGAGAAGACCCGAAAGACGGTCGAGGCCGTCGGCGCGATGCTTGCGAGCCACCAGCACGACTTCCTCCACGTCTCCGAGAGCATCGGCTCGATCACCCTGATCTTCGACCAGAAGCTCCACAAGCGGATAAGGGACAGGCTCCCCGACTCGGTCATCCTCGAGGAGGGTGACGACTACGCGGCGATCATCGTCCAGAGCCCGGTCTCGATAAGGACCACGCCGGGGACCCTGATCAACTTCTACAACCAGATCGCGAGGCGGCACGTCAACATCGAGGACACCGTAAGCTGCCACACGGACACGATAATCGTCGTGAAGATGAGGGAGGTGGGGAAGGCGTTCACCGCGCTGACCGACCTGATAACCGAGGAGAGGAAGCGGCTCGAGTCGGGGCCCCCGGCGCGCCCTCAGAGGGCGCGGAATCGTCAAAGCGTTTAAAAACAGACGGGCGTGAGCCTATCTTCTTCAAGAGAGCTTATGGAAAAAACTGAGGGGAGCAATCCGGCCGTTCTTCTTCTCGAGGACGGGTCGCTCTTCCTCGGCAGGGGCTTCGGGGCCGAGACGACGGCCGTGGCCGAGGTCGTCTTCACGACGGGCATGGTCGGCTATCCTGAGTCCATGACCGACCCATCCTACGCAGGGCAGGTCCTCACCTTCACCTACCCGCTAATAGGGAACTACGGCGTCCCGTCCATGCAGGACCTCGACCCGATGGGGCTGCCGAGGCAGTTCGAGTCCGAGTCGGTCAAGGTGAGCGGAATTGTCGTCCAGGAGAGCTGTGCGCGCCCGTCCCACTGGGACTCGAAGCGGACGCTCTCCGACTGGATGCGCGGCGAGGGAGTCCCCGGGATAGAGGGCGTCGACACCAGGGCGCTCGTGACGAAGCTAAGGGAGAGAGGGGTGATGATGGGGGTCCTCGCCAACGGCGTCGAGCTGTCCTCGAGGGGCGAGCTCATGGCCCTCCTCAAGGGCTCGACCAGGTACGGCGCCATCGACTTTGTAAGGCGTGTCTCTCCGAAGCAGCCCCGGGTCTACGGGGACTCGGAGAGGACCGTCGTTGTCCTGGACTGCGGGACGAAGCTCTCGATCATCCGCAACCTGCTGATCCGAGGATACAGCGTCGTCAGGGCGCCCTTCGACACCCCGTACTCCGAGGTGGTGAAGCACGACCCGGTCGGCGTCGTGGTCAGCAACGGCCCCGGCGACCCGCAGCTCTGTTCTGAGACCGTCGCGACGACGAAGAGGCTCATCGAATCTGGGATGCCGACCCTCGGCATCTGTCTCGGGCAGCAGCTGGTCGCCCTCTCGCAGGGCGCGACGACCTACAAGCTCAAGTACGGCCACAGGGGGCAGAACAAGCCCATCTTCGACCCGGTCACCGGAAAGGGGTTCGTGGCGAGCGAGAACCACGGGTACTCCGTCGACGAGGGGAGCCTCGCCGGGACGGACCTGAGGACCTGGTTCGTAAACGCGGACGACCGGTCGATCGAGGGGCTGACGCACTCCAGCAGGCCCTGCATCTCGGTCCAGTTCCACCCCGAGGCGTCCCCGGGGCCGTACGACGCGCAGTTCGTCTTCGACAGGTTCGCCGCTCTCGTGGAGAGCGGCAAGGCGTCAGGGGTAGGTGAGAGAGTTCGAAGCATGAGAGCGTGAAGAAAGCGATAGTCCTGGGGTCAGGGGCAATAAAGATCGGAGAAGCCGGCGAAAGCCGCTGAAAGCGGCCGCCAATTCGACTACTCCGGCAGCCAGTGCCTCAAGGCCCTCAGGGAGGAGGGGGTCACCTCCGTGCTGGTCAACTCCAACATCGCCACGATCCAGACGGACTCCAGGATGGCCGACAGGATCTATTTCCTGCCCGTGAACCCGGACTTCGTCACGGCAGTGATCGAGAAGGAGCGGCCGGATGCGATACTGCTGGGGTTCGGCGGCCAGACCGCGCTCAACTGTGGCGTCGGCCTGGCCAGGCAGGGGACGCTCGAGAAGTACGGGCTGAGGGTCCTCGGGACGCCGATCTCGGGGATAGAGATCACGGAGGACCGGGAGCTCTTCAAGGAGGCGATGCAGGACGTGGGCGTCTCAGTCCCCAGGTCCAAGCCGGCCTACTCCCTCGACGACGCGCGGAGGATAGTCAAGGAGATCGGCTACCCCGTCATCCTCAGGGTCGCCTACACCCTCGGCGGGAGGGGCGGGGGAGTGGCCAGGAACGACAGGGAGCTCTCGGAGATCGTCGAGCGGGGCCTCAACCTCTCGATAGCGCGCCAGGTCCTGATAGAGGAGTACATCGGCCACTGGAAGCAGATCGAGTACGAGGTGATGCGGGACGGGAGGGAGAACAGCATGGTCGTCTGCAACATGGAGAACGTCCTGTCGATGAGGGTCCACACGGGCGACAACATCGTCGTCGCCCCGTCCCAGACGATCACCAACAGGGAGTACCACATGCTGCGCTCCCTCTCGCTCAAGGCGGCCGCGAGGTGCGGCGTGCTCGGCGAGTGCAACATGCAGTTCGCGCTCGAGCCCAGCTCGGAGCGCTACAACGCCATCGAGATCAACGCCAGGCTCTCCAGGTCCTCGGCGCTCGCGTCCAAGGCGACGGGCTACCCGATCGCCTACATCGCTGCCAAGCTCTGCCTTGGCTACTCCCTGGAGGAGCTCAAGAACAAGGTCACGGGCGTGACCACCGCCCTCTTCGAGCCCTCGCTCGACTACGTCGTCGTCAAGATGCCGCGGTGGGACACGAAGAAGTTCGAGGGGGCGGACAGGACGATAGGCACGGCCATGAAGTCGATCGGTGAGGTGATGGCGATAGGGAGGAACTTCGAGGAGGCGGTCCAGAAGGCGGCGAGGATGCTCAACATACGGTACGATGGGGCCATCAGGCGGTTCGTCGAGACCGACGACCTGGCGGTCCTCAGGGACCGGCTGAGGAACCCGACCGACCAGATCATCTTCGACGTGGTAGAGGCGCTGATGGTCGGCCTCCCCGAGGAGGAGGTGAGCAGGCTCTCGGTCATCGACCCCTGGTTCGTCAGCAAGCTCAAGAATATCGTGGACATGTATGGCCGCGTCAAGGCGATCGGGAAGGAGGGGATCGAGAGGGACCCCTCGCTGGTGCGCGAGGCGAAGGAGCTCGGCTTCTCGGACAAGCAGATCGCCGCCTCGGTGGGGATGGACGAGGAGCACGCGAGGTCGCTCAGGGAGCGGATGGAGATCAGGCCTTTCACGAAGGTCATCGATACGCTGGCTGCGGAGTGGCCGGCGCGCACCAACTACCTCTACATGACCTACAGCGCTTCCGCCGACGAGGCCAAGCCCACCGGAGCGAGGAAGGTCGTGGTCCTGGGGGCCGGCCCCTACAGGATAGGCAGCTCGGTCGAGTTCGACTGGGGGACGATGAACATGGCCTGGGCGCTCAAGGCCAACGGGGTCGAGGAGGTGGTCGTCGTGAACTGCAACCCCGAGACCGTCTCCACCGACTTCGACATGTCCGACAGGCTCTACTTCGAGGAGCTGACCGTCGAGAGGCTCCTCACGATCTACGAGAGGGAGAAGCCGGAGGGGTTCGTGCTCTGCGTGGGAGGCCAGATACCCAACGACCTGGCCCTCGAGCTCGACGAGAAGGGAGTCAGGATACTGGGGACGACCGCCGAGTCGATCGAGAGGGCGGAGGACAGGGAGAGGTTCGGGTTCCTGCTCGACAAGCTCGAGATACCCCAGCCGAAGTGGGGGTCGTTCAGGTCGACCAAGCAGGCCAGGGACTTCTGCGAGGAGGTCGGGTACCCGGTGATAGTCAGGCCCTCGCACGTGCTCAGCGGCTCTGCGATGCGCGTCATCTGGGACAGCTCCGAGCTCCACACCTTCCTCGCCAGGGCGGTCGAGGTGAACCCGAACTACCCCGTCACCATAAGCAAGTTCATCGAGGACGCCAGGGAGGTGGAGGTCGACGGGATCTCCGACGGGGAGACCACGGTCATCGGCGCGATAATGGAGCACGTGGAAAACGCAGGGGTCCACTCGGGGGACGCGATCATGACCATCCCGACGATAACCGTCTCCGAGGTCGCGAAGCAGAAGTTGCGGGACTACAGCCGCGCCATCGCCCGCGAGCTGAACGCCCGTGGGCCGTTCAACATCCAGTACCTGGTCATAGGGGACGAGGTCCAGGTCATAGAGTGCAACCTCAGGGCCTCGAGGTCGATGCCGTTCGTCTCCAAGACCACGGGGATGAACCTGATCGAGCTCGTAGCCCCCGTGCTCCTGGGAGGGAAGCTGACCGGCCTGAAGGACGCCCCCGAGCCCAAGGGGTTCGCCGTCAAGGCTCCGCAGTTCTCGTTCATGCAGATGGCGGGCGCCGAGCCCACGGTCGGCGTCGAGATGCGGTCGACGGGCGAGGTGGCCTGTTTCGGGGACACGCTGCCCGAGGCCATGAGCCGGGCCCTCATAGCGGCGGGGCTGAGGATCCCTCAGAGGGGAGAGACCGGCATCATCCTGGCGGACGAGAAGTCTGGCCTGGAGAGGCTCAGGACCCTCGCCGAGGGGTTCCGCGACGCCGGGCTGGCCTTCGTCTCCACCCAGTCGCTCTCTGCCGCGCTCGGGCCGGACCTCGTGAGGCCGGCGACGGTCGACGAGATGGCCGAGCTCGTGACGAGCGGCGGGGCCTCCTTCGTCATATCGCTCTCCACGAACCTGAACAAGATGAGGAAGGACCTCTACAAGGTCAGGAGGAAGGCCGTCGAGCTCCAGGTCCCGTTCCTCACGACGGTCGAGGAGGCCGAGGCGATCCTGATGTGCGTCAGGTCCCCCCTGAAGAGCCTCATCTGACCTCGCCGAGGACCCGAGAGAGGAAGTCCTTCGATGGCACCAGCGTCTCGGTCCCGTCCCTGAGGTCCTTCAGGAGCAGGCTCCCCGAGTCGTGCTCCTTCCTGCCGACCAGGAGCACCCACCGGAACCCCGCCGAGTTCGCGTCCTCGAGCTGCTTCCTCAACGACCTGGCCCGACGCCCCACGTCGGACCTCACGCCCGCGGCCCGCAGGGCGGCCAGGGCCTCGGCCGCCGCCTTCGCCAGCTCCGGCTCGGTGTAGGCGACGTAGACCGAGGGCTCGTCTCTGGGTCGGGGGCCGAGTGAGAGCGCTATCCTCTCGACCCCGCCCGCCGCTCCGGTGGCCGAGAGGTCGGGGCGCCCGAAGATCCTCGGGAGGGCGTCGTAGCGCCCTCCCCCGCACAGAGACCCCAGGTCGGGGCGCGACCCATCCTTGACCTCGAAGACGACCGCCGTGTAGTAGTCGATCCCGCGCACGATGCTGAGGTCGTACCTGACGTTGGCGACCCCTCTCTGGGCGAGCCCGTCCCGGAGCTCTCGCAGCCCCTCCGCCGAGCTCAGCCCGGCCTCGTCCATCCTCGACAGGACCTCGTCGGGCGGACCGACAGTCCTGCCGAACTCCAGGAGGGCGCGCATCTCCGAGGGCTGCACCCCCCTGGGCTCGTACTCCCTAACCAGCTCCGCCTCGGTCTTCTTGCCGACCTTGTCGAGGGCGCGCATCATCTCGACGACCTTCTCGTCCGACGAGACCTTGAGGACGCTCCTGATGTACTCCTCGACGACCCTCCTGTCGCCGACGTGGAGGACGACGCCGGAGAGCCCCAGCTTCTTGAAGAGGTTGTAGGAGAGGTCCATCACCTCCGCGTCCGAATCGATGGTCGGGTCCCCGAAGACCTCGATGTCCCACTGGTAGAACCACCTATAGCGCGCGTGCTGGGGCTCGTCGTACCGCCAGACCCCCCCGAAGGAGGCGAGCTTTATCGGGGGTCTGAGCCCCTTCTTGCCCGCGACGTATCTGGTCATGCCCACGGTGAGGTCGAACCGCAGCCCGATGTCCCTCTCGGCCTTGTCCTTGAAGCGGTAGATCTGTTCGTCCACCTGAGACCCGCTCTTGGCCCGCAGGATCGCGAGGGATTCCAGGGGGGCGGGCTCCATCGACCTGAAGTTGTAGGCGCGGACGAGCTCGTCGAACGCGGCCCTGATCCTCTGGTGTATCTCGTGCTCGTCGGGGTCGATGTCGCGGATGCCCCTGGGCAGCGAGAGGTCCAGCCGCCGTCACCGCCCCTTCAGCGCCGCCAGCTGGGCGAGCATGGCGGTGAGCTGAATCTCGGGGTTGGCTCCGAGCACGAGCCGGTAGTCGTACTCGGCCAGGATCCGCACCGCCTCGGCCATGCTGGCCCCGTCGGCGGTAGCTACGACCGTCTCGTTGGCGTAGCGCAGGAAGTCCGACTCGGGGATGCCGTAGACCTTCGTGAGCTCCACGAGCTTCTGTCGGGCTCCCGCAAAGTCGCCGCCCAGGGCCAGGCCCACTATCTCCGCGACCCTCCCCTTCACCATCGCGCCCGTTATCGAGTTCACCGACTCGACCGTCACCTGTCCGTCCCTGGCGGAGGCCTGGAGGAGGTTGATCGCCTGCCTCAGGTCGCCGTTCGTCGCCTCGTATATCGCTTCGAGGACCTCGGCCTGCGCCTTGAGCTTCTCGTCCCTGGCGATCCGCCTCAGGTAACCGACGACCTCCTCGGCCCCCACCCTCGAGAACCTGAAGATGGCGCACCTGCTCTGAATCGGCTCGATGATGCTCGACGAGTAGTTGCAGACCAGGATGAACCTGGTGAACCTGGAGCTCTCCTCCATGATGCGCCTGAGGGCGGTCTGGGCGTCGCGGGTCATCTCGTCCGACTCGTCGAGGATCACGAGGCGGAACGGGACGCCCTCGCGCCTGTCCGAGTAGCTCGCGAAGGTCTTCACGCGCTCCCGGACCGTGTTGATACCCCTCTCGTCGCTGGCGTTGAGCGAGAGGGTATAGTCGGACTTGAGCGGGCCCAGGATCCGCTCGGCGACGATCTGGGCGACCGTCGTCTTCCCCGTCCCGGGCGGTCCGGCGAAGAGGAGGTGAGGCATCTCCTGCTGCCTCGCGAGGAGCGGCTCGAGCCTGGCCTTGACCTCGCTCTGGTTCATCACGTCCTCCAGGCGGTGCGGCCTGTACTTCTCGACCCACATCAGTTCCTCTAGCGGCATTTGAGCAAGCACCCGGACATTACAGGCAGCCCCAGGCCGGGCGTCGGGATATAATGGTATCAGGAGGGGACGGAAGGAGCGACCGACTTCCTAGGCGACCTGCAGACCCAGGTAGAGCCGTCCCAGCTCCCGGTGGTCGAGGAGCTCCCTGCAGGTCCCGCTGAAGACGTTCTTGCCGCTGACCAGCAGGAAGGCCTCGTCGCCCATCTCGAGCGCCCTCTTGGCGTTCTGCTCCACGAGCACCGTAGTCAGGTTCATGCCCTTGGTTATCGACGAGATCGTGTCGAGCACCTGGGTCGCGACCTTCGGCGAGAGGTTGGCCGTCGGCTCGTCGAACATGACGACCGTGGGCTTGCGCATCAGCGCCATGGCCATGGCCACCATCTGCCTCTCCCCTCCGCTCAGGTTCGAGGACCTGGAACCCAGGTACCTGGTCAGCTGCGGGAAGATCTCGAGGGCGGCCTTCACCCGCTGCGGGTAGTCGGCCTCCTTCACGGTATAGCCCGCGAGGCGGAGGTTCTCGCGCACGGTCAGGTTCGTGAAGACGTTCTCGGTCTGGGGGAGGTAGGCGACGCCGGCCCTCGCGATGTCGGTCGGGGACTTGCCGGCGAGCGCCAGCTCGTCCAGGGTCACCGACCCCCGAGTGACCGAGGCTATGCCCGAGATCGACTTTAGGAGGGTGGACTTGCCCGAGCCGTTCGGCCCGACGATGACGGTGACCCTGCCCGGGGAGGCGCTCATCGAGACGCCGTCCAGCACCTGGAGGTTGCCGTAGCCGGCGTAGAGGTCTGTGACCCGGAGCATGCTAGGCACCCAGGTAGGCCTCTATCACGTGCGGGTCGCTGACGACCTTGTCGGGGGACCCGGTCGCTATGATCTCGCCGTAGGCCATCGCTATGACGTGGTCGACGTACCCCAGGGCGATATCGAGCCGGTGCTCTATGATGAGGAAGGTCACGCCGAGCTCCGTGCTGAGCCGCTCGATCGTCGAGAAGATCTCGTGGGCCAGGGTGGGGTTGACCCCCGATATGGGCTCGTCCAGGAGAAGGACGTCGGCCCCGGACATCAGGGCCCTTCCCATCTCCAGCAGCTTCATCTGGCCCCCGGAGAGCTTGCTCGCCTGCTTCTCCCAGAGCCGGGAGAGCCCGACCAGCTCGAGCACCTTCGCCGCCCGCTCGGTCGAGATCTCCTCGGTCTTCCGCCACAGGCGCGGGAGCGGGGCCCTGAGAAAGCCCTCCCCGGGGTTCTTCTTCTCGGCCACGAGCATGTTCTCCAGGACGTTGAGCTTCGAGAAGAGCGCCGGGACCTGGAAGGTCCTCGCTATGCCCGCGCGGTAGATCCGGTGGGGAGCCCACCCGGTTATCGGCTTCGACTTGTAGAACACCTCGCCCCTGTCGGGCTTGTAGAAGCCGGAGATGAGGTTGACGAGAGTCGTCTTGCCCGAGCCGTTCGGGCCGATGAGGATCGTGATCTTCTTGGACTCGAGGCCGAACGAGACGCCGCCCACGGCGCGCAACCTACCGAACGACTTCTCGAGCTGCTGGACCTTCAGGATCTCCGCTGGGGCGGACATGGCAAAAAAAGGGAGTGGGCCAGGAGCCTCTTAAGGCATTCCTGGTTGCCAGGTTATGGTATCCGTGGCGGAGCTGTAGGATCCCGCGAGGACCCACTGGGTGGTCCCGCCGACCGTCTGGACCTCGTAGATGTCGTAGCCGACCGGTGCTTCGTCACCGGATGGCTGGAGCTGGGTCCAACCAGACGCGCCGAAGTAGTTGTTCGCGATGCTCGGGAGTGCCTGCTGGATCGCCTGGCCGCTGTTCTGGCCGGTGGCCAGGATCGTCAGCGCCGCTACCCAGGTGGCATCGTATGCGTTGATCGCGTACGAGTCAGGGGTCTCGTGTGCGGTTGCGTTGAACTCCGCGACGAAGGCGTTGGTCTTGGCTGTGGCCGCTGGCGACTCGCCGATCGTGCTGATCAGCTTCACCTGGGCCGAGATGGGCGCCGCAGCGCTGGTGGAGTTGGTGAAGTCAGGGTTCTGCGCCTCGCCGTCCGACCCGTACCAGGTGGCCTGCAGCAGGTTGGGGAAGCTGCTCTTCGCCTGGATGAGCATCTGTCCCACCTCCTGGTAGCCTATGGCGACCACCGCGACGGCGCTGGCCCCGTAGTGGGCCACCGCTGACTGGTACTCGCTCTGGGCGGTCGTGAGCGTCGGCGTGAAGTCGGTCGCGGACGCGGCGTACTGGACCTCGGTCTCGGCGTGGCCGCCCAGCGCCACGAACCTGTTCATCGTGGCGTTGGCCAGGCCCGTGCCGTAGACGCTCTGCTGGTTGATGACGATGATGTCCTTGACGTTGTCATCGACCAGGGCGCGCGCGATGGCGAAGCTCTGGGCCGCGTCGTTGGGGACGAACCTGTAGAGGTAGTCGTTCGGGATCGCGAGGCTGATGGCGGTCGAGGATGGGCTTATGAGGACGATGTGGTTGGTGTCCGCGTACTGGAGGATGTTGCTGGCCTCGCCGCTGCTGAGCGGCCCGACGACCACCTGCACTCCGTCCGCCTGCAGGGTCTGCAGGTCGGTGAGCGCGGTCGCCGGGTTGAGACCGGTGTCCTCGGTGATGGTCGCGAACTTGACGTTGGTCTGGCCGGTGCTCTGCAGGTACGTGTTGATGTCGTTGATGGCGAGGCCGACGGCTATCTTCTGCTCGGAGCCGATGGCCTGAAGCTGGCCGGAGAGGTCAGTCAGGTCTCCTATGGTGATCGTTCCCGACAGGCCGCTCGAGCTGCCCCCCGGGGAGGTGACTGTGCTGGTGCTGGTCACGGTCGAGGTGACGGCCTGGCCTGAGCCGAGGGTTGTGGTCGATGTTATCGTCGATGTCATGGTGGATCCGCTCGTGTTCGAAGTGACGGCGTAGGTGATACCCGCACCTACGATAAGTCCTACTACTAGCAATGCGATTGCTATTACGTTTGATGCAGCTGTACGTCTCATGCTTTTCGTAAAATGGGGACGCGGCACACAAACTATTTAAAGCTTGATTGCCTCCTGCGCTCGCCCGGGTGCAACCGGATTCCAGCTCTCCCCCCCTACGCGATCAGCGCCCTGGTATACGGCTCGATATTCGCTCTGATGAGCGTCAGCCTCACGCTGACCTACATCACCACGAAGGTCCCCAACTTCGCCCAGGGCGCCCTCGTGACGGCGGGCCTCTACACCGGGTTCGCGTTCCTCAGCATCAACAAGATAAACCCGTACGAGTCCCTCCCCCTCTCCTTCCTGGTCGGGGGCGCCATCGCCGTCGGGACCTACCTCATCGTCCTCGACCCCCTCGCGAAGCGGGGCGCCTCCGTCATCTCGCTGATGATCGCTACCCTCGCCGTCGACATCATCTTCGTGGGGATTTTCGGCATATACTCGGACTACCTCTACCAGGTGAAGAAGGTCTACGACGCCAAGCTCTTCTTCGCGCTGACCTCGGCCGACTTTAGGTTCTACGGCGTGGACGGCGTCGTCGTCGTCGCCCCCCTCGCGCTCGCCCTGATAACCGCGGGCATCTACCTCATGCTCACGAGGACGAGGTTCGGCCTCGCCATGAGGGCGACCGTCGAGAACCCGAACCTGGCGAAGGTCGTCGGGGTCAACACGAAGACCGTGTACCTGGTCTCGTGGTTCCTCGCCGGCGGTCTCGCGGGGGTCGCCGGGGTCTTCTACTCTCTCTGGCAGGGCGGCGAGCCGGACATCGGCTCCGTCCTGCTGATATCGATGTTCGCTGGCTCGATCCTCGGAGGCCTCAAGAGCATCTACGGGGCGGTCGTCGGGGGGCTCATCGTCGGGGGGTCCGAGATCGTGGTCACGACCCTGGGAGCCCAGTACATCGGCGCCTGGGTCACCGCCTACGAGCCAGGGATACCGCTCCTCGTGATGGTGATAACGCTGCTCGTGCTCCCGGGCGGCATCGCCTCGCTCGACTGGAGGAGGCTCGCCACGGCGGTGAGGGGGAGGAGGAGCTAGCGGCCCTTGCTGCTCTCTCCCTCTCCGCCGACCGTCCTCGCGATACTGGGCATCGTCAACTGGCCGAGCTTCCTGACCTCTCTCCTGGCGTTCTTCGCGCTCTACCTCATCATCACCATAAGCCTGAACCTCGAGATGGGATATGCGGGGATACCCAACTTCGGGAAGGTCCTCTACTTCATGGGGGGCGCGGCCTTCTCCGGGTCGGTCGCGATACGCGCCGCCGCCTGGCTCCTCAACGCCAAGGGCGACCCGGTGGGCCTCAACAACTTCCTCATCGCCAGCCAGCTGACGACCAGGCTCCAGTCCGACGTCCCCGCTTCCGTCCTCCTCATAGCGCTGACCGTGGGCGTGGGGGCGCTCGTCGGCGGGGTGCTCGGCTACATCTCGATATTCCCGGCCATAAGGCTGAGGGAGGACTACCTCGCGATGTTGCTCCTGGGGGCGGCGGCGTTCTTCCAGCTCTTCCTGGGCAACTACTCGCCCGTGATCAACGGGACGCTCGGGATTGGCATACCGGACCTCTTCGCCTGGGCCGGCCGCTACCAGAACGTGGCGGTGACCGGTCTCATCGCGGCCGTCGCCCTCGTCGTCTACGTCTATGCAGAGAGGATGGTCAGGTCCCCGCTGGGACGGACCCTGCGTGCGATGAGGGACAACGAGGCCGCCTCCGAGGCGCTCGGGAAGGACACGGTTGCCATAAGGAGGAACGTGCTCATAATCGCCTCGGTCATCACCGGGATAGCCGGCGCGCTCTACACCATCTACACCGGGGACACGAACCCCGCGATCTACGACAGGGTCACCTGGACCTTCTGGCCCTGGCTCATGGTGATCCTCGGCGGCGTCGCCTCGAACTCCGGGGTGGCGATCGGGACGTTCGTCTTCGTCTTCCTCCTCCAGTACATCAACGCGACCAAGTACCTCCTCCAGAACGTGCTCCCCTTCGACGTGACCTGGCTCGAGTACCTCCTCTTCGGGTCGCTCCTCATCGTCATCCTGATGATCCGGCCCGAGGGGATAGTCAAGGAGAAACCGAGCGCTACGATCGACCACTCGGAGATCTCGGGGATCATGAAGCGCCTCGAGGAAGAGGAACCCCCAAAGAAAGAGGAGTAGCGCGCCCCGCTCCGGGCCGCATAAATAGGGCGCGGAGGACCGGAGCGCCAAGAGACGAGCTTGTCTTGAGAATCCTCACGCTGACGAACGAGCAGGTCCTCGCCCTGTCGGACATGCGGGGAGCCGTCGACGAGCTTCACGGGGCCTTCCTGATCCCGGCTGACCAGGTCGAGTCGCCGGTCCGGACGAGGTTCCGCGTCACCGGGGTGAGGAACGTCCTGCTGATGCCGTCGTTCATCCGGGGCGGGCGCGATGCGGTCGGCCTGAAGCTGGTCTCGGTCTACCCCGACCTCGGGGGGTCCGTCCCCTCGATAAGGGCGGTCGTCGTGCTCGTCGACGGCAGGGACGGGGAGCTCAAGTGCCTGATGGGGGGCACGAGCCTGACCGCGCTGCGGACCGGGGCGGTCTCAGGGCTCTCCTGCAGGTACCTGGCGCGCCGGAACTCCGAGTCTCTGGCGATGATAGGCGCCGGAGGCCAGGGCTTCTTCCAGGTGAGCGGGGTCGCGTCCCAGCTGGGCATTCGGAGGGTCTCGGTCTTCGACGTCGACGAAGGGAGGCGGAAGAGGCTGGCGGAGCGGTGCGAGCGGGAGCTGCACCTCGAGGCGACGGTCGCGCAGACGGTGAGGGAGGCGACGTCCGGGGCGGACGTCGTGGTCACCGCCACGACCGCCAAGGAGCCGCTCCTCGACGCGGGGGACGTGCGCCCGGGGACCCACGTCATTGCCATCGGGGCCTACACCCCGGACGCCCGGGAGCTGGGGTCGGCCCTCGTCGCGAAGGCATCCCTCTACGTCGACTCGGTCGAGGCCGCCCTCGAAGAGGCGGGAGACCTTGTGATACCGATGGGGGAGGGCGTCATCGGCCGCACGAGCATACGCGGGGAGCTCTCCGACCTGGTCTCGTCCCGGGTGGCGGGGAGGACGAGCGAGTCGGAGATCACGGTCTTCAAGGCCGTCGGCCTGGCCTTCGAGGACAACGCGGTAGGATGGATGGTCTACTCCCGCGCGGTCGCCGCGGGGGTCGGCGGCTGGACGGAGCTCTGACCCCGACGGCCAGGGATCGGGAGCCTCCTCCCCGGAATAGACTTAATTAATCCCGCGGAGCGTCTGACCGGTCCCCCGCCAGGAGTTCGAGTTGATCTGAGTTGGAGACCTCGGGAAAGGTCATAGCTGAGCTTTTCGCGCAGCGCGAGCGGGAGTTCCTGCTCTCGCCCGTCAGGGTGATGGTCAAGGCCTCCCTCGACGGGATGGAGGTGGGGGACGTCGAGATTCCGAGGATGAAGGGAGGGGAGGCGGTCGAGATCCCGAGGTGGGTGGCGGAGGAGCTGGCGGAGCTCGATGTCGCAGAGATCCAGGAGGAGCCCTTCGAGGGGGAGATCTTCAAGGCGCTCACCAGGGAGAAGATGCTGGGCGCGCCCCAGCTGTCCCCGCTCCAGCCGAACTTCTACCTGAGGATGCGCAGGAGGCTCGCCGCGATAAAGGATGGGTCCGAGAAGGGCAAGTACAGGAGGGAGGACTACGAGAAGCTCAAGGGCACCTGCTATGACCTCATCGGTCGGAGGCTCAGCAAGCTTCTCTCGATGGGCTCGTCCGCAAGCCTCCAGACCGTGGGGGACAAGATAACACCGGAAGAGAGGGTCTTTTTTACCACCCTGAGGTCTTTCTCCGATGAGTGGAAGGTCGCTCTGCTGGGGGAGCCCTAGTTGGCGGTGATAACGCGCAAGCTCTCGGAGCTCTTCGAGGAGTTCCTGAGGACCTGGCAGGACAGGGCGGGCGCGTACAAGTACAGGGAGAGGATCGCGCAGCTCGCGGCGACGGGGGACAGGTCGGTCGTGGTCGACTACGAGGACATCATCCAGTTCAACACCGACCTGGGCGAGAGGCTCCTCTCCCAGCCCGACGAATCGCTCAAGGAGTTCAGGATGGCGGCCTTCGAGGTCCTCTCGACCGAGAACGCGTCCTACGCCGGCCAGGTGAAGAGCTCGCTCAACGTCCGGATCAGGGGAATCACCGACAAGGTCTCGCTGCGCAAGGTGAACACCTCGCACCTGGACAAGATGATCGCGGTCGCGGGCATGGTCGTCCGCTCATCCGAGCTCAGGCCGCTGCTCACGGACGCCGCGTTCGTCTGCCCCAACGGCCACGTGACCAAGGTCCTCCAGGAGGGGGTGGTGATCAAGCGCCCCATGAAGTGCGAGGGGTGCGAGGAGACCAGATACCTGGAGCTCGACGAGAAGAGGAGCGCGTTCATCGACAGCCAGATCCTGAGGGTCCAGGAGCTGCCCGAGGAGCTCCCTCCCGGCCAGCTGCCCAGGTTCTTCGACGTCGACGTGGTGGGGGACATCGTGAACACGGCCAGGCCCGGCGACCGGATAGTGCTCAGCGGGGTCGTGAGGGCCGAGATGGACATCTCACCCGGCCAGGCGAGGACCAGGGTGTTCAGGTCCAAGATCGACAGCAACCTCATCGAGGTCGCCGGCAAGGACCCGGGGCAGATCCAGATCACCAAGGAGGACGAGTTCCTGATAAGGTCGGTCGCCGACCACCCGGACGCCTACCAGAGGCTCATCAAGTCTGTGGCGCCCGCGATCCTGGGGCACGAGGCCGTGAAGGAGGCGATCCTCCTGCTGCTCGTGGGCGGCCCCCAGACGGTACTGCCCGACGGGACGAAGCTCAGGGGCGACATCAACGTCTTCATCGTCGGGGACCCCGGCGTCGCCAAGTCCGAGATGCTCAAGTTCGCGGCGCAGGTCGCGCCCCGTGGAATGTTCGCGTCCGGCAAGGGGAGCACCGCGGCTGGGCTCTCGGCGGCGGTGATACGCGAGAAGAACACGTTCATGCTCGAAGCGGGGGTGGTGGTCCTGGCCGATCAAGGAATCGCGTGCATCGACGAGTTCGACAAGATGAAGGAGGACGACCGCAGCGCCCTGCACGAACAGATGGAACAGCAATCGTATCACCCCTCCACCGAGATTTTGCTCTCGGACGGGAGGAAGGTCAAGGTCGGGGAGTTCGTCGAGAGCGCGCTGAGGACGAACCGTGAAGAAGTGGTCCATGGGCGTGACTGTGACGTCGCGCCCCTCGGACGTCAGACTGACGTCTACACTGCGGACCTGGGCAACGGGAGGGTCGCCAGGGCACCTGTCGACCGCGTCAGCCGCCACCGGGCTCCGCGGTACTTCGTGAGGATACGCTACTCGAACGGACGGTCGATCCTGGTGACGCCCGAGCACCCGGCCTTCGTCTATGGTGACGGCGGCATCGCTACCGTGCGCGCCGACAGGCTGCAGCCGGGAGACTTCGTCCCTGCCCCGCGGCTCATTCCGAACTCCTCGACGCCCGTGCAGCTGGCGAACCAGATTGGCACCGGTCAGAGCGAGGAGATAGCGCAGCCTTCCACGCTCTCACTCAAGACGGCCAGGATACTAGGGTATCTGATAACGGAGGGGAACTTCTACGAAGGTTCTTCGGTCGAGGTCGATTTCACGAACCTAGACCAGAGGCTCATCGACGAGATGCGCGACCTCATGCGGGAAGAGTTCAAGATCGACCCGACACTCAGAAGGTCCGAAGGGAGGAACGCAGGTCTCCGCTACGTCTCGAAGACGCTGCACGCTTGGCTCCGGCTGAACTTCCCCGAGATGGTCCACAAGGCCAGGGAGAAGAGGGCGCCGGCCAAAATCCTCGGGGCCTCGGTCGCCCACATAAACGAGTTCCTGGCCTCGGCTTTTCTTGGGGATGGCAGCGTAGAGTCAGAGGCCGTTTGCTACCGGACCGCTTCTCCGGGGCTGGCCGAAGACTATCAGGACCTGCTCCTGAAGCTCGGTGTCTCGTCGAGGATAAACGTCGACAGGTCCAACGACTCCTTCAAGGTCTACATCACCGGGGACTCGCTCGAGCGATTCTTCGCCGGCGTAGTTCATCCTCTCGACCCGCGCTTCAGCACCATCAGGAAGCTCGTGGAAAGGAGCGGTAAGAACGATCGGAAGCACGATGTCCTTCCGACCGCCGCTGCCAGGCTCTACATCTCCCTGCTCAAGCAGCTCGGCCTGCGATACGACGGGAGGTTCGGAAGACATCTGGCGAAGGGGCACGGGATTAACGTCACCGTGATGAAGAGGGATCTCGGGTCCCTCGAGGAGAGGTCGAGTAACGTCCTTCGAGTCCTTGAGGACGGAGAGCTTACCCTCCGGGAGTTCCGCAGGGCCTCCGGGTGGTCGCAGCAGCGACTCGCCGACCTGATCGGGGTGCCGCGCGGGGTGATAGACTATGCAGAGAGAGGAGGGTACTCGGAGGTTGAAAACGGGAAGATCAGCGAGGAGGCCAGAGCCGCACTTCGCACCCAATTCGGGTCCGTCCAGGCGATTTCCTATCTCAAGGATCTCATGGGACTCCGGTTCCTCAGGGTCACCGAGGTGGACCGCGTGGGCAACGTCGGGTCGGACAGGGTCAACTGGGTGTACGACGTCACCGTCGAGCCCACGCACAACTTCGTCTCGGCCGGCGCGGTGCTCCACAACACGATAACGATAGCGAAGGGCGGCATCTACGCGACGCTGAACGCGCGCACCTCCATCCTGGCCGCGGCCAACCCGATACTCGGCAAGTACGACCCCTACAAGAACCTGACCGACAACATAACGCTCCCGATACCCCTCCTGACCCGCTTCGACCTGATATTCGTCGTCAAGGACACGCCCACCCCCGCCCAGGACGAGAAGCTGGCGACCCACATCCTCGACGTGCACAGGAGGAGGGGGTTCACCGAGCAGCCCCCGGTCCAGTTCGACCTCATGAAGAAGTACATCGCCTACGCGAAGAAGATATCCCCCACGCTGACGATGGAGGCCGAGAACCGCCTCAAGGAGTACTACCTCCAGCTGAGGAGGTCCGTGACCGAGGGGCAGATAGGCGCGACGCCGAGGACGCTCGAGTCGCTCATCAGGCTCTCCAGCGCCAGGGCGAGGCTAATGCTCAGGGACCAGGTCCTGGAGGAGGACGCGCTCGCCGCCGTCTCGCTGATGAACAGGATGGTCGAGGACGTCCTCACCGACACCGAGACCAAGACCAAGGCCGACTTTGGGATCCTGCTCGGGCAGCCGGCCGGCGAGAGGGGCAAGCTCTCGACCTCGATGGAGATCTTCAGGACGATGGAGGGCCAGGAGAAGAAGCCCGTGGAGCTGAAGCTCTTCAGGGAGGAGCTCGTAAAGTCCGGCAGGTTCAAGAACGACGACGAGGTCGACAAGATGATCCAGAAGCTGATCAAGGAAGGGATAATCTGGGAGAACAGGCCCGGGTTCTACCGAAGGGTCCAGGCCTAGAACCCGGGCGAGAGGTGGCTCCGCGCCTTGAAGTTCGACGAGCTGGCGCTCCCCGCCGAGTTCTCCTCGTTCCTGGCAGAGGAGGGTTTCAGGGACCTCTATCCCCCGCAGGAGGCCGCGGTGAGGGCGGGGCTGCTCGACGGCAGGTCCCTGGTCATCTCCAGCCCCACCGCCTCCGGGAAGACGCTCATCGCCATGCTGGCGGCGTACCAGAAGCTGAGGCAGGGGAGGAAGGTGGTCTACCTGAGCCCGCTGCGCGCCCTCGCCTCGGAGAAGTTCGCCGAGTTCCGGAAGCTCGAGCGGTTCGGGTTCAGGTGCGCCATCGCCACGGGCGACTTTGACGGGAACGGGGAGGTCCTCGGGAAGTTCGACTTCCTCGTCCTCACGAACGAGAAGTTCGACTCGATCCTGAGGCACGGGGTCAGCTGGCTGCGCTCGGTCGGTCTGTTCGTCTCCGACGAGGTCCACCTCGCCGGGAGCGGCGACAGGGGCCCGACTCTCGAGATGATCCTGACCAGGGTGATCCACCTCCGCCTCGACGCCCAGCTCATCTCTCTCTCGGCCACGATAAACAACGCCGACGAGGTCGCCAGGTGGCTCGGGTCGGAGCTCGTCGAGGCCGACTGGAGGCCCGTCCCACTGCGGCAGGGAGTCTACGACTACGGCAGGATCGTCTTCGACGGGGGGGACGAGGTCCCGCTGCTCAGGTCGAGCCAGGGCGCTCCCATAGACGTGGCCATCGACTCGATCAAGGGAGGAGGGCAGTCGCTGATCTTCGCAGGGACGAGGAGGAGGGCCGTGAGCCTGGCGACCAAGGGTTCCGAGCTCACGACGAGGTTCCTCAGCGAGTCCGAGAGGGCGCTCTGCAGGGAGGCCGCGGCCAAGATCCGCGACTCGGGCGAGGAGACGGGGCTGAGCAGGCTCCTGGCCGAGATCGTCGAGAGGGGGTCGGCCTTCCACCACGCTGGCCTGTCCTACGAGCACCGGAGGGTGGTCGAAGACTACTATCGGATGAGGGCGATCAAGATCCTCTCGAGCACGCCCACGCTCGCGGCCGGCGTGAACCTCCCCGCCAGGAGGGTCGTCGTGGCGGACCTCAGCAGGTACGACGTCGAGACCGGGATGAACGAGATGATCTCGGTGCTCGACTACCGGCAGATGGCGGGCCGGGCGGGGAGGCCGCAGTACGACGATCACGGCGAGACGGTCATCGTCCCCCCGTCGACCTACGACCCGGCCGACATCCTCGAGCACTTCGCACGGTCCGAGCCCGAGCCGATCGAGTCCAGGCTCGGGGGGGAGAAGGGGATGAGGATACACCTGCTCGCGGCCGTCGCGAGCAGCTTCGGCGCGTCGAGGGCGGACGTCGAAGCCCTCTTCTCCAAGACCCTCCTCGCGGCGCAGGTGGGGGCCGAGAGGGTGGGCAGGCACATCGACACCGCCCTGGGATACCTGCTGAGCGAGCAGCTCATAACGGACAAGGGCGGTCTCTTCCAGGCGACGGGCCTCGGGAAGAGGGTCTCGACTCTCTACATCGACCCCATGACCGGCGTCCTCTTCAAGGAGAACCTGGACGCGGTGGGCAAGGCCGAGGACCGCACGCTGGGCCTGATCCACCTCGTGACGGGGTCCCCAGACTTCGAGCCGAAGTTCCCCCTGCGCGAGAAGCAGTACGACCAGGCCTACGAGTTCCTCGAGGCCCACAGGGCGTCGTTCGTCGTGAGGGGGCAGTCCGGGTCGAGGCTCGACCTGGACGACCTCCTCCAGGAGATGCGGACGGTCATGGTGATCGACGCATGGATCCAGGAGTGGAAGGACGACGCGATCCTGGAGAAGTTCGGCGTCGAGCCGGGCGACCTGCACAGGGCGGTCGAGAACGCCGACTGGCTGCTCTACTGCCTCTCCGAGCTGGCGAGGCTCTACGGCAGGTTCGAGCTGATCAAGGAGACCGAGTTCCTGCGCAAGCGCGTCCAGAGCGGCATAAGGGCAGAGCTGGTCGAGCTGACGAGGCTCGAGGGGATCGGGAGGGCGAGGGCGCGCTCCCTCTACTCGGCGGGCTTCACCACGCTCAAGTCCATCAGGGAGGCGAGCGTCGAGCGGCTCGCCAGGGTCGAGAAGATCGGGCCGACGGTCGCGGGCAAGATCAAAGAACAAGCGGTCAGATGAGCGAACGGATGAGGACCAACGGCTTTGCGGTCTACAGGGGGCCCGGCGCCAGGTCGTCCGCCGAAGGCGCGGCCGCCCGGGTGGGGAGGTACGGCAGGCGGGTCGAGCTCCTCGAGGACCCGGCCCCCTGGGGAGCGGGGCCGGACGTCGTCGCCGTCCTGGCACACTCGCTCGAGGGGTCCGGGACGGGCCAGCTCGTGCACGGGTTCTGGGAGAGGCCCGCGGAGCGCGGCCCGGCGACGGGCGAGTTCGCGTTCGTGTCGCGCGAGGGCGGCAGGGTCCTGGCGGGCAGGGACGCGGTCGGGACCAGGGCGCTCTACGTCGACGACGGGTTCTCGTGCGTCGCCAGCGACCACCGCCTCCTCCCGCGGGGGTCGACTCCGGCCGCGCTCCCCCGCGGGACCACGGTCGACCTCGTCTCCGGTGAGCGCCTCCCGGCACCGGCGCAAGCCCCGAAGGGCGCCGTCCGAGGGTTCGAGGAGGAGGCTGACGCGCTCGGCAGGCTGCTGGTGGAGGCGGTGGCCAGGAGGGCGACGGGGGCGAGGAGGGTCGCCGTATCGTTCTCGGGCGGCCTGGACAGCTCGCTCGTCGCCATGATCGCGGCCAGGCATGCGGAGGTCGTCCTCTGCAGCGCCTTCGCGGAGGGGTCGGCGGACCAGGCTCGCACCGCCAGGGCGGCGGCTCTGCTCGGCCTCGAGCATCACGGGGTCGTCCTGGGGAGGGACGAGCTTGGCGCGGACCTCCGCGCGCTCGACCTCCCGTTCGCACCCGGCTCGATGGACCGGGCGCTGTGGTGCCTCTACTCCTGCACCTCCAGGACTGCCTCCGAGAACGGGGCGGGGATGATACTGCTGGGGCAGCTCGCCGACGAGCTCTTCGGCGGTTACATGAAGTACGCCGTCTGCGCCCGGGAGAGCGCGCCAGCCGCGGTGGCCATGATGGAGGGCGACGTAGCCTCCGCGGAGAGGGGGTTCCTGAGGGACGAGCTCGCTTGCTCCAGGTTCGCCGAGGTCAGGTTCCCGTTCGCGGACCAGGCCGTCGTGGACCTGGCTCTCGCCCTCCCGCTCTCCTACAAGATAAGGGGGGATGAGAGGAAGGCGATCCTCAGGATGGCGGCCCGACGGTTGGGTCTCCCGGACGAGCTGGCCAGCGCCCCGAAGAAGGCGGCCCAGTACAGCTCCGGGCTATCGAAGCTCGTCGGGTGAGCCGATCGGGGCAGAGGGGAGGAGATGCGGCGGGGAGAAAACGACGACGAGGAGGAGGGAGGCGAGGGTTTAAGGCCGCGCCGGGAGCCCTCGCCGGGAGCCTTGGAAGCAGAGGGCACCGAGACATACATCCCCTCGGACGACACCTCGCTCCTCATACGGGCCCTC
>JBEKTS010000020.1:0-26596 GCA_049515775.1 Nitrososphaerales archaeon | reverse complement strand
AAGGGGGCGGCGGGGAACGCGGTCCAGACGATGAACCTGATGCTCGGGCTGGACGAGAAGCAGGGGATCTTCGACGCCCCGCTCCACCCGGTGTGAGCCAGAGTGAGGGTCGTCATCAAGCTGGGGGGCGACATCGTGAAGGGGCAGTTCCCGCCGGGCCTGCTCGCGGACGTGCGGACCCTCACCGCCTCGAACCAGCTCATACTCGTGCACGGGGGCGGGGACGTCGTGACCGAGATAGCGACGAAGCTGGGCAAGGAGCAGAGGTTCGTCGTCTCGCCGGACGGGATCAGGAGCCGCTACACCGACAGGGAGACCATGGACATTTTCACGATGGTGATGTGCGGCCGCATCGCCAAGGGGCTGCTCGAGACCCTGGCCAAGGGCGGGGTACGGGCCGTCTCGCTCTCGGGGCTCGACGGAGGCGTCCTCAGGGCGACCAGGAAGAAGAAGCTCCTGATAGTCGACGAGCGGGGCAGGAAGGTCGTGATCGACGGGGGGTACACCGGGAGGATGCAGTCGGCCGACGGGGCCGTCGTCCGCACCCTCCTCGAAGGGGGGTTCGTCCCGCTCGTCTCCCCGGTCGCGATGGGAGAGGAGTCGGAGCCGCTGAACGTCGACTCCGACAGGGCTGCAGCCTACGTCGCCATGGGCGTCCGCGCCGACGCCGTCCTGTTCCTGACCGACGTGGCCGGGCTGTCCCTGGACGGGAGGGTCGTCGACCGGCTGACGGTCGAGGAGGCGAGGGCGGCGCTCCCCCGGATAGGGTTCGGGATGCAGAAGAAGATCCTGGCCGGGATCGAGGCGATGGAGGGAGGCGTCGGGGAGGTCATCGTGGCCTCGGGGTTCGGGCCGTCCCCCGTCTCGTCGGCGATGGCGCACCAGGGATGCACGGTGATCAGCTCATGATGAACGCAACAGAAGCCGAGGACCTCCACGGGCCGCAGACCTACCAAAAGTTCCCGGTCGTGATCGTGCGCGGATCGGGGGCGCAGGTCTGGGACGAGACGGACCGGGAGTACATAGACTGCATGGGCGGCTACGGGGTCGCGATCGTGGGCCACTGCAACCCGGAGGTCGTCGCGGCGATCAGGGAGCAGGCGGGGCGGCTGATCACCTGCCACGGCTCCGTCTACAACGACGCGCGGGCCGCCTTCCTCGAGAAGCTCGCCTCGTGCACCCCCAGGGGGCTCGACGCGGCCTTCCTCTCGAACAGCGGAGCGGAGGCGAACGAGGTGGCGATAAAGCTCGCCAAGAAGTTCACCGGGAAGAAGGGGCTGATAGCGATGAAGGGCGCCTTCCACGGGAAGACCGCGGGCGCGCTCTCGGCGACCTGGTCCAAGAAGTACAAGGACCCGTTCGAGCCGCTGCTCCCGTCGTTCAAGCACGTCGAGTTCGGCAACCTGGGCGAGCTCGAGGCGGCGGTCGACGCGGATACGGCGGGCGTGCTCCTCGAGCCGATCCAGGGCGAGGGCGGCATCATACTCCCTCCGCCCGACTACCTGAGGGGCGTCCGCGAACTCTGCGACCGGCGGGGCATCCTCATGATGGCCGACGAGGTCCAGTCCGGGCTCGGCCGGACCGGGAAGCTCTGGGCGGTCGACAACTGGGGGGTGGTCCCAGACGTGATGGTCCTGGCGAAGGGGCTCGCGGGCGGGGTCCCGATCGGAGCGACGGTCGCGAGGAGAGAGATACTCCACTCCCTCAAGAAGGGGGAGCAGACGAGCACCTTCGGCGGCAACCCCCTCTCGTGCGCGGCGGGGACGGCCACCCTGGACTACATCATCAGGAACGACCTCCCCGGCCAGGCGGCCAGGAGGGGCGCGTTCTTCCTCGACCGGCTCCGGGCGCTCGCGGGGCGGCACAGGCTGGCCCGGGAGGCGAGGGGCCTGGGGCTGATGCTGGCGCTCGAGATGAGGGTCGACATCCAGGGCATGCTCTCCGCCGCCCTGGCGGAGCGCGTCCTCTTCACCTACTCGGGGAGGACGGTCTTCCGGCTCCTACCGCCGCTCGTCATCACGGAGGAGCAGATCCGGCGCGTCGTGGACGTCCTCGACGGCGTCCTCTCGTCCGAGGAAGGGGGTGCGAAGGCCTCTGGATAAGACCGACGAGCGGATACTGGCGCTGCTCTCCGCGGACTCGCGCGAGTCCTACGTCGAGATGGCGAAGAAGGTCGGCCTCTCCGAGGCGGCGGTGAGGCGGCGCATCACCGGCCTGGTAGAGGACGGGACGATCAGGAGGTTCACCATAGAGCTCAGCGAGCCCCAGCAGACGAGCGCCATCACCTACGTCTCGGTGAGCCCGTCCAACCCTACCTCCGAGGTCTCCAAGAGGATCAGGGGCGTACGGGGCGTCGAGACGATATACGAGACGACGGGGGACTTCGACATCGCCGCGATCATCAGGGGCCCGAACATCGCCGAGGTGAATCGGTCCGTCGAGGAGATCCGCAGGGTGGGCGGCGTCCTCAGCACCAACACGACCATGATCCTCAGGACGCTGCGCTAGGCGCCCCGACGTATACAATTATATAACGTGAAGGCTCGAGGGCCGAACAGAAGCTTGAGGGTCAGCCATTGAACCGCGGGGGTAACTCCGGCGCCGTGTCGGCCCGGGTCGGCGGAGCGTCCAGGGGGTCCTAGGGTCGGCATCGTTCACCCTCCTGTACGACATCGTCCGCTGGGAGGAGAAGGCGATCGCAGACGCGGCGAAGAGACGGGGCGTCGGCTTGCACATGGTCGACGCGAGGGAGCTCGCGCTCGAGGCGACCGGGAAGGCGTCGCCCATCGCCGACCACCTGGTCCTCGAGCGGTGCGTGGGCCACTACCGGAACATCCACGCGACCGCGGCGCTCGAGTCGCTCGGCCACCGGGTCGTGAACGGGTTCCAGACGGCCTACATCTCGTCGGACAAGCTCTTCGGCAGCCTCGCGCTCGCAAGGGCCGGGATCCCGACCCCCAGGACGTTCCTGGCGTTCACCGAGGAGTCCGCGCTCAAGGCGCTGGACTCGCTCGGCTATCCCGCCGTCCTGAAGCCCGTCGTCGGGAGCTGGGGCCGCCTCTCGGCGCTCCTGAAGGACCCCGACTTTGCGACTGCGATCCTGGAGGACAGGGAGTACATGTACCCGATGTACCAGGTCTACTACCTGCAGGAGTTCGTCAAGCGCCCCCCCAGGGACATCAGGTCCTTCGTCGTGGGCGACAGGACCGTGGCGGCGATCTACCGGCTGTCGTCGACCGACTGGCGGACCAACACCGCGAGGGGGGGCAAGGCCACGGCGTGCCCCGTGACGCCGGAGCTGGACGAGCTCTCCATCCGGTCGGCGAGGGCGGTCGGGGGTGACGTGGTCGGGGTCGACCTCATGGAGTCCGAGGGCGGGCTCGTGGTGCACGAGGTCAACAACACGACGGAGTTCAAGAACACGGTCCCCGCGACCGGGGTCGACATCCCGGGCCTGATAGTCGACCACCTCGTCTCCCTCGAGAGGAGATGAGCGTGGGGGATGACGGGCCCGTCCGGCTCCTGCTGGACTCGCTCAGGGTATACTCCCCCTGCACGAAGGAGTCCCGTCAGTCGTCCCTCCTGCAGGACAGGATGAGGGCGCTCGGGTTCCGGAACGTCCGGACCGACCGGGCCGGGAACGCCATCGGGGAGAGAGGTTCCGGACGCCGCCACCTCCTGCTCTGTGGCCACATGGACACCGTGCCGGGGGTGATAAGGATCAGGAGGGAGGGTGACAGGATCTACGGGCGGGGCGCGGCCGACGCCAAGTCACCGATGTGCGCCATGATATCGGCCGCCGCCGAGGCCGGGGATCCGCCCGTCCGCGTCACGATGGCCTGCGTGACCAGGGAGGAGGGGGACAGCCTCGGCGTCAATACCCTCATCGACGACGGCGGAGACTACGACGCGGCGGTCTTCGGTGAGCCGGGCGGAGCACACCGCGTCGCGGTAGGCTACCGGGGGAGGGTAGAGGGGACCCTGTCCGTCGGGACGGGGGGCGGCCACGCCTCCTCCTCCTGGGCACACGCCAGCGCGGTCGACGAGGCCATGGCCGCGATGGGAAGGATCGGGGAGTACGAGAGGTCGCGGGCGGTGGAGGGCGACCACTATCGGTCCGTCAACGTCTCCCTGACGGTGATCAGGGGAGGGTCCTACTCCAACGTCATACCGAAGGACTGCACGGTCACCCTGGACGTCAGGACGCCCCCCGGGACGACCGTCGCCGCGGTCGAGGCCGACCTCGAGCGGATCGTCGAGGAGTACGCGCGGACCAGGCCCGACGTCCGGTTCCGACTGACCTTCGAGGGACCCACGGAGGCCTACGACGCTCCGAGGGACTCGCTCCTCGTCCGGGCCTTCCAGCGGTCGATACTCCGGAGCCTCGCGACCAGGCCCGTGCTGACGCACAAGACCGGGACCGGGGACATGAACACCCTCGCCCAGAGGATGGGGATCCCGTGCGTCACCTACGGGCCGGGCGACTCCAAGCTCGAGCACACCGAGGGGGAGTACGTCGAGGTAGCCGACTACCTGAGGGCGATCCGGGTCCTGCGCGGGGTCATCGAAGAGTATGGTTCGCTGGATTGAGCGAAAGGGCTGCGATAGTTCACAGAAAAGGAGATAGACGACCTCGCCCCGGACCGCGCTCTGCCCTGCTGGTCATTAGTCGATGAGTCCCTCCCCGCCTAGCGCACCCGGCCGGCACGGGAGGGAGGCGTGGACCCTCACCCTCCTCCCGCTGAACGCGGGCGTCCAGGGGTTCAGCACGATGGTCCCGCTCTACATCCTGAGCCTCGGGGGGACCGTCGTCGACGTGGCCCTGATGACCACGCTCTACAACTTCGTGCTCATACCGTCCTCGATCTTCTGGGGGAGGCTGACCGACCGCCTGGCCAGGAGGCGGCTCTTCTTCGTCGTGACCTGCGCAGGCTGCACCGTGGTCTTCGCCCTGATGTTCCTGCTCCCCGAGCTGTCCGCCCTCACCGTCCTCTACGGCGCGCTGGGGTTCGTGGTCAGCGCTAACTCGGCGTCGACCAACCTGCTCGTGATGGAGACCTCGGAGAAGAGGGACTGGGTCTCGTCCTTCTCCCGGCTGAACCTGATAGCGAGCGCGGGTTCGATAATCGGCCTCGTCGTCGGGTTCCTCTGGACCAGCGCGCTGCCGCTGGAGGGCTTCCTGCTCTTCTGCGCCCTGGCGACGGGGGCCGGGGTCGCCCTGTCATATTCCCGCATAAGGGAACCCGCCGTCCCGCTGGAGCTGGCCCAGCTCTCGCTGCGACCCTGGGGCTACCTCACCAGGCTCTACCACGGCGTGACCTCGCTCGTCGGCCAGCTCGTCCTCTCCCCGCCCTCGCGGAGGGATGTGGCGGGCTCGATCCGCGCCCTCCGGTCCGGGGCGATGACGGGCAGGGCGCTCCTCTTCCTCTCGACCTTCCTGTTCACCACCTCCTCCGCCCTCCTGAACACCTCCTTCACGCCCTTCCTCTCCGAGTCCGGGGTCGTGGACAACGAGGTCTTCGCGGTCTCGCTGATCAACACGATCGTCCAGACCGGGGTCTATCGCTGGGTCGGAGACTTCATCAACCGGTTCGGGGGCGTGCGGCTGGGTTCCTACGCCCTCCTCGTCCGCGCCGGGCTCTACATGGTCTTCGCCGTCTCGGCGCTGGCGTTCAGGGGAACCCCGCTCTTCCTGGTCTCGGCGGTCTTCTACGCCATGATCGGGGTCGTCTACGCCGTCTGGAACTCCTCCACGTCGGTGATGCTCATGGCCGACCTGGGCCCCGAGAAGCAGGGGAACGTCCTCGGAGGCTATGCAGCGCTGGGAGCGCTCGGGACGGTCACCGGTTCGCTCTTCACCGGCTACATCTCGTTCTACCAGGGATACTCGACGACCTTCGCCACCGCGGCCGCGGTCATGCTCGTCGCGTTCTTCGCGCTCGAGGCCTCGCTCAAGAGCCTGGGGCACACGGGACGGCGCCGCGGCGCCTCGACCCGCCCGGGAGCCTAGGGGCTGCGATCAGCTGATCAGCTTGTACCTCAGGCGCGCCTTGTCGAGGGCTGAGACCAGGGACCTGGTGTGCTCCAGGTTCTGGGTCTCGAGGTTGAGCGTCACCTCGGCCCTCCCGATCGGGACGTCGCGCCCCACCCTCTCGTGGACGACGCTGACCACGTTCGCCCTCGCCTGGGCGACGACCGCCAGGACGTCTCTCAGGGCGCCGGGCTTGTCGGAGAGGGTCACCCTGACCCTGAGCAGCCTGTGGGCCCTCTCGAGGCCCTTCGCCACGATCTGGTCCAGGATGTACATGTCGACGTTCCCGCCGCTCACGACCACCCCGCACTTCTCGCCCTTCGCCTTCACCAGCCCGGAGAGGCAGGCGGCGACCCCGGCCGCTCCCGCCGGCTCTGCGACGGTCTTCATCCTCTCGAGCATCAGGAACTCGGCCTCGGCTATCTCCCTGTCGCTGACCAGGACGAAGTCGTCCACGAACCTCCTGATGATGTGGTAGTCGAGCTTCCCGGGGTGCTTGACCGCGATCCCGTCGGCGATGGTCTCCTCGGCCTTGAATGGGACGATGCGGGCGGTCTTGAACGCCATGTACATCCCGGGGAAGGCCTGAGACTGGACCCCCACCACCCTCACCCTGGGGTTGATCGCCTTCGCCGCGACGGCCATGCCGGCTATGAGCCCCCCGCCCCCCACCGGGACGATCAGCGCCCCCAGGTCCGGCTGGGCGTCGAGCATCTCCAGCGCGACGGTGGCCTGCCCCGCGATGACCCTCGCGTCGTCGAAGGGGTGCACGAAGGTCGACCCCTCCTTCGAGGATATCTTCTTCGCCATCTCGACGGTCTCGTCGAAGGACGAGCCGTAGAGGACGACCCTGGCGCCGTATCCCTTGGTCGCGTCGATCTTGGCGGGGGAGGCGGTCTCGGGCATGACGATCGTGGAGACCGTGTCGAGGAGCGTCGCGGCGTGCGCCACCCCCTGGGCGTGGTTCCCCGCGGAGGCGGCGACCACGCCCCTCTTCCTCTCCGAGTCCGAGAGCGAGCAGATCATGTTGTAGGCGCCGCGGAGCTTGAACGAGCCCGTCCTCTGGAGGTTCTCCATCTTCAGGAACAGGTCCATCCTCGAGAGCTCGCCCAGCGTCTTCGAGGTGTCCAGCGGGGTCCTCCTCGTCACCCCCTCCAGCACCGCAGCTGCGCGCTCGACCTCCCTCAGGGTGACGTCCTGCTCGCTCATCTATCGCTCCAGCCGCCTCTCGAAGGGGTCCCCGAGGTTCCAGACGGGGTCGTTGTACTTCGGCAGCAGCGCCTGCATAGCCCCTCGCTCCGACTCGGACGGCTCCCCTCGCTCAATCTCCTCCCCCGTCTCCTCCGCAACCACCCCCCGGACCGAAGCGATAAACGCATCTGGCCTGATTCCCGTGTTCGCGACCCTCATCGCACGCGACCGCGTGTACCGCCGGTCGAGCTGGACGCCGGCGGGCTCCGTCAGACTGGCGGCCTCCTCCAGGTCCGCGTCCAGGAGCAGGGTGCCGTGGCAGAGGAGCCCGGACCGGGAGAGGTAGGCGGCCATCCCGGAGACCTTCCCCTCGGCTGTGAGGATGCGGTTGGGCTCGTCGAGCCAGGCCCTGACGCCGCACCCCGCGGCGGCCCTCACGACCACCCCCGCCGCCATCCTGAAGACCTCCCGCACGCCCCACGTGTAGCTCAGGCTGCCGGCCCGGAACTCCCTCCCCAGGAAGATCGACCAGTTGACGTTCCCCGGGCCGTTGTAGATCGCCCCTCCCGCGGTCACCCTCCGCACGACCGGAATCCCGTCCCTGGCGCACCGGTCGAGGTCGGTCTCGTACCTTGCCAGCTGCGCCCTCCCTATTATCACGGACCTCTCGTTCTCCCAGACCCTGAGGGTCAGAGCCCTGTTCTCCCTGAGGAGCGCCTCCTCGAGCGCGAGGTTCGCCGGTGCCCCGGTGGCCCCGTCGAGGATGAGCCTGGACTCCAAGGGAGCTCTCCCTCCCGAGGCTGGACGCTCAAAAGAGTATCTGGACCCCGAGCCTTTAAAGGCCCTCGGGCGACCCTACCCACCCCCTTGAAGAGACCGTACCGCTACCGCTTCCTCCCGGAGGTCGCGCTCGCCGACGTGGCCTTCGCCGCGAGGGGCGATTCGCCCGAGGCGCTCTTCGAGGCCTGCGCCGCGGCCCTCACCGAGGTGATGGTGGACAAGAGGACCGTCCGACCGACCGTCGCCCGGCAGCTGAGGATTCGGACCGGCGACATCGACGGTCTCCTCTACGACTTCCTCACGCAGCTGATCGTCTTGAAGGACGTCGACTCGCTGCTCTTCAGGAGGTTCGAGCCCCGCCTCTCGCGGGACCGGCGCTCCCTGACCTGCAGGCTCGCCGGTGAGCCCATAGATCGGGAGCGGCACCGCCTCAGGAACGACGTCAAGGCGGTCACGATGCACATGTTCGGGGTCAAGCACGAGGGCGCCCTCTGGAAGGCCACCGTGGTCCTAGACATCTGAGCCGACGACAAAGACTTAAAGTCTAAGCGGCGGCGCCGGCCTGAAACTCAGCCGATTCCCATGCCCGTCCCCCCACAAACGAAACAGGTCTCAGAGGTCGTCTGGGAGATACCGACCAGCTACAAGCAGGGGATGAACGTCCCCGCCCGGATCTACGCGACGAAGAAGCTCCTCGAGGGCATGGACCAGGGCGTCATCGAGCAGGTGACGAACGTCGCCTCGCTCCCCGGGATCCAGCGCTACTCCTACGCCATGGCCGACGCGCACTGGGGGTACGGATTCCCGATAGGCGGCGTCGCGGCCTTCGACCCCGAAGATGGAGTCATCTCGCCGGGAGGGATCGGGTTCGACATCAACTGCGGGATGCGCCTCATCCGCACCAACCTGCGGTTCAAGGAGGTGAAGCCCAAGGTCAAGGAGCTGGTCGACCTCCTCTTCCAGCTCGTCCCGACGGGCGTCGGCGTCAAGGGGTTCGTGAAGGTCAACCAGTCGAGCTTCGAGGAGGTGATGCGATGGGGGGTGAAGTGGTGCGGCGAGAACGGCTACGGCTGGGACGAGGACGCGAAGATGGTCGAGGAGGGCGGGTTCATCAAGGGGGCCGACCCTGCAAAGGTCAGCAGGCAGGCCTCGAGCCGGGGTATCCAGCAGCTGGGGACGCTGGGCTCGGGGAACCACTACCTGGAGATCCAGGTCGTCGACCCCGCGAGGTTCTTCGACGCGAAGATGGGCAAGAACTTCGGACTCGTCCACGACGACCAGGTCGTCGTCATGATCCACTGCGGGAGCAGAGGCTTCGGCCACCAGGTCGGTTCCGACTACCTCAGGGTCTTCGACGGCGCGATGAAGCGCTACGGCATCGAGGTCAGGGACAGAGAACTGGCGTGCGCTCCCTTCTCCTCGAAGGAGGGCCAGGACTACTACGGGGCCATGGCCTGCGCGGCCAACATGGCCTTCGCGAACCGCCAGGTGATCGTACACAGGGTGAGGGAGGCGTTCCAGAAGGTCTTCCGCCAGGACCCCGAGTCCCTGGACATGCACATAGTCTACGACGTCTGCCACAACATAGCCAAGGTCGAGAGGCACTCGCTGGACGGAGCGAGCCGGGAGCTGGTCGTCCACCGGAAGGGAGCGACGAGGTCGTTCGGGCCCGGCCACCCGGACATCCCGGCGCCCTATCGTCAGATGGGCCAGCCCGTCATCATCGGCGGCTCGATGGAGACCGGCTCCTACCTGCTGCTCGGGACGGCCAAGGCGATGGCCGACACGTTCGGGTCGACGGCCCACGGCTCCGGCAGGACGATGTCCCGGACCGCGGCCAGGAGGGAGGTGAACGGCGAGACGCTCCAGAAGTCCATGGAGAAGAAGGGCATCTACGTCAAGGCGGCGACCTACGACGGGCTCGCGGAGGAAGCCGGCGTGGCCTACAAGGACATCTCCGAGGTCGTCGAGACGATGCACGAGGCCGGGATATCCCTGAAGGTCGCGGCGCTGAGGCCCATCGGCAACATAAAGGGCTAGGCCAGGCCTCGGTCTGAGGTCGCCGGACGACCGGGTCCCCGTGCGCCTGCCCCCGATGCCGCTGATCACGGGCGCGAGAGACCTGGCGATCTTGACGGGCAGTTTGCGTATCTCCTCGGACCAGACGATCCCGTCTGAGCCGGGATCTGCCTCACCTCGGAGGCAGGCTCGAGGAGGTGCGCGCCGTCCCTGTACATGAAGACGCCGACGATGTCCGAGTCTCCATGCGTATCGAGCCCGAGGGCGCCCCTCCAGGGACGCGAGATCCTCGGCTGTCTTCCTGTCTCGAGCGGGATCTCCTCGCCCGTCTCGCCCTGGAGCGGCAGGTACGGGACGCTGATACCGAGCGCGTCCTGCCCGTTCGCCGGCGCTCCGCTCTCCGTCGCACCCACGAGGGGCCATTGCGCGTCTAGGTCATCGACGCTCGGAGAGGCCGCGAGATTATCGCGATTTTTTACGGAAGGGCTCGTCGGTCTATCCTATGTACCCTGGCTGGCCGGTGCGGTTGGCACCGCGGGCCTCCTCCTCTCCCTGTTCGGTCATGCTCTGGATCTGGCTCATGACCTGCTTCGCCTCGACCGCGCGGTCCTTCAGGGCGCGGAGGTCGATCTGCAGGCCCGTGACCCGCGAGAGAGCCTCGAGCACGGCCTGGGACGCGACGGGGTCGACGAGGTATCCGGAGGTCTCGCCGAGGAGGCACGCGCCGTCCATCCCGAGGAGGGCGGCCATGGCGACGATCACCCCGTTCATGCCGCTTATGCCTCCCTCCCGCATCGCCCGGACCCCGCTCTCGGTCAGCCTGGCCGTGCCGCCCGTGGTGGTGGCAGCGCCGAAGACGCGCTGCTCGGCGGTGAAGCCTCCGGTGATGTAGGCGGCCAGCGAGAAGACCGAGTTCGCGCCCATCTCCTTCGCGGTCCGAAGGACCGACTCGCAGAGCTGGTACTCCCCCTCCGAGGTCGTCGGCTGGGCGTCGGCGGTGAAGACGAGCAGGTCGTTGGACTGGCCGGTCTCGCACCGGTACAGCTCGCCCCGGATCGCGGCCGCGACGCCGCTCTCGCCGACGTTGGCGTGGGGGGGAAAGCTCCCCGACTGGAACGCCCGGACGAGCTTGCCCTTGAACGACTCCACCAGGTGGTCTGCGGCGAGCTTCCCCACATAGCCGCTGCCCGGGAGCCCGCAGACGAGGATCGGGCTCCCGGGGCCGGGCTTCGCGACGCTCGTTTCGTCTATTCCCTCCACAGGTCGACTAACCCCCGACCTGCGGATCCTCTCTGTTGAACTTGAACTTGTCCTTCAGGTCGACGAACTTGCCCTTCTCCTGGACCCTTATCGAGGTCTTCAGGCTGAACCTGAGCCCCAGGGTCCGGAAGACCTGCAGAAGCTCGCCGCCGCTTATCTTCTCGGCGTCCTTGTGCTCCTTGATGTACTTGGCCAGGTAGTCGACGACGATGGGCGTCTCCTTTGGGAAGTAGGAGTAGGCGGTCTCGAGCACCTCGTCGCCCCTGTCGTAGAGGTTCTCCAGCACTATCTCCCGGTTGGTCTTCACCTGCGGCTTCGGGGCGCTGGCTATCTCCACCCTCCTCTTGAGCTGGGCCATCTTCCTCGCATTGATCGCCCGGAGCTCGGCGTCGTCTTCCAAGTCAGAGGAGGAGCCCCCTGACTTCGGTTAAATCCTTTCTGGGTGCCGGGAGCCGGGAGGAGGCAGACGCAGTCGCCCACCCGTCCCGGGGCGCGTTCGTCGGTGGCTCAGGGCCCGCGCGGGCGGGCAGGCAGGCAGGCAGCGCCTCACGGCTCGCCCGACGGGACGGGAGGGACCGAAGGCCGCTAGGGGCTCAGGCGGGCCCGAGCTCGAGCGCCGCGGCGACGGGGCGCCCGCGCCTTCGTGGCCGTCCGCCCGGGCTCCGCGAGGGCGTCGAGGTTGTCGTAGACGAAGGCCTTGGCGTCGACCCTGTTCCCGCAGACGACGCACTCGAGGTAATCAGAGCGCTCCCCGCCGGTCCTTACCGCATGGCGAGTGCTGCGGCCGCACCTGATGCAGTTGCCGTCAATAGTCTCATCGTCCGTGCGCTCTCGCCCTCCCCTAGTCCGCCGGCGCCACCCTCGCCGCTGCCAGGACCGGACGCCCCGCCCTGGACCGGTGGGCGGCCGGGCGGCGAACCGGGGCGCAGCCCGGGACCCAGCGAGCCACCGCTCCCACCCGCAGCGCCTCACGCTCGCCGCCGAGGAAAGAGGGAGGGACGGCCCCCGCGCAAACACAGAAATATGGAGGGACGAAGGCGTCCCACCAGATGGCGAAGTTCGACGGCATAGTCGAGAAGAGGCTGCTCACGGTGGCCGAGAAGGAGAACGAGATCACCCTCGTCTTCGAGGACAACCGATACCTTTTCGTCTCGCTGAAGGACGGCAAGGTCCACTCCGAGTCGGTCCCAGAATAGGGGCGCACCTCGCCGTCCACCCCGCTCCCTTCTCGCGGCGTCCCGGAGAGACCGTCAGATCTTCGATAGACCGTCCAGGGCGAGGGTCAGACTTCCGCTTCGTCTTCCTTGAACCCGGACTTGTCGATCGTGAGGATGTCTATCCCGTTGCCTGACATCGAGTCCCTGGCGATTGCCGCCCGGATCGACGTCACCAGGAGCTCCCTCGCGTCCTTGTACGACATCGACGGGGAGAAGCCGGCCTCGATGACCCCAACGGCCATCTCGGCGCCCGTCCCCACCGCCGCATAGTCGTCGCCGATGACCGAGCCGAGAGGGTCGAGCACCCAGACCTTGGGCTTCCCGTCGATGCCCCCCAGGATGACCTGCGTGATGAACGGTGCGTAGCGGTTCTCGAACATGATGACCGACATCAGCTTCGCGACGGCGCCCGGCCTGAGCGTCCTCTTGACCTCGAGCTCCTTGAGCTTGGTGTAGACGCCGACCTGGCGGACGAGGTTCTGCATGTCCGCGACCATCCCGGCGCAGACGGCACCGGTGCTGTCCGTGACCTTGAAGACCTTCCGGCCCGACTTGCTCAGAACATAGTTGGCGAGCGTGATCCTCCGCTCCGCTCCCAGCACGACTCCGTCCTTGTACGTGATCCCCACCGCGGTCGCGCCGGGGATGTAGGCATCGAATGACAAGTAACGATCGAGATGAGCCGCCCTCGGCACCTTATTAGCTATTTTGCTCTCGGGGTGATCGTCAGCAGCTTCGCCGAGCCCGCGTCCCGGACCGTGTAGTCGGCCCCGACGAACTGCTGGGCCACGTGGAGGCTCGTCCTCAGGTGCTCCGTGAACTCCGAGGTCAGGAGCGAGGAGGGGGACCTGGCGAGGCAGAGGAGCGGCGCGAGCATGTCCGCCAGGTGCGGGTCGACGCAGGCCCCGGTCGCGTAGGACTTGGCGAACCACCAGGCGGCCTCCGATCCCACCCTGAGCGCCGGCTTGCCGCGCGCCCCGATCGAGTCGGCCCCCAGGAAGCACGAGCCGTCGACGGCGCTCACGAGGATCGAGCTACCGGGGGAGCCGGACTCCTCGGTCTTTATCTCGACCGCCGCGGGGGAGAGGCCGTAGCGGGCCAGCTGCGAGGTCGCGGAGGAGGCCTGCTGCTCGGCGACCCGCCGGGGGAGCATCCCCGCCCGGCTCACGAGCGAGATCGGCGGGTCGGAGACCCTGGCGGGGAGCTCGATCGGTAGAATCTCAGGACACGGTCGGATGTGGACCTTCGTCCTGCCTCCCCCGTTCGGGTAGTAGCCCCGTCTCTCCACCACCAGCCCGAACTCCATGCCGAGCCTCCTGAGGCTGGCAGCCAGGACGGCGGCCACGTAGTCGCACGTCGGGCTCCAAGGGACGTCGGTCCCCCCGACGAGCTCGAGGTCGAGCTCGACCCCCGAGAGAGAGGCCGCCGGGATGAGCGCCTGCAGCACCAGCGTTATGCTCGCCGCGGTCCCCATGTCGACCGTCATGGACTTGCTGGAAGGCCGCCCGGGTGCGAAGGCGAACTCGGTCGACCCGATCTCGCCGCCCTCGAGCGAGCCGCCGCAGACCTCGCGCAGGATCCGGAGGGTCGCGGCGTGCTGCGGTCGGAGCCCCGGCGTCCTCCTGCCCGCGCGGACCTTGGTCACGCGGATCGGCCTCCCGAGGATTATCGAGAAGGACGTGGCGATCCTGATGGTCTGGCCCCCACCCTCGCCGAACGACCCGTCTATCTCAAGGACCGGCGGCGCAACCATGCACGAAAGACCAGCGCGCAGGGCCACCCGAAAACCGCTTAAATAGTCAACTAGCATCGGCTGGCAGAGATGCGCAAGACGGGGGTGGCCCTCTTCATCGGGAGGTTTCAGCCCTTTCACAACGGACACCTGGCAGCGGTGCGCTACGCTCTGAAGCACGTCGACTACCTCTACATCGTCGTCGGGAGCGCCCAGAGGTCCCACGAGCGGGACAACCCCTTCACCGCGGGGGAGAGGATAATGATGATCAAGGCGGCGCTCGACGAGGCGGGGGTCGACGCGAGGACCTGGATGCTCATCCCCATCAACGACGCCCAGTCACACTCGGTCTGGACGGCGACCCTCCGGTCGACCGTCCCGAGGTTCGACAGGGTCTACTCCAACGATTCCCTGACGATAAGGCTGCTCAAGGAGGAGGGGATCGAGGTCGATCCGATACCCTACCTCAACAGGACCGAGTACTCGGCGACGAACGTGAGGTCGCGGATCCTCGAGCGCAGGGACTGGAACACCCTCGTCCCGCCGGCCGTGGCGCAGATGGTCGATGAGCTCGATGGGGTCGGCAGGGTGAGAAGCATGATAAACAAGGACACCGAGGCGCCCTAGGATGGACTACCCGAAGCGGAAGCTCATCATGCTCCCGGGGCCGACCAACGTCCCGGACAGGGTGATGGACGCGATGATCCGGCCCATGATCAACCACAGAGGCGAGACGTTCACGGCCCTCCTCAAGGGGGTGACCGAGAAGTCGAAGCCCCTCTTCCAGACCTCCGAGGACCCGATCGTCCTCTCCGCCTCGGGAACGGGGGGCGTCGAGGCTGCGGTCTGGAACATCGTCCGGCCGGGCGACAGGGTGCTGGTCCCGATCTTCGGGGAGTTCAGCTCCCGCCTCGCCGAGGCGATCGAGCTCGCCGGAGGGGAGGTCGTGAGGGTCGCCTCGGAGTTCGGCACGGTCCCGACCCTGGCGGCGATCGAGGACGCCGCGAAGAGGGCCGGGAACCTCAAGGCGGTCTACGTCGTGCACAACGAGACGAGCACCGGGTGCGCCGTCCCGTACATCGAGGAGCTGGGGAGGGTGGCCCGTGACCAGGGGGCGTTCTACGTCGTCGATGCCATATCGAGCCTGGGCGGCTACGCGATCCCGGTCGACAGGTGGGGCGTCGACATCTGCGTGACGGGGAGCCAAAAGTGCCTCGCCGCGCCGCCGGGCCTCTCTCTGCTCTCGCTCAGCAAGAGGGCCTCGGAGTACGTCCGGAAGGACCCGCCCAGGGTGAGATACTTCGACCTGGCGCGCCAGCTGGACTTCCTGGCGCACGGCGAGACGCCCTTCACCCCGGCCATCCCCCTCTACTGGGCCCTCGACGAGGCCCTGGAGATGCTCGCCGAGGAGGGGCTCGAGAGACGTGTGGAGAGGCACGCACGCCACGCTGCGACGCTCTACTCGGTGATCGAGACGCTCGGGCTCAAGGGGTTCGCCGACCGGGCCGTCCGGTCGAAGACCGTCATAGCCGGGCTCTACCCCGAGGGGGTCGACGAGAAACGATTCAGGAAGAGGATGAACGAGGAGCACGACATCATCATCGGCGCAGGGTTCGGCGCGCTCAAGAGCAGGATGTTCCGAATCGGGAACATGGGAGAGGTCGGCACGGCCCACGTGAACAGGACCGCCGCCGCGATGGCCCTCACGCTGAGCAAGTTCGGCCACCCGGTGGACATGGACCGCCTTGCGGCGGTCCTCGACTCGGACTCCTAAAGCATTTAAAGCAAGAGCGGACGACGGTGGTGCTTCAAAACACATGCCATTTGACAAAGGGACCCTAATCTACGTGAACTACACGGCCAAGGTCAAGGACACCGGGGAGGCCATAGAGAGCACCGTCGAGGACGAGGCCAAGAAGCTGAGCATCTACGACTCGGAGAGGAGGTACGAACCCAGGCTCGTCTCGATCGGCGAGGACTGGGTGCTCAAGGGTCTCGACGAGCAGATCTCCAAGATGGAGCCCGGCGAGCGCAAGACCGTCGAGCTGGCGCCCGAGAAGGCCTGGGGCGACAGGGACCCCTCGCTGCTCCGGATGATCCCGATAAGGAAGTTCGGCGAGAAGTCCGGGGACCTCAGCGTGGGCGACGTCGTCGAGGTCGACAACAGGATGGGTGTGGTGCGGTTCATCGGCTCGGGCCGGGCCCAGGTCGACTTCAACCACCGCCTCGCAGGCAAGACTCTGATCTACGATGTCGAGGTGATCAGGAAGGTCGAGACGGACGACGAGAAGGTCCGTTCGCTCGTCAAGAGGAGGTTCCCCGGAGAGCTGGGTGAGAAGATCGAGTTCAAGCTCACCCCCACCGAGCTGGCGGTCGTGATCCCGGACTCCGCCTTCATGGCCGAGGGGCTTCAGGTCATCAAGCGCGGGATCGCGACCGACGCGATCCACTTCCTCCCGTCGGTGAAGTCGATTGCGTTCACAGAGACCTATCTCCGCAAGGAGGAGAAACCGACCGCCACTGCCGAAGCGGCGCCGGCGGCGCCCGAGACGACGGGCGACAAGGCGGAAGAGGTCCCGGCGGAACCGAAACCCTAGACCACGCCCGTCTCTTGAGCGAGCTCGAGGGCCGTGCGCTCGGTCAGGTGGACCCTCGAGAGGATCGTGTACCTCTCGGGCCGTATCCCCGAGGCCCTCAGGAGGGCTTCCACGATTTGGCCCTCGCTCACGCCTATCTCCGAGGCCGTGACGGGCGCCTTCACGTCCCTGAGCGCGCCCCTGATCGAGCGCCAGTCCAGACCCTGCACCTTCGCTATCATTATCGTCCCTATCCCGCACTTCTCTCCGTGGAGGCCGTTGCCGGGGGAGATCACGTCGAGCGCGTGGCTGAAGAGGTGCTCGGCGCCGCTGCACGGCCTGCTCGACCCCGCTATCCCCGCCGCGACCCCCGTGCTGATCAGGGCCTCGACCAGGTCCCGGACAGCCGCCCTGTCGGCGCGGCCCATCCTCTTCGAGTTGCGGACGATGAACTCCCCGGACATCAGCGCCAGGTTCGCCGCGTACTCGCCGTAGTACTCCCCCGTCTCGTCGCGCCCCAGCTGCCAGTCCCTCACCGCCGTGAGCTTCGCGACCAGGTCCCCACAACCGGCCGCGAAGAGCCTCGGGGGGGCGTCGGCTATCACTCCGACGTCGGCCAGTATGCCGACCGGAGGCCTGGCCTTGATGGAGTAGTGCTTCTGGCTGCCCCTGATCGAGGCGAAGGGGCTCGCGATGCCGTCGTGGGACGCCCCGGTGGGGACCGAGAAGAACGGGAGGCCCAGCCTGGAGGCGGCCAGCTTCCCGACGTCGACCGACTTGCCTCCGCCGACCCCGATTATGCACCTCGCGTCCCTCGAGGCCCGCATGACCGCCCGGACGTTCTTCATGTCAGAGTGCTCGACGTCGACCCAGCTGACCCTCCCCTCCAGGGATGACCCCACCCGCTCCCGCACCTTCTGCTGGACGTTGCGCCCAGAGGCGACGACTATCCTCGCCGTCCTCGGCATCTCCACGAACTTTCCCAGCAGCTTGAGGACGTCCTCCCCAATCAAGATCCTGCGGGGCAGCTCCATGAGGTGCAGGTGGGAACGCACGCGGGCGCGCTGGCGAGGACGAGATATAAGCTTCGTCGGGGCGATTCCAAGGGGCCTCGGACAGAGAAGCGGCATGGATCATCGCGCGCTTCCGGGTACCGCCGGCTTCACGGGCCGACCGTCCACCCTGAATCTCCCCGGGGTCTGATCCGCTCCACGCGGTGAGAACCCGTGCCCGGTTCGCGGACTCCCGGCATGAGAGCTGAAGAAGGGTCTCGGGACGCGGGCCGGATGGCGCTGAGCACCGGCCTCGAAGGCTGGGAAGAGGGGCCCGTTGGCACGCTCTATCCGGGGTGCGTCGCTCGGCGACCTGGCCCGCGTGCGACGACTGAGCTTTCCATGGCCTCGCCGTCTCCCTCAGGCGCGCAGCGGGATATCGACGACGAACGACCGTCGTTCCTCCCGGGCACCCGCGAGCGGACGCACCAGCCGCCGGTCACCTGCCGGTGCGCTGCCCGGAGACGCGGACGGACGAGCGCACCGGTGTCCGGGCGGTCCGATTCAACCTAGACGTTTTATGACCTTCCCGACGGCCTCGATGGTCCTCTTGGGAACGCTCGGAGGGCTCAGTTCGCTGACCACGACCTGCTTCAGCCCCGCCCTGGAGAGGGCCTCCGCCTTCTCCTGGAACTCCTCGACCCCTCCTATGGCGGCGACCTGGTAGGCCACGTCGTCGGAGATGCTCTCCGCCAGCTTGACGAGCTTCGATCCGTCGACCTTGAGAGGGAGCAGGGTCTGGTACTGGCTGAAGTTCTCTTCGGGGAACAGTCCCATGCTCTTCAGGAGCGTCTTCTCCACCATGAGGCCCAACTTCGCGTTCAACAGTGCCTCTTTCTTCTCCTCCGAGTTCCTGGCGAACCCGACCATCAACTGTGTACCGGAGCCGATCTTGTTCGCAGGGCGCCCGGCCGCCCGCGCCGCCTTCTGGATGATGGACCACTTGTCCTTGAAGGACTTTGGAGTGTTGAGCCAGCCGTACCACCCGTCGCCGATCTGCCCGACGAGCTCCAGCATCTTCTCGGACGAGATCGCCCCGATGTAGACCGGCGGGCTGGGCTTCTGCGCTGGAGACTGGCGGAGGAATGCATCCTTGAGGTGGTAGAAGCGGCCTTCGAAGCTGACCGGTCTGTCCTTCGCGCTCCCCCACAGCAGCCTTATGACCTGAACCGACTCCCTCAGTCTCTCGATCCTGTCCGCCGTCCCTTCCCAGGGGAGCCCGTAAGGGACGATGTTCATCGCCTCTCCGGCCCCTATCCCAAGTATGACCCTACCTCCCGACAGCGTGTCCACTGTCGCGATCATGTGCGCGGCGCGGGAGGGGTGCGTCCGCTGGGTGTCGGTGACGGCCGAGGCGAGCTTCAGCTTCTTGGTCCTCACGGCGATCGCAGACAGGATGGTCCACGGGTCCAGTCTCTCGCCATCCAGGTCGACATAGTGATCCGGAACCCAGAACCCGTCCAGGCCGTTCTTGTCCGCGAGTATGCCCAGTTCAAGCGCCGTTAAAGGATCTACGCCAGGGCTCTCATAACCGAACCTTATCGAAGCCACGTGAAGACTGGGTTCGAAATACTATTAACCATTTTGATTGAGAACGCGTCCTCGTATCGCTCGGTGCCGAGTTTGGGTACGAAGTGCGCTCCGACCTCCACCCGTCCTATATTCTCGGTCCCATCGAACCCCTACGGCGCCCTGGAGAGGACGCCCCCTCGTGGAGGGCCGATAAGCTCGGCCTTGGCCCCGGGGGACCGGCGCTCGCCCGAGGTCTTCCTGTCCCTCGCTGACGGGGAGCCCAAAGCGGAGGTGATCTTCTCCATGTCGCCCTCCGGTCTCGGAGGTCCCAGAGATCGTTCGAAGAGCATATAATCCTGAAGGTTCACACGGACACGATGCTCAGATCACTCAGCGGCGAGGTTGCCCTAGTGACCGGGGCGAGCAGGGGCATCGGGCGCGCGGTTGCCCTGCGGCTCGCTCGGCAGGGCGCGGATCTCGTGGTGACCGGAAGAACGGAGAGCGATCTCACGAGTCTCGCAAGAGAGGTGGAGGGGGTTGGGAGGAAGATTCTGGTGGCGCCTGGCGACGCCACGAACGAAAGCGATGTGACCGAGACCGTCGAAAAGGCGCGCGCTAGGTTCGGAAAGGTCGACATCCTGGTCAACAACCTGGGAATCGGCGCCTACAAGCCGCTCGTCGCCACCACCGTCGACGAGTATGATGAGATGGTCGCCGTGAACAATCGCAGCACCTTTCTTTTCACGAGGTTCGTCGTCCCTCTCATGATCGAGCGCCGCTACGGCCAAATAATCACGATCTCCTCGGCGTCCGGGATCATCGGGTATGCCAACGAGGCGGTGTACTGCTCGACGAAACACTCCCAGGTCGGGATGATGGAAGCGTTGGACAGAGAGCTACAACCTCACAACATCAAGGTCTGCTTGGTCTGCCCGGGGAGCGTGAACACGCACTTCGCGCTGGGAGAAGGAAGGACCAAGGGAGACCCCGCCTTGCTGGACATGCTCGAAGCCGAGGACGTGGCAGAGGCGGTCAACTTCGTCGCGGCGCAGCCCTGGAAATCCATGATCACGCAGGTGAACCTCAGGCCGGTCGCGGAAGCAAAATATTGACGAGCTCCGCGAGATTCTCGGCCTGTCTCCTTGCGGTCCTCTGGAGAGTTTGCGGCGAGGGACGGCGCAACCCGATCGCGCCCCTGGCGTCGGGTTCTTCCTCGGCCTCTGCTGCCTCGGATCGCCGTTGGGCAGCTAGTAGACAAGCCTCGCCATCCTGACGGCTTCGGTCGGGTCGCTTGCGGAGCCTGGGTTCACATGGGTCTGGCCAGAGGTCTCCCCGTACCACTGGACGGTGCTCAGGCTAGCGTGCGGACAGGAAGGCCCGATTCGATGGTATAGTCTCGGTAAGCTCGCTGGGACGGGGTCTCAGGAGACTGCCGCCAGTCCGCATTCATGATCCTCGGCCGCCTCCGCCCCACTCACGCCTATGGCCCCGAGCACGACGCCGTCCTTCTTCGCAAGGACGCCTCCTGCGATGAAGATTACCTTGCCTTGGCCGACCTGCATCAGGCCGTTCGCGTCGAGCGGAGCGCCCTTCATCTCCTCGACCAGATCCCCTGTGTGTTTACTGAAGGCGACGGCAGTGTAGGCTTTCGCTCTCGCGATGTCGGGGGTCGAGATGTCTGCTCCGTCCATCCTTACAAAGGCCATGGGGATTCCGGACTCGTCCACGACGTACAACGAGACCTTGATGTTCATCTGCTTCGCCTTCTGTTGCGCCTTCTGGATCCAGATTTGCGCCTCTGAGGAGGTTAGATTGGCCAAAGCAGCGGGCCGGTTCGCTCACCGGCTAAATATTGCTTTTCCCCCTGGACTGTCCCAGGGAGTGCGGGCCCGGGCGAGAAACACGCTTCGCCCAGGAATGTACCGCTAGGAGTTGAGGCGTGCCCGGGATCGGTCCCGTCGCGACGACCCCGTACGGCCGTCCGCCAAGCCCTAGAGCGAGACGGACGCTCCCGGCAGGATCCCGCGTCGCCCATCGGTGTCGGTCCTCTGTCGTCTTGAGTGGGGACCTCGGTCGCCCCGTCGGTGCCCGCGGCCGTCCCATCTCGCAGTCGACCCTGTCGAGAGTCGTGAAGTCTGGCGGAACCTGCCGTTCATCCTGTCGCACGCCGATCTGGCGGCACCGCGCCCGCGGGAGCGGGGCCCTCGCCGGCGTCGCAGAAGGACCGCCGCACAGGAAGGTTAATTAAGCGACCTCGAGCTCCCACCTTCGTCCCCACGGGGAGACCTGTCGGATTATCGTGAGACTCATTGAATAAGTTGACCCAAGAACAGCCAAACGGCGCGACGTACCACGGGACCACGACGGTGGGCCTCGTCTGCTCAGACGGTATCATACTCGCCACGGACACGAGGGTCACCGCCGGCGGCTTCATCGCGCACAAGAGGGGCAAGAAGCTCCTGCAGGTCACCGGGAACCTGGCCGTGACCATCTCGGGAGGGGTCGCGGACGCCCAGAACGTGGTCGACACTCTCAAGTACTACGCCCGGTCCTACCAGATCGAGAAGGGGGTGCCTCTGACGGTCAAGTCCGCGGCGAGGATCCTCTCGAACGTGCTCTTCTCTTCCCGCTACTACCCATACATCGCCTCGGTGCTCGTCGGCGGATACGACAGGGAGGGAGGCGCCATATACAACCTGGATTTCTTCGGCTCCATCCTGAAGGAGAACGTGACCGCGACGGGAAGCGGGTCCCCGGTCGCTCTCGGCGTGCTCGAGGAGGGATACCATGAGGGGATGACCGTCGCCAAGGCGTTGCCTGTGGCGGCAAACGCGATAATCGCTGCCATGAGGAGGAACGTCTTCACCGGAGACCACTTCGACATTGCGATAATCGACAAGTCGGGCTTTAGAGAGGTCCCCGAGCAGGAGAAGGAGCGGCTCCTGGCTCAGTTCTCGAGTAGCAGTTAGTCTTTGGCACAGAAGGCAAGTCAAGTCAGCCTCATGAGTACGATACTGAACAGTATCCCAGCGGAGGCTCAGATCACGAGGATCGAGTACGAGGGGCCGAGGATTGCCCTCTACACGAAGAACCCCCGCTACCTCCACCAGAACAACTACATCATCTCCGAGATAGTGAACTCGGTCAAGAAGAGGGTCGTGACCCGGACCGAGAAGTCGATCCGGAAGCCCGAGCAGGACGTCCGGGTGATACTCGACAAGGTCCTGCCCGTCGAGGCCGGGGCGACCAACTACTTCTTCGACGAGGCAATAGGGGAGATTACCATCGAGGCGAACGTGCCGAAGCTGCTGGCCTCCGAGAACGGCTACGACGTCGCGGGGCTGATGGAGCAGACCGGATGGAAGGTGAAGGTGAGAAAGTCGCCGCACGTCGCCTCCTCCGCCATCCAGACGATCTACTACGCGCTCAAGACGGGGGCCGACGAGCGGGAGCGGTTCTACCGGGACCTCGGGGAGACCATATTCAGGCCGAGGTTCACGACCGCGGAGCAGATCACGATAAAGTGCCTCGGGGCCGGCCAGGAGGTCGGGCGCTCCTGCTTCCTGGTCGAGACCTCCGAGTCCAAGGTCATCCTCGACGCCGGGATACACCCCGGCTCCAGGAACGCCTGGGACGCCTACCCGAGGCTGGACTGGGCGGACGTCCAGCTGAACGAGCTCGACGCGGTCATCATCAGCCACGCGCACCTGGACCATATGGGGTTCCTCCCGGCACTCTTCAAGTTCGGATACGCAGGACCTGTCTACTGCACCGAGCCTACGCTGCCTCTGATGACGCTCCTCCAGTCCGACTACATCAAGATCGCCCAGATAGAGGGGGGCAGGATCCTCTACGACCAGAAGGACATCCGGGACATGATCCAGCACACGATCACGCTGCAGTACGGGACCGTCACCGACGTCTCTCCGGACATCAAGCTCGTCTTCAACAACGCGGGCCACATCCTGGGGTCCGCCACGGTCCACCTCCACATAGGCGAGGGGGTCCACAACATCGTCTACACCGGCGACTACAAGTACGGCCGGACCCAGCTCTTCGACTCGGCGAGCTGGAACTATCCGCGGGTCGAGACCCTCATCACCGAAGGGACCTACGGGAACAAGGAGGACATCATGCCACCCCGGGAGGAGGTGGAGATGAACTTCGTGAACGCCATAAACAGGACCCTCTCGGAGGGCGGCAAGGTCATCATCCCGATACCGGCGGTCGGGAGGGCGCAGGAGATAATCCTGGTCCTCGACCACTACATGCGGAACAAGGTGCTCACCGAGGCCCCGGTCTTCCTCGAGGGGATGATCTCAGAGGCGACCGCGATCCACGTCTCGTACGCCGACTACCTCTCGAGGGAGCTGAGGACCAAGATGCTCGACCAGGGGATCAACCCGTTCGTCTCGGAGTACTTCACCTCCATAGAGCACCCCTCCGGAAGGGAGGAAGCCCTCAGGGAGGGGCCCGCCGTCATCATGGCCACCTCGGGCATGCTCGAGGGCGGTCCGGTCCTGCAGTACTTCGAGCACGTCGCGCCGTCCGAGAGGAACAAGATACTCTTCGTCTCGTACCAGGTCCAGGGGACGCTCGGCAGGAGGGTCCTCGACGGGGCCCACCAGGCCTCGATGCTGGGGGACAACGGCAAGATCAAGATCGTGGACGTTAGGTGCCAGGTCCAGAAGGTCGAGGGGTTCAGCGGGCACAGCGACTACAACCAGATCATCCGCTTCATCGGCAAGATGAGGCCGAAGCTCCAGCAGGTCATCGTCAACCACGGCGAGAAGAGGAAGCTCGAGAACCTCGCCTATGTGATCCAGAGGATATACCGGGTCCCGACGATGCGGCCGGCGGTCCAGGAAGCGATAAGGCTCTACTGACTCGTCCCTAGGAGAGCGAGCCTCTCCAGATGCGGACCCCGGGCGGGGTTATCACAATCCTCTCCTCACCGAGCCGGGCCATGTCGCCGCCTATCGACGTCGAGAACTCGTAGAGCTGCTCGACCGCCCCCTTGAGCTCCTCGATGTTCTTCTGGGCGAGCGGGGTGACCCTGAGGATCACTATCACCCTCTTCGCTACGTCCTCCTGGATCTTCGGTATGTCGTCCAGGCTCTTGAGCTGCAGAGCCTTGAGGAGGATGTCGCTCTCCTTCTCCTGTGTCCGTGTCTCCTCGCTCACGCTCGATTCCAACTCGCGATGTCCACGCTCAATGACCGTCGCCCCCCTTTTAAACCTAGATGGATTCCTCAGATGAGCCTGTGGGACGTCCAGAACCCGTCGCCCGCGTGGTGAAGGTTCGTTATCGAGACGCCCTTGGTCAGTCCAGCCATCTCCTCCGAGGCGACGTTGGCTCGACCGATGGCGAGCCCCCTGCCCTTCTTCTCGTCCCGCACGACGACGAGGACGTCCTTCCCTCCCCACTGGTCGTACCTCACGATGCCCGGTCTCATCACGTCGGCGCCCTTCAGGATGAACTTGATCGCCCCGTCATCGATGTAGGCCGAAGGGAGGAGAGCCAGCGTCTCCTGCGAACCGACGAACGGGATCAGCGCGCCCTCCTTCTCCACGAAGGTGTGCTTGCCGTCAACGACCACGAACCTGCACTCGGGCTCCGGCTCGATTATCTCGACCTGGGACGACCTCGACACGTCGAGCTTCACCCCGGAGGAGCTCTGGACCCTCTCGATGTAGTCACGGGAGTCGTGCTTCGACGCGACCTGTCTCTTCAAAGCTGTGGTCGCGCCACCCATCAGTTTAATAAAGCCATTCTCGAATGCCCGCAACACTCGGTGATACCCTAGTGTCGGTCGATATGGCGATAAAGGTGCTGGACCAGAGCGTCGGGAAGGTCGTCCTCATCAAGCTCAAGGGAAGCAAGATTATCCGAGGGTCGCTCCAGGGCTTCGATCAGCACATGAACCTCTCGCTCGAGAACGCCGAGGAAGTCTCGGAGGACGGCAACTCGACCTCGCTGGGGACCCTGATCGTCAGAGGGGACAACATCATTATGATCTCTCCTCCGCCCGGCTAGGGCCCGGCCCGCTCCTCCTTCTCTCTCGGCTCATTTCCGTCGGCCTCCCCTCTCCCTCTCTCCTTCCGTCATCCGGGCGCGACCCGCGGGCCGGAGGTCCGCCGAAGCTTAATATCCTCAGCAGTGGGTCGCCGCGACCGCGGTAGCATGGCCGAGAGGGTCTTCGTCGTCGCGGTCCGAGGAGGAGAGGGATCTCGTCGCTAGAGGTCGCCCTCGTGGCGGCGGGGATCGCGGGTGGAGGCGGCGCGGGCGCGGCGATAACCTACTTCGTCTTCTACAACAAGGGCGGTAAGGCGAAGGTGCAGGTGGTCCAGCGGGACGAGACCGGCCAGATGAGGAGGAAGACGATCACCGTCGACGAGCTCGAGTCCTCCAAGAGGGACATGCGCACCATCATGCTCGAGAGAGACCTGCTCTCCGCCGCGCTGAACAAGGTCTACGAGGCTGAGACCGACGGCCAGATAACGAGGGAGGAGAGGGAGATCATAGCGAGGAAGTACAGCTCGCAGATAAGGGACTTCGAGGCGAAGCTCAGGGACAAGGAGCTCGTTGTCGAGGTCGGAGAGCTCGAGAAGCTCCGTGACGAGCTCGTCTCGCTCTTCCGTGAGAAGATACAGAACATCGAGTCGCGCCTGGACCAGGCCAAGGAGAGGATGCAGCCCGTAAAGGCGGAGCCCGCCAGGCCGGAGCCGACCAGGCCCGTCCGGGCGACCTCGACGGTGGCCCCGACCGAGGATCTCGAGCGCGTCGTCGAGAGGAAGGTCCCGCCCAAGAGGGACGACACGGAGGGCGAGAAGAGGGTGAGGGCGCTCCGGGACGAGGTGATGGACGCCCTCGCCGAGCTGGAGCAGATCGACACTCGGAAAGAGAACGAGACCGCTTGAGCGACGGGAGACGGAGCGAGGCCCTGGGGAAGATCGGCGCGGCCGTCTCGGGGGCCATAGATGACGGCGCGGTCGTGGGCCTCGGGAGTGGGACGACGATGGCCGCGGTCCTGCCTGCGGTCGTGAGGGAGCTGGAGAGCAGGGCCGTCCGCGCGCGCTGGGTCCCGACCTCGCTCCAGATCGCGCTGGTGGCCCAGTCGCTGGGCCAGGACGTCGTCTCGATCGACAGGCCCGTGCTCGACCTGGTGGTCGACGGCGCCGACCAGGTGGACTCCGGCCTGAACCTCATAAAGGGAGGCGGGGGA
>JBEKTS010000019.1:24382-51003 GCA_049515775.1 Nitrososphaerales archaeon | reverse complement strand
AGTTCCCCGAGGCGGAGTTCTACACCTGCGCCATCGACCCGGGGATGGACGAGAGAGGCTACATCGTCCCGGGCCTGGGCGACGCCGGAGACAGGGCCTTCGGATCTCCCCACTGAGCGTAGCCGAGGCAGCCCCTCCCGCGCCGGAGCTTGATCGCGTTCGGGCGGGTCGAGGCCGCAAAGCTCATTGGCTCCCGCCGCGCTGGCCAACGCATCCGAGTTGATCTCCCAATCCCTAGGCGAGGCGGGCCAGGCGCGAGCCGTTCGAAGGATCGAGGATGGAAGGTTCGTCACCGGAGGCGCACGGTTCTTGGACGACGTCAACGCAGAGAATCAGGCGTACATGGGGCTCGTCCTCTCCCCGCACGCCCATGCGAGGATCAAGAGCATCGACCTCTCGAGGGCCCGCTCCTCGCCCGAGTTCATCGACGCCCTCACCGGTGACGACCTTGTGCGCGCGGGCGTGCGGACCGTCAGCCAGAACCCCTGGCCCCGCCAGCGGCCCGCCAGGAGGTATCACCTGGCGGTGGGGAGCGTGAGGTTCGCGGGTGAGCCCGTAGCCGCCATCCTCGTGCGCGGCAGGTACGCCGTGGAGGACCTGGTCGAGCGGGTGGAGGTCGAGTACGAGGAGCTCCCGGTCGTCGCGACGGTCGAGGAGTCGAAGAAGGGCCGGGTAATGGTCTACGAGGACTGGAACGACAACGTCTCCCAGCGCGACCAGGATCGGAAGGGCGACGCGGACGGAGCGATCTCGACGGCCGCCCACGTGATCAAGGAGCGCGTCGGCATAGCCAGGCAGGCGGCCGCTCCCATCGAGCCCCACTCCGTCCTCGTGAGCTATGACCGGGGATCGGAGCGCTATCAGGTCTTCGCGACGCTCCAGTCGGTGCACGGGCTCCAGAGGGCGCTGTCATCGGAGCTGGGGCTCCCCCGGCAGAGCTTCCACGTCAGAGTCGTGGACGTAGGGGGAGGGTTCGGTTCCAAGGGAGGGGCGTCGTATCCCTGGCCGCTCCTGGCGTGCCTCTTCGCAAAGCGGACGGGGCTCCCGGTCAAGTGGACCGCCAGCAGGTCCGAGGAGTTCCTGGAGGGAGCCCCCGGCAGGGACGAGTACTGCGACGTCACTCTGGCCTGCGACGGGGACGGCAGGATCGTCGCCCTGAAGGGCGAGATAGAGTGCGACGTGGGCGTCTCGGGGACCCAGGTCCACATGCCCTCGATGTCGATGTGGACCATGACGGGCCCCTACAGCATCCCCAACCTCGACCTGAGGGTGACCTCCTACGTGACCAACAAGATGCCCATAGGCCCGGTGCGCGGGGCCGGCGCGCCCGAGGGGTGCTACTTCATCGAGAGGGCGATGGACGCGATGGCGAGGAAGGTCGGGCTCGACCCTCTGGAGCTGAGGCGCCGCAACGTCGTGGGACCCGAGAGGGCCGACGGGGTGGACTACCAGGCGCTCATGGACGCGCTGGTCAGGTCCTCGGGCTACGAGGGGGTGCTTCGCTGGAGGGACGGTGTCAACGCGGCGTTCGGACGCGGGAGGACCTCGGGGTCCAGGGTCGTGGCAGGGGTAGGGGTCTCCCTCAGAGGGGAGAGCGAGGATGACGAAGAGGAGGAGGAATTGAGCCCGCCCTCGACCGCTAGCGGGGCTGGGTCGCGGGCGCCGGGCGGACACGATGCGCCGGGAGGCTCGGCGGGAGCGGGCCAGCCGGGGGCAGGCGCACCGCGGTCGAGCGGGGAAGAGCTGTCGTTCAACTCGGAGTTCGCGAGGGTGGTCCTGCACGCCGGCGGAGACGTCACGATCTTCACCGGTTCGTCCCCCCACGGCCAGGGACACGAGACGACCCTCGCCCAGCTGGCCTCCGACGAGCTTGGCGTCCCGCTCGGACGGATCCGGGTCGTGTGGGGAGACACCGACCTGGTCCCGGTCGGCATCGGCACCTTCGGGAGCCGGTCCGCGGCCACGGGAGGGAGCGCAGTCGTCGACGCCTCTCGCAGGGTGAAGGCGGCCCTCCTCGAGATCGCGTCCCGGGCCCTGGGGGTTGACGCGGGGGCGCTCGCCGTCGAGGGAGACGACGTCGTCGAGGCCTCTCGGCCTGGGAGAAGACGAGCCATCTCGACCGTCGCCGAGGTGCTCGCTAAGGAGGGGCGGCAGGAGGTCTCCGCCGACTCGAAGATCAGGGTCGATTCCATGGGCTATGCGTGCGGAGCACACCTCTGCGCGCTCCTCCTCGACGCGGACTCCGGCAGGGTGGTCGAGATATCGAGGTACGTCGTCGTCGAGGACTGCGGACGGATGATCAACGAGACGATCGTCGAGGGCCAGATACGCGGTGGAATCGTCCACGGCATCGGGGGGGCGCTCCTCGAGCGTCTCCAGTACGACGAGCGCGGCAACCTGCTCACGTCGTCGTTCTCCGACTACTGCCTGCCGGTCTCGGTGGGCACCCCGGAGATCGAGGTCTTCCACCGCGTCACCCCGTCGGCGTCGTCTCTCAACGGGGTAAGGGGCGTCGGCGAGAGCGGGACGATCGGGTCGTACGGGGCGGTCATGAACGCACTGAACGACGCGCTCACCCGGGTGCGACCCTCGACGACGGTGAACACGGCGCCAGCGTCGCCAGACTCGGTCTTCGCCGCGCTCCATCCCCCAACCGATGGCTGAACTCAGCGGCCGCCCGAGGGGCCGTGGAGGGACCATCTTGGGCGGTTGGGCGGATTCCACGAAGGCACGAACCGGAGGCCCGCACAGGCAGTGCGCATCCCGAGTGGAAGCCTATGGCACGGCCTCACGGGCCAGCGAGAGCAGGTCATCCGCCGTCTCCTCGGGCTTGGTTATCATCGGCCAGTGGCCCGAGTCGATGACCCGGACGGGGCCGTCTAGCTTCTCCTTCAGCACCGCTTCCACATCGTCTCCGCCGCCGGTACAGAGTACGTAGGCGCTCCTCAGGGAATCGAAGCGCTCGGAGAGCGTCACCGGCTCCGTGACGAGCCTCCTGGGCCACGGAGTGGCCTTCGAGAGCATCCATTGGCGGTCTGCGCCCCGGACGTCCTTCCCTATGTTGTCGAGCATCCCCTCCGTGAAGGCGACCCTCCACTCGGAGGGGTCGAGCTTCACAAACTCGTTGGGATCGAAACTCCCCTGCGGCGTCCTGACCTTCTCCGGCCGGTACGCGTCGAGGTAGAGGACCGTCCTCACCCGCTCCGGCGCCCGGTCCGCCGCGGCAGCAACGACCTTCCCGGCGAAGCTGTGTCCCACCAACACGACATCGTCTAGGTCGTTGTACTCCAGTACGTTCAGGACGTCCCGGATAGCGGTCTCGATGCCGACCTCCCTCGAGGCGAGATGGACTCTCTCCCCCATCCCCGTGAGCGTGACGGCGTAAACTTCGTTGCCCCTGTCCTCCAGCAGTGGCGTGACCTTCCTCCAAACCCACCCTCCCAACCAGGCGCCCGGTACGAGGACGAACTTCGTCAAGCCGATTCTATCCAGACGCTTGAAGGCCTCGTCTGAACTATTTAGGCCTAGGCTCGTAGGCCCGACGGCCGGCGGAGACCACGGTGAAAGTGAATCGGGCGTCATCGGCGACCCGGCACGAAAGAGGCCGTCCTTTCCGTGGGCGCGCGCCCAGCCCGCGCCACTCCGGTGGGAGGCGATGGCGGGCCCGGCAGGATTTGAACCCGCGACCCTCGGCTGTCTCCACGGAGGGTTACCGAAGGCATGCACGGACCTGCGGCGGTCCCCGATGCCCTATCCGTACTAGGCTACGGGCCCGCCCTCCCTGGGTCTCCGTCGCTTAATATCCGTGCGACCGTCGCCGGCGGGTTGAGCGGAAGGGCCGCCGCCGGACCGGGAGGAAGGACGGGGGAGCGAGGAGACGAGTCGTCACCGCAGCGTGGGCTGCCGGTGACGGCGTTTTTCGAGCCATCACGGCCGGGGAGTCGTCCATCCCTCGCCCCGGGTCCTGCGGATGGGACCCTGGCTCCCGGGCCAAACGGCCCTTCATCGGATGACGGACGCGATCTTCCGGTCGACCGGGCTCTCGATCGGTCCGCGCTCCGAGAAGATCGCCGAGACGAGCTCGGGAGGCGTCCTGTCGAAGGCGGGGTTGGCCACGCCGATCCCGCGGGGCGCGATCCTCCTCCGCCCGACCCTGACGACCTCGTCGACGGCCCTCTCCTCGATGACCACCTGGTCGTGGGTCCTGGTCAGGTCGAAGGTGGAGGCCGGGGCGGCGACGTAGAACGGGACCCCGTGGCGGTTCGCCAGCACCGCCACCTGATAGGTCCCTATCTTGTTGAAGACGTGCCCGTCCCTCGTGATCCTGTCCGCGCCGACGATGACCTTGTCGACCCGCCCCGTTTGCATCATCGAGCCGACCGCCGTGTCCGAGATGAGCGTGCAATGGAACCCGTCTCTCGAGAGCTCGAAGGCGGTCAGCCTCGCCCCCTGGAGCGCGGGCCTCGTCTCCGGGACGATCACCTTGACGCACTTGCCCTCCTCGCTGGCGGCCCGGACGACGCCCAGCGCGGTCCCGTAGCCCACCGTCGCCAGGGCGCCGGCGTTGCACTGGGTCATCACGACGTCTCCGTCGGCGAGGTACTTGGCGCCCACCCTCCCGAGCCGGTGGTTCGCGTCCACGTCCTCCTCGGCCATCCGGCCGACTTCCCGGACCAGGGCCCCCCTCACCTCCTCGACCCCGCCCTCGGCCGACCTCGCCGCGCGCACGACCCTGTCTATCCCCCAGAACAGGTTCACGGCGGTCGGCCTCGTCCTCCTCAGCCCCTCGGCCGCGGCCTCGACCTCCTTCATCAGCTCGGCGCGAGTCCTCGCCTTCGAGGCCGTCCCGGCCAGGGCGACCCCCATCGCCGCGGCGACCCCGATGGCAGGGGCCCCTCGCACGACCATTCGCCTGATCGCGTCGGCGACTCCCTCCCACGAGTCGAAGGACCGTCGGACCAGGCGCTGTGGCAGGGCCGTCTGGTCGATCATCTCGACCCTCCCCTCTCCGACCCACGCGACCGTGCGGAGGGTGAAGAAGCTCTCCCTCAATTCGCGGGCGCGCAGGCGCGCTCCCGCTAAAAGAGTTCCGGGCCGAGTCCCGAGACGGGCCTGGATTCCGTCTATCTGAAACGCTTAATATCGCTCCGGCCGACGAGCCGGCGAAAAATTGGAGAGCCAAGGTTCGGTCGAGGCCCTGGACGCCCTGCTGAAGGGGCAGGAGGTCGTCGTGTCCGCCGGGGAGAAGGGAGGCAGGATCGGCGAGCTCGAGGAGGGGGGCTACGGCGAGAGGCGCGGCAGGGACCTCGTCCTGAAGGATTACGAGGCGCTCTACCTCCTGGTGACCGGGAGGCTAAAGCTGAAGGACGATAAGGGCAGCGCCGTCACGTTCGACGAGCTGGCCGAGATGAGCCAGGCGCGCGCCGGGGACGCCTGGACCAAGTTCATGATCTACAGAGACCTCAGGACGAGGGGGTACACCGTGAAGGACGGCTTCGGGTTCGGGACGGACCTGCGCGTCTACGAGAGGGGGGACTTCCCCGCCAAGGCGGCCAAGTTCGTCGTCTTCGCCCTCGACGAGGGGACCGAGAGGGGGGTGGAGGAGCTGAGCGAGTCGGTGCGCCAGATCGTGAAGATGGGGAAGGAGGCAATCGTCGCGGTGATCGAGAGGAGGGGAGAGGTCATCTACTACAAGGTCGCCAGGGCGAACTTCCGCAGATAGCGAGGGCGCAAGTTGAGACCGCGGGCCGTCGTCTCGATCCTGAGGCCGATCAACTGCGCGATGATCGGGTTCGCGGTCATCGTCGGAGCCTTCGTCTCCAAGCCCGCCCAGGTCGAGCCGACGGGCCTTCTGCTCGGGTTCATCACCGGGTTCGCCGTCTGCGGCTACTCGATGGTGATCAACGACTACTACGACATCGAGGTCGACAGGGTCAACCAGCCAGACAGGCCGCTCCCCAGCGGCGCGCTCTCCCTGCGGGGAGCGATCGCCCTCGCCCTCGCGCTGCTCGGGGTCGGTGTCCTCGCTTCCCTTGCGCTCCTCTCCCCGGTCGCGCTCGGAGTCGTCGCCCTCTACGCGTTCCTGTCGTGGCTCTACAACTACAGGGCCAAGGAATACGGGCTGCCGGGGAACCTCATCGTGGCCTCGTCCCTGGCCATACCGTTCATCTACGGAGGCGTGGTCTCCGGGGGGAGCGTGACGAGCTCGCTCCTGCTCTTCATGGCCGCGACGGCGTTCCTCTCGGGGGTCGGGCGCGAGGTGGTGAAGGCGATGGCGGACACCGTCGGCGACGAGAAGAGGGGGATAAGGTCGTTCGCCAGGGTCCACGGGATGAGGAGGGCCGCCGCGGTAGGCGCGGGGTTCTTCCTGGCGTCGGTCGTCTCGAGCCTCCTCCCGCTCGCCCTCTTCTCGGTCAGCCTCCTCTACAGGGTCGGGGTGCTGGTCCCCGACGCGGTCTTCGTCTACCTCGCCTACTCGATCCTCAGCGGCCCGGGACCGGAGCGCGCGCTCCGAGTCAAGAGGCGGGCGCTCCTGGGCATGCTGCTGGGGCTCCTGGTCTTCATAGGGGGCGCGTCCTAGGGTGTGGGTCGAGAAGTACAGGCCAAAGACGGTGGCGGAGATGCTCGGGAACGAGGAAGCCCGGATCACGGTCTCCCTCTGGCTGAGGGATTGGAAGCCCGGGAAGAAGGCGATGCTGCTGGTGGGACCGCCGGGGACCGGCAAGACCACCCTGGTCGGGTTGCTGGCCAAGGAGTCCGGGATCAGCATGGTCGACCTCAACGCCAGCGACGTGAGGACGAAGGAGAAGCTCGACCGGAAGATAGGCGAGGCCCTGCGGACGGTCGACCTCTTCGGGGGCAGGTCCCTGGTCTTCCTGGACGAGGTGGACGGGCTCCTCGGGAGGTCGGACTACGGCGGGGTCGAGTTCATCAAGGAGGCGGTCAAGGCGACCAAGAACCCCATCATAATGGCCGCGAACGACCAGGACGCCGACGAGATTAGGAAGCTCGCGTCCTCCTGCGTAACGGTCAGGTTCAGGCCTCCGCCGCCCCGCGAGGTAGAGATGTACCTGCGGAGGATCGCGGCGGCGGAGGGGCGCGAGGTGGGGGACGGCGACGGTCTGCGCTCGATCGTCACGCGCTCCGGAGGCGACCTGAGGCACGCGGTCAACCTGCTCCAGTCGGGCGGGACGGCCGGGTCCTCCTTCAAGGAGGTCTCTCCGTCCGTCAGCCAGGGGGTCAACGCCTTCTTCGACGCGCCCGACGCGGCCTCCGCGCTGGCCGCGCTCAGGACGCTGCACCTCTCGCCGGTCGAGAAGGTCAGGCAGCTCCACACGTGCGTCCTCAAGGCCGGGCTCCCTCCGGCGGACCTCGCCGCCGCCCTGGAGGTCGTCTCGAGGGCCGACGTTCTCATGGGAGAGATAGGGGCGACCAACGAGTGGAGGATGCTCCGCTACCTCGACGGCCTGCTGGCGAACGAGCTCGCCCCGATCGTCCGCGGCAGGGCGAAGTACGTCTCGGAGGACCTCCCGTTCCCCCTGCTCCTGCGGATATGGAACGACTCGAAGAAGATCAAGGAACTCTCGGCGAGGTACGCGGCGCGAGCCTCGACCAGCGCCGCGAGCGCCCGCGTGGAGGACCTCCCATACCTGTTCGCCCTCTGCGCCTCCGCACGGTTCAGGGAGGGCCTGGAGCGGGCCCTCGACCTGGACGAGACCTACGAGAAGTTCCTGGCCAAGGAGGCGGGACGATGAAGAAGGTCCTGGTCGGGGGCTGGTTCACCCTGCCCCGCCTCTCCAGGGAGGACTTCTCGCTGCTCATGAGGCAGGGGGTGAAGTACGACAGGGAGATGGGCTTCCGGATAGAGCCGGAGACCGACCTGGAGTCTGCCGTGAGGACGATAAGGTCCGCGGTCGGAGAAGAGGTCTCGCTCGTCCTGCGATGCTTCATCTGCGGGAGGGACGCCTGCGAGGGGTGCCCCTACCTGGGGACCTGCGACCGGACGAAGGTCTCGTCCATGTGCCTCTGCGGGGAACACTCGCCCGAGACGGACTCCTATCCGCTCTACGTGAAGGCCGTCTCCGAGAGCCTGGCCGGCTAGTTGAAGGCGACCTCGCCCGTCCTCGCGGGCGCGAGGGCGCTCCAGTCGGCCAGGAAGCGCTGCAGCAGGGACGCGCGGGGGCTCGACCGGTTGACCCGGAAGATCCTTATCCTGTTGAACCGCTTCTCGGTGACCAGGCCCTCCCTGACGAGGAAGTCCAGGTGGAGCTCGACCGAGGAGTGCGAGATGCCCGACCTGCGCGTTATCTCCGAGATGTTCAGCTCGTCGCTGGTCATTATCACCGAGATGACCTTCGCTCGTCCATAGGACGAGAAGACGTCCTCAACCTCTGGCATCGGCAGCCATGCTCCTCAGTTCGTCTATCAGCTGCTCCGCCGAGACGAGGGAGAGCCCGATCATCGTGGTCCTACCCCGCACCCCCTTCCCGGAGATCTGGGTCTCTATGATCCCCTTGCGCGAGAGCTCGTTGATGTCGTTCCAGACCTGCGTGTGGTGGTTCGCCGGGACCCCCATGCTCTCGCAGAGGGCGTCGTAGCTCTTCTCGGCCTCTCCTATCGTGATGTAGGCGGACTCGCTCTTCTTCAGGAGGTTGGAGATGGAGACGAGTATGAGCCTCTGGTGCTTGCCGAGGTAGACCAGCTCCTCCTTCTTGAACTGCGGGGGGAGCGAGGCCTTGGCGCGGCGCACGTGCTCGGGCGCCACCCTCGGAGAGTCGGCGAGCTCGGCCATCTTCCCCGCCCTGTAGATCAGGTCGATGGCGTAGCGCGCGTCGCCGTAGGTGCTGGCTATCTCGGCGGCCAGCTCGAGCGAGTCGTCGTCGACGCAGCCGTCGTTGAACGCGTCCTGGCTCCTGGACTGCAGGATGTCGTAGAGCTGCTGCGACGAGTACGGATCCAGGGAGATGGAGTTCCACTGGAGGGAGCTGAGCGTGCTGAGGTCCGCCGACTTTAGGTAGTCGAGCGTCTTCGATATCAGGAGCGAGGAGAAGACCTGCGCGCCCTGGGAGACCTCGCGGAGCCGGGTTATCGTGTAGAGCGCCGAGGTGTCCGAGGTTACCAGCGAGTCGACCTCGTCGAAGGCGACGATGAGGTGGATCCTGTCCTCGGTCAGCACCTCGAAGAACGACTGGAGGAGCTCCTCGAACCCGAAACCTCTGGACGGGTACCCGTGCCCGAGGAAACGCAGGCACTTTGTCAGGACGGCCTGGAGCGACCGGTCTATCCTGCAGTTGACGTGGAAGAACTTCAGGCGGTTGCCGTAGAGCAGCGCGCTCTTCTCGAGCGTCACCCCGAGCTTCTTCGCGCACATGGTCTTTCCCGATCCGATGGGGCCGGAGAGCAGGACGTTCTGGCTCATCTGCCCGGATCGCTCGACGACACCCTGGAAGTACGCCTCGAGCGCCCTCATCTGCTCTCCCCTGTGCGGGGTCGTCGGGGGGACGTACTCGGGGACGAGGACGCTCTCATTCCTGAAGACAGAACGACGTTGGCTCATCCCGATGGGATTTGTGCGGTTTTCTCTATATAACCATGACACGCCCGTGGGCCAGAAGGTCGGGGTGAGGGTAGACTGAAAGTGTTCCAGCGAGCGGAGCGGGCTGGGAAAAGGAGATGAGGAGGGAGGAGGGGGGCACAGCCCGAGGATGGGCTTACTTCCGAGGGGGCAGAGCACGTCTTCGTCCATCACGCTCCTTCTGGTCGTGGCGAACTCTCTGGTCTTCGTCGCGACCACCCTGGGCGGAGGGAAGGTCGTGCTCCTTCTGGCCCAGACCGGCGAGCTCTTCTCCGACGGCCTCTACTGGCAGCCACTTACGGCCATCTTCGTGCACTTCGACCTGCTGCACATCCTCTTCAACATGTTCGCGCTCGTCTACTTCGGGACGGTGGTCGAGGGCGGCTACTCGAGGCGACAGTACCTCGCGATCTACTTCGGCGCAGGGCTGGCCGGGAACGTCGCCTCCCTCATCCTCGTGCCTCCCGACGACCCTACCGGCGGCGCCTCGGGCGCGATATTCGGGCTCATCGGCGCCTACGTCTCAACCGAGAAGTGGGGCCCGGGTCTGCTCGTGGCCGTGGTCTACGCCGCCCTGATCTTCGTCGACAGCTCCGGGCCTGGCGTCAACGTCTTCGCCCACCTCTTCGGGGTCCTGACGGGATTCGTGCTCGGGCTCCTCTTCGTGGCCCGCGGCAGAAGAGACGCCTAGGCCAGAGGCCTCGATATGCTATAAATGGAGGTCGACCGCGGTCGCCTGCGACCATGAAGGCGATCCGCTTCCACCAGTACGGGGGACCCGAGGTCCTACGGTACGAGGACGCCCCCGACCCGGTCAGGGGTCCCGGGGAGGTCCTGGTGAGGGTGAAGGCGTGCGCCCTGAACCGCCTGGACCTGTGGCAGAGGATGGGCCCTCCGAGGGTGACGGTCGGCCTCCCGCACATCTCGGGCTCAGACATCTCGGGGGTCGTCGAGGAGGCCACCGAGGGCGAGAAGGAGCTGCAGAGCGGAGCGGAGGTGATCGTGAACCCTGGTCTGGGCTGCGGGAGGTGCGAGAGGTGCCTCTCCGGCAGGGACAACCAGTGCCGGTACTACGGGATCATCGGGAGCGAGAGGGACGGGGGCTACGCCGAGCTCGTCTCGGTCCCCAGGACGAACGTGATACCCAAGCCCGAGAGGATGGACTTCGTCCAGGCGGCATCGGTCCCCCTTGTCTTCCTGACCGCCCACCACATGCTCGTCAGGAAGGCCGCGGTCCAGGCGGGCGAGACGGTCCTGGTCCTGGGAGCGGGTTCAGGGGTGGGGATCGCCGCCATACAGATAGCGAAGGCCTGGGGGGCGAACGTGATCGCCACGGCCGGGACCGACGCCAAGCTCAGGAGGGCGACGGAGCTCGGCGCGGACAGCGTGGTAAACCACAACACGCAGGACCTGGTGGCAGAGTCGAGGAGGTACACCGGAGGGAGGGGGGTCGACGTGGTCGTCGAGCACGTCGGCAAGGCCACCTGGGAGAGGTCGGTAAGGGCCCTCGCAAAGGGCGGCAGGCTCGTGACCTGCGGCGCGACGACGGGGTTCGACGCCTCGACGGACCTCCGCTACATCTACAGCAAGGAGATCTCCATCCACGGGAGCTTCATGGGCGCCGCGGGGGAGCTGCTGGACGTCCTGGAGCTCTTCAAGCAGAGGAGGCTGCGGCCCGTGGTCGACAGGGAGTTCCCCCTCGCAGAGGCCCGGGAAGCCCAGATGCGCATGGAGAAGGGAGAGCAGTTCGGCAAGATCGTGCTTGTCGTCTAGGCGGTGGGGGCCGCCTTCGGTTCTTCCTCTTCTTCCTCGAGCACCTCGTAGCTGTACTCGATCTTCGCCCTGGCGTTCACGGTCGCGGCGACGCTGCAGTACTTCTCCATGCTCCCGGCGACGGCCTCCTCGACGTAATCGCGCCTGAGACCCCTCCCCTTGAGCACGTACCTGAGCGAGATGGAGGTGTAGGGCTTGGGGAGGCCGTGCTCGGGCCTGGTCCCGCCCACCCTGACCTGCAGGGAGGTGAGACGCTGCTTCCTCTTCCCGAGGACGGCGACCACGTCCATCCCGGAACAGGCGCCCACCGACGCGAGGAGAGCCTGCATCGGGCTCATGCCCCCGGAGACGCCCTCGCCGGACGAGTCGAAGACGACCGTGTGCCCGGAGGCGTCGCTCCCCAGGAAGGTGTAGCCGTCGACCCACCGGACGGTGACCACGGGGCCCTCTGGCCCGTCGCTCAAACGATCCTCAGCTCGATGGGCGGCGTCTTCCCCGAGACGGACCCCTTCTCGAGGTAGCTCCGGCGGCCCCATTCCACGTCGACCGAGCCGACCACCCTGTGCCGTCCACGGCCTAGGACCGAAGCGGGCACCTCGAAGAGCTTGACCACGTCCAGGAACTTTGACTTTGCGTCCTCGACGCTCTCGGGGATGATGGGGGCGCTCCCGTCTTCGTGGATTATCGCGGTCCAGATCCGGTATGGAAGGTCCGGGTCGCGGCTCCAATAGAACTTGGCCCGCCTCACCTCCTTGCCCGTGGTGGCGAGCGTCGTCCCTCCCAGCCCCGTCCTGCGCAGGGAGGACTCCATCTTGATGCGGACCATCTTGTCGTTGTCCTCCCAGGCGACGGTCCAGACGTCAGGGATGAACGACTCCCTGAGGCCGCCTATGACCCTGAACCCCAGGTTGATCCTCACGGCCTCGTCGAGCTTGTACTCTCGCGACTCTGGGATCAGCCTCAGCTCCGTGAGCGCCGTGCTCCCCCAGGAGTACTCGCCGCGCCTGTTCATGAGGGACATGGGTCTGGCCCTCGTGGAGCGCGGGGTTATAAATCTGAAAGGCGGCCCTCCGGGCCTCGATCGGCCCCGCAAACGCCTATAAGCCGAACGGGGCAGCTCGTTCGCTCCCCATGGCCACGATACCCGGTCGGGCGAGCCGGTCGTCCCCCGAGAGCGAGGCCGGCCCTAGGCCCCCTGGGGTCAAGGGGCGCGCAGGGGAGAGGTACCAGGAGAAGCACCACCACATACGGGGCAGGGGCCTGATCTCCTCCTCCGCTCTGGGCCTCTCCGACGGGCTGGTGACGAACCTCGCGTTCCTGACGGGGTTCGCGGGTGCGGTAGACACCGTTGGCCTGATCAGGTTCGCCGGCATCGCCGCGATGCTCGCCGGGACGGTCTCGATGTTCTTCGGCGGGATCCTCGGGGCGCGCTCGGAGCTCGACCTATTCCACGCAGACGCGAGGCGCGAGGCATTCGAGATCGAGAACGAGCGCGAGGAGGAGGTCCAGGAGCTCAAGACCCTCTACCGTGACAAGGGGCTCACGGAGGCCGAGGCGGAGATGGTCGTCGCGAGGGTCTCCGCAGACAAGGAGAGGTTCCTCGAGGACATGCTCGCAAACGAGCTCCACATCCACAGGTCCCACCTGGAGAAGCCGTACAAGGTCGGTCTCGTCATAGGGCTCTCCTTCCTCCTGGGATCGTCGGTCCCCCTGGTCCCGTACTACCTCGGCACCGACAAGACGCTCTCGGCCGTCGCCTCGGTGGCGTCATCCCTGGCGTTCCTCTTCGCAGCGGGCGCATGGAAGGGACGGATCGTCGACAGGAACGCGTTGCGGAGCGGGCTCGAGACCCTGATGGTGGGAGCCGTCGCCGCGGCCATCCTCTTCGCCATCGGGAGCGCGTCCACCTTCGTATGAGCGGCGGCGAGCCTCCGTCGCCACCGGGCTCAGAGACAGACCTTCTCGATCATCCGCCGGTAGACCGACTGCGCGCTCTTGATCTCGCGCACCGGCGCATACTCGTCGAGGGTGTGAGCCTGCCTCACGCTCCCCGGACCGAGGACGACCGTGGGCGTCCCAAGCTCGCAGTAGACGGGGGCCTCGGTGCAGTAGGCGGCGACGCCCGAACTCGTGCCGGTCAGCGACTCCGCCAGCCTGACCACCTCCGCCTCCCGGGGGACCGAGAGCGCCGGTCCCTCGTAGATCACCTCGGCGCGAGCCCTAAAGTCCGCGTGCCTGTTGCCCAGCTCGTCGATCAGGGAGTTGAGCGCGTCGAGGACGGCCTTCGTCCCCAGCGCAGGGACGACCCTGGAATCGATCGTGAGCTCGCACGACCCGGGGATCACGTTGCTCTTCGTGCCTCCGGAGACCATGGTCGGGGTCACGGTCGTGATCCCGAGGTCGGGGTCCCTCGAGCCGGCGAGGCGCCTGCGCAGGGGTCCCAGGCTCTTCAGGAAGAGCGCGCAGCTCTCGATCGCGTTTATCCCCAGCGAAGGGTCCCCGGCGTGGGCGCTCCGTCCCTGGAAGACCACCCGGCAGCTGAGTCCCCCTCTGTGGCCCCTGACGACCTTCATCTCGGTCGGCTCTCCGACGACGCCGCAGCGGGCCCTGACCCCCTTCATGCGACCGTCCCGGACCAGCGCGTACAACCCGTCGAACCCGCTCTCCTCGCCCGCCGTCGCGACGAAGCTCAGAGCCCTCTTGGTCCTCTTCCCCTTGGCCGACGCGATGGCGGCGAGCATCGCCGCGATGCCGGACTTCATGTCCGACGAGCCCCTCCCGTACAGCCGGCCGTTCCTGACCCTCGCATCGTAGGGCGGGGAGGTCCAGGAGTCCGCGTCCACTGCGGGGACCACGTCCAAGTGACCTGCGAGGAGCAGCCCCGGCTCGGGGCCCCCGAGCGTCGCCACGACGTTGGAGCGTCCCTCCTCAAAGTCGTGCAGCTCCACTTCGGCTCCGTCGATGTGGAGATCTCTCAGGAAGTCGGCTACGAAGCGCGCGCAGGGTCCCTCGTTCCCCGGGGGCGACTCGGTCCGGAAGTCGATGAGCGAGCGTGCCAGGTCCAGTGAGTCCATCGGCCGCGAGAGGCGGCCCGACCTAGATAAGCGAGTGAGCGCGGGGTCGCGTGCAAGGTTTATGGGGCGAGAGGCCCCGCGGGGCCGGGTTCGCGATGGACTACGCCGTCCGACTGAGCGGGGTCACCCTGGAGTACGACGGCGTGACGGCGCTGCGAGGCGTCGACTGGTCCGTAAGGCCCGGGGAGAGCTGGGCCGTGATCGGCCCCAACGGCGCCGGGAAGACCAGCCTCATGAGGGTCATCAGCGGCTATGCATGGCCGGCCGAAGGGGAGGCGGAGATCCTGGGAGAGCGGTTCGGCGAGACGGACCTGAGGGACCTTCGCACGCGGATAGGGATGGTCAGCGCGTACCTGGAGGGTTGGATACCGGGCGACGAGCGGGTGCTCGACCTGGTGCTCAGCGGGAGGCTCGGCTCGACGAGGATATGGGGGAGACCCTCGCCGGCGGAGGCCAGGAGGGCCGCGTCCCTCCTCAGGACCGTCGGGTGCGGCGGGAAGGCCCAGAAGCGGGTCATCGAGCTCTCCCAGGGCGAGCGTCAGAAGGTGATGATAGCGAGGGCGCTCATGGCCGACGCGGGGCTCCTGCTCCTCGACGAGCCGTGCGAGGGGCTCGATCTGGGCGCTCGAGAGCAGTTCCTCGACGGCCTCTCGCGGCTGGCAGGGCTCGGCAGCACTGCCATGGTCTACGTCACCCACAGGACCGACGAGATCCCGTCGGGGTTCACCCACGCGCTCCTGCTCAGGGGCGGAGGCGTGCTGGCCCGCGGACCGATCGAGAGGACCCTGACCGGGAGGAACCTCAGCTCTTGCTTCGGCATCCGGGTGAGGCTCGAGAGGGTCGGCGGGAGGTACTACACCATCGTCGACGGCTGAGGTCGACGGTCGCCCAGGGCGACCAATGCCCTTTTATCTTCTGGAGCGCCGCTCCGGCCCGAACCTGAGATGTGGGAGAGACTGGTCTTCGAAGGCAAGTCGGAGCTGGAGAATCCCATACTGATCGTCTCGCTCTCGACGAGCCTGTCGCAGTACAAGGCGATGTACTCCCAGGCGAGGGAGCTCGCCACCTTCGTCCTGAAGGAGATGCGGTTCGAGAGGCTCGCGACGATCTACTCATCGGGGCTACCCCCGGTCGCGGTCGTCTCGGACGATGGGACGGTCCGCCTGAGCTCGGCGACCTTCTACGGCCACAGGGGGAGGCGCGACGTGCTGCTGCTCGCCGGCGACTCGTCGCCGCAAGACTATCAGTACGAGTTCGCCGAGTCTGTCCTGAGGTACGCCGGGTCCCTCGGCGCCAAGGAGATGATCTCCATAGGGGCCCGGTGGACAGAGCAGGTAGCGGCGCCTGCGGCCGTCCCCAGGCTGACGGGCTTCGCGGGCGACGAGGCCGGCGTCGAGGTCCTCAGGGGACACGGGATCGAGATAATCAAGGACGAGCCAGCCCCCTTCTTCGCCTCTCTGATAGTCGCCCTCGCCGGGGAGTTCGGCATGAGGGGGTACAAGCTCTCGGTGGACCACGGCGAGCCGACGCCGCATCCGCTCTCGGTCATCCAGCTGCTGCGAGCTCTGGAGAAGATGGCGGGCCTGCGCGTCGAGACCGAGGAGCTGGAGAGCAGGGCGCGCGAGATGGCCAAGGAGATCAGCTCCCTGACCGAACAGGAGTCCCCACCCGAGAGGGGCGGCGTCTACGGATGACGGGCGCGCGTCCGGACGGACAAACAAACTCATAAATAGAACGCACGGGGCAAATTCGTCATGCCTTCAGAAGACGTTGACATGAGGGAGATCCAGCTCCAGCTCTCCAAGGTCATCGACCCCGAGATCGGTGTCCCCATAATGGAGATGAACCTGATCGACAAGCTAGACGTCAAGGAAGGCAACGTGGACATCCAGTACCACGCCACCACGCCCTACTGCCCGCCCATCTTCGCGCTGAAGATCTCGCAGGACATGAAGTCGAACGTGGAGCAGGTCAAGGGCGTCAAGAGCGTGCGCGTCATGGTGAGCGGCCACTACCTCTCGGATGCGGTCAACAGGCAGGTCAACAAGACGGCGCCGCCCCCTCCCGCAGCGGCACAGCCTCCGAGCCCCTAGAGGCAAGGGCGGATCGGCGTGGAGCGCGCTTCCCTGCTAGGTCGTCTGGACCTCGCGGTGAGGAGCATGGGAGGGTCGCTGCTCGCCAACGAGGGTGGCGCTTCCGCGAAGCGGGAGGCACTCGGGGGGGTATTCTGGATCGACGACGAGATCGGCAGGGCGGCCAGGGGCTGTCCGCCTCTGGAGCCCGCGCTCAGGGCGATGCAGCTCGAGGTCAACTCCATGACGATAGCGATCAAGAGGGACCGGCTCGATGCCGCCCGGGAGGCGTTCGGGCGCGTCGAGTCTTGCTTGGAGAGGGTCAGGGAGGAGGAGCGGAGGCTCCGGCCGTCGTCACCGGCGTTGGGCCGATGACGGTCAGGGGGTCGTCTGAGCCGTGAGCGAGGGTCGCGAGTTCGTCTCCGTGAGGGTCGCAGGCGTCGGGTTCACCGACGAGACCGGCTCGGAGGGGCTGGTCTGGCTCACGTCCGAGGACGGGAGGACCTTCGCCATGCGGGCGTTCTCCGGGGAGAGCTCCGCGCACATGCAGAGGTTCAGCAGGGGCGACAGGTCGTCGATCCCGTCGGTCTTCAACATGATCGAGGAGCTCGCCGACAGGGAAGGGCTGCACCTCGGGGGGATCGAGGTCTACCCGGCGGGGGACGTCCTCCGCGCCGACCTGCAGTTCCTCGGGAAGGGCAGGGACCTGCTCCTCACGGGAGACAGGGCGTCGGACGCCATCGCCCTAGCGATGCTCTATGAGGCTCCGATGATGATCCACAGCTCGCTCTTCGAGTCCGAGAGCCAGGGAGACCCTCACACCTAGCCGACCCAAAGATATTAAGCCGGCGACGGCCGCGGAGAGGGTCGGCCTTGGTCAAGGTCACTTTCAAGCCCTACGAGGAGCTCGTGATACACGAGCACCAGAAGTTCGAGCTCGAGGACATGATACGCCTCCGGTGCACCGGGATGCAGGTCGGTTCGTTCGCCCCGAACTTCCAGTGGGCCGAGGGCCTGGTAATGTGGCGCGAGCCCTACCCCCAGAACGAGGAGATGACCAAGGAGAACCTCGGAGGCAGGGTCCACTGGCTATGGGTCTCCTACGCCGAGATGCCGGAGTTCAGGCCGACCCTGACGTTCAAGCAGACCAGCATCACCATCCCGGTCGTAGACGTGACCGGCAACCCGGTCTTCAGCAGCGCCGCAAGGTGGCTGAAGGAACAGAAGTGAGGGGCCGGATGGAGCTCGCTCTGGGGAAGCTGCCCCCCGAGGTCCTGAGCAAGTATCTACTCGGGATGACCGGCGCGCCGTCTCCCGACCTCGTCGTCCCACCATCGATAGGCGTCGACTTTGGGGTGATCAGGCAGCGGGGCAGGGGAGGAAGAGGAGGCTACCTGATCGTCTCCTCGGACCCCGTGACGGGCGTCCGTGAGAGGGTGGGCTGGTACGCCGTCAACGTCAGCGCCAACGACGTGGCCACCAGCGGGAACAGGCCCAGGTTCATCCAGTCTGTGATCCTCCTCCCGGAGGACGCCACCGTCGGCGCCGTGGCGCGGATCTCGAGGGAGATGCACTCGACCGCTGCCGGCCTCGGGATCACCATCGTCGGCGGCCACACGGAGCTCACCCCGGGGCTCGACAGGCCCATAGTGATCACGACGGCCTTCGCTCTGGCCTCGTCCTTCGTCACCGCCGCCGACGCCAGGGACGGGGACGCGGTGATGATCACGAAGGGCGCCGCTGTCGAGGGCACGGCCATCTGCGCCTCTGACGAGGCGAGGCTCGGGCCCGGGTCAGACGGGACGCTCCTCAGGCGAGCCCGGGGTTTCTACAGGCGGCTCTCGGTCGTCGAGGAGGCGGTCGCCGCCTTCGGGACGGGGAGGGTCCACGCCATGCACGACTGCACCGAGGGAGGGGTCCTCGGGGCGGTCTACGAGATGTCCTACGCCTCGGGCCTCGGCTTCGAGGTCGCGGAGGCGAGCGTCCCCGTCGCGGCCGAGACCGCCTACGTCTGCGGCAGGCTGGGGCTGGACCCGCTGCGCCTCATCAGCTCGGGGACCCTCCTCATGGCGGTGGAGCGCGGGGGAGAGGGGGAGGTCGCGGACGCCGTGAGGGCGGCCGGCTCGAGGGCGACCGTGATCGGCAGGTTCAGGGAGGGCGAGAGGGCGCTCGCCAGAAGGGACGGGACCCGCGAACGGGTGGCGGAGCCGCCGACCGACGAGCTCTGGAAGCTGGTCGGCGCCAGGGGCCTCTAGTATCGCCTAGCGGCGCAGCGCGAAGGAGAGCGCTATCAGGACGACCAGCGCGCCCACCATCAGGAGCAGGGTCAGCCTCCGGTAGTTCCTCATCTTCGTCTGGGCGGTCTCGTCCGCCTCGCGGCACGCGTCCGAGCAGTAGTCCTTCGTCGTGGCTATGGAGATTCCGCAGACCGGGCAGTGCCTGTGAGGAGGCGCGCTCCCGCTAGCCTTCTGGGACAACGCGCCCGGGTGGCGGACGGACCGCTTATAGTCTTCTCGGCGCTCAGTAGGGGGGCGCCTGCAGCCTGGCGATCGTCGCCGAGACCCTGTCCACGTACTCCTCGAGCCTCGCGAGGATCGTCCGCGAGGTGATCACCCCCAGGACCTTCCCGTCCTGCAGCACCAGCACCCTCCTGACCCCCCGCTCGGTCATCGTCCTGGCGACCGACTCCAGCCCCTCGCTCCCCTGGACGGTGATGAGCCCCGGCGTCATGATGTCGCCCAGGCTGACCCGGCCAGGGTCCCTCCCGTCGGCCACCACCTTGGAGAGGTAGTCCCACTCGGTCACGATCCCTTCGGGGAGGCCATCCTTCGATATCACGACGAACCCCTGGTGGTTCTCCCTCATCGCCCTGGCGGCGTCGAGCGCGTTCGTCTGGCGGGGCAGCGAGAGGAACGACTTCTCCGCCACGTCCCTCGCGAAGAGGACCAACCTAGCCAGAATCCGCCTCCGCGTAGATAACGGTTTCCTTGGAGCGGCTCCCGGTCTGGGAGGCCGGGATGGCGGCGAGCAGGCTGATCACGCCGAGGATCAGGAAAGCGTGGTGCATCGCGCCGATGAAGAGGCCGATGCTCAGCGTCCCCGCCGGGGGCGTCAGCCCCGCGAAGATCGCCTGGAGGGCGCTGAGCGGGACCGACGCGCTGAAGACCGCGAAGACCACGCCGAGGCTGACGAGCGACCCCACGTTGAAGAGCGTCGAGGAGACCGCCGAGGCCACGCCTCGACGAGCCGGAGGGACCGAGTTCATGATGGCGGCCACGTTCGGCGCGAAGAACATGCCTCCTCCGGCTCCCGCGAGGACCATCGGGAGGGCGAGGGTCGAGTAGGGGACGCCGTAGGGCAGCGTCGAGAACCAGAAGAGGGCGATCGCGGAGAGGACGAGCCCCGTCGGGGCGAAGCGCCGGGGCCCGTACCGGTCCGAGAGCGTCCCGCTGAGGGGCCCGATGAGGACGAAGGCCACCGAGAACGGGAGGAGCAGCAGGCCCGCCTCGAAGGCGTCGTAGAGCAGGGCTCCCTGGAAGTAGAATATTAGGATCAGGAAGATCGAGCTCCTCGATATCGAGGTCAGGAGGTTGGCCAGCGCGCCGGCCGCGAAGGCGCGGATCCGGAAGAGTCGGACGTCCATCATGGGGTTCCTGACTCGCATCTCCACGATGACGAAGGCGACCAGCGTGGCACCGCCGGCGGCCATGAGGACCACGTCGGTACCGTCCCAACCCTCTATGGCGCCCAGGGTGAGGCCGACGAGGAAGCTCGTGAGTCCGCAGCCGAAGAGCACGTTCCCGGAAGGGTCGAGCCCCTCACCCTCGAGCTGGGGGTTGAGGTTCCTGAGCTTGAGGTACGCCCAGGCCGTCGCGAACGCCCCGGGCGCGAGGTTTATCCAGAAGATCGACCGCCAGCCGAGGAAGGTCGTAAGGACGCCGCCCACGACGAGGCCGAGGATCGACCCAGCGACGCCGGCGACCTGGTTGATCCCCAGGGCCCTCCCCCTCTCGGTCGCCGGGAAGACGTCCGTGAGTATCGCCGCGTTGTTGGCCCAGATCAGGGCCCCTCCGAGGCCCTGGACAAGGCGCATCAGGACCAGTATGATGCCGTCGGGCGCGATGCTGCAGAGCCCGGAGCCTATGGTGAAGATCGCAAAGCCGAGGTTGTAGAGCTTCACGCGGCCGAAGAGGTCGCCGAGCCTGCCTATGGCCAGGAGCGCGGTCGCCGTGACCAGGGTGTATCCCATTATGATCCAGATGCCGTCGAACGTCGAGGTCCCGGGCAGCTCGCGCAGGATAGTCGGGAGGGATATCAGGACTATGTTGGCGTCGAGGTTGGACATGAAGGCGCCGATGGTGGTGTTGGTGAGGACGACGTACTTGTATTGCAACGACTCGCCTACTGCTCCTCTCTTCCCCGGTCCCCGTGCCCGGCGAGGGCCTCTATTTTACCGATTGCCTTCTTTCCTCTTCGTCGCCCGCTGCGAGTCCCAGATCGCCTCGGCCACGGAGAGGACCATGGCGTCGTCCCCGTGCCTCCCGACGAGCTGGAGCGCGGTCGGCATCGAGCCGTCGGTCTTCCTGATGGGGAGGCTGAGCGCTGGCAGGCCGGTCAGGTTGAACAGCTCCGTGTTCCTCAGGAGCCGACGGCGGACCGAACCCGTCTCCTTCCCCAGGACCTCGTCGACCCTGGGGGCGACGATGAGGCATGTGGGCATGACGAGGACGTCGACGCCATCCAGGAGCCGGGGGATCCTGCGCAGCGAGTCGTTCCTCACGTCCATCGACCTCATGTACTCTATCATCCCGTACCTCAGGCCGCTGTCGAGTAGGGTCAGGACGTCCTGATGCATCTCGCTCCTCCTCTCGCTGGAGCGCAGGAGCTCCTCGTAGAACCACGAAGCCTCCTTCAGCTGTATGATCGCGCGCGCCCTAGAGTAGGCCGCGTAGCTCTCCTCGACGTGGACGTCCTTGACCTCGAACTCGCCGCTGGAGCCCAGGACTTCGACGGACTTGGAGAAGTCCCTTGAGACGGTCTCGTCCATCTCCTCCGTGAAGTACCGGTCGGGGACGCCCAGCCGCGGTCGGTCCCTCCTCGCCCTCGGGGCGATCCCCGTGAGCGCCCGGAATGCGGTCGAAAGGTCCGGCACGGTCTTGGTGAGCAGGCCGAGGTGGTCGAGCGAGGGGCTCAGCGGGAAGACGCCGTCCGTGGCGAAGAGCCCCTGCGACGGCTTGAAGCCGCAGACCCCGCAGAGCGCGGCGGGTATCCTCACGGACCCTCCGGTGTCGGACCCCACGCTCAGCAGCGGCCCGTTCGAGAGGGCGACGGAGACCGCCGAGCCCCCGCTCGACCCTCCCGAGATCCTCGCGGGGTCGGACGAGTTCAGGATCGGTCCGCCATAGGCGCTCGTCGACGTGGTGCCCAGGGCCAGCTCGTGCTGGTTGGTCTTGCCGAGCGGGACGCAACCGGCCTCCAGGAGGCGGTCGACGATCGCCGCGTTCGCGGCCGGGACGAAGCTCGTGAAGCAGGCGGACCCGTCGGTCGTCGGGAACCCGGCGAAGAAGACGTTGTCCTTGATGGTCACCGGGACGCCGAGGAGCGGGGGAGCGGGATCCTCCATCCGGCCCGCGACTCTGGCGTCGATCTCTCGTGCGCGCGATAGCGCCAGCCCGTGGTCGCCCGAGAAGACCGTGATGAACGCGTTGTGCCTTCGGCCGTAGGCCTCTATGTTCGACAGCTCCGCCTCCGTCGTCTCTTCGCAGGTGGTCGCGCCGGCGATGAGGTCGTCCCTGACCGCATTCAGCTCCGAAGGTCTGCTCGTCGTGGTGGCCACGCCCCACCGCTCGATATTAAAGTGAGCGGAGCTCGCCCGGCCGCGGCTCAGAGCTTGATGCTGACTTCGACGGCGTCCCCGGCCGGGTCGAAGGCGCTCTCGGACTCGATGCACCGACTGCTGTACCTTCCGGAGAGCCTGACGTAGTCCAGGTAGTCCCCCATCCGCGAGGCGAACCTCTTGACGTTGTCCGCAAGGACGACGCCGCCCCGTCGGATCCTGGGTTCTGCGAGCCTGAGGTAGGCGAGATACTCCTCCTTCTCGGCGTCGATGAAGACCATGTCGAGCTCCCCGTCGAGCGCGGGTAGGAGCTCGAGGGCGTCCCCGACCTTCACCTCGATCACGCCTTCGAGGCCCGCCCTGGCCACGTTCGCCTTGGCCACGGCGGCGACGCCGCCGTCGACCTCGAGGCAGGTGATCGTGCCGCCGGGGTCCATCAACCGGCCCATCCTTATGGCGCTGTAACCGACGAGCGTCCCTACCTCGACGACCCTCCTCGGCCTGTACCTGAGGACGGCCTCGTCCAGGATGGCGCCCCGGATGGGGCCGATTATGATCATGGGCTCCTTCTCGGACTGCTCCTCGATCTCGCGAAGGACCCTATCGGCCCGATCCACGGACCGGCGGCGGACCGCCGGCTCTTAAACCCCCCCGGGTCGTCCGGCCTCCCGCTCGGTCTAGAGAGCCGGCCTCGAGCTCGACGGGACGAGCGGGACGGCGACGAACGGGATGGTATCGACCGGCTGCGACGGGACCGAGACCGACAGGATCACGTAGTAGCTCGACGGGACCCCGAAGATGGAGGGCGCTATGCTGCCCCAGACCTGGCCCGGGGGCGCGCTGGGGCCCCAGGCAGCGGTGTAGGTCCCGTTCGCCGACGTCAGCACCGTGCTGTTGTTTATCCACCCGAGGTTCACGCTCCCCCCTCTGAAGGACATCGTGAGATTGTTCGGTGTGACGACGAAATCGGTGACCACGAACTCGTGCTGGGGCACCAGGTCCGTGGCGTTGGCCAGGAGTGTCAGGTTCATCGTCCCGGTCCCGGAGGTGGCCGCGAGGGTCACGTTGTACCTCGCGGTATAGGACGCCGCGCCGCCGTCGAGCCGTCCGGCGCTGGTGATGAAGAGCGTCCCGGTCATCGAGGCGGTCTTCGCCGGAGCGGCGTTAAGATAGATCGATGCCCCGACCAGCGCGACGCCCGCCACGGCCGCGACCACCAGAAATATCATGAAGACCCCTCCGCCTATCCTCCTCTCCGGTCTAGCGTCTCGCTGGGGCTTCGTCGGACTTTCTCCTGCCAGGCGACCGGAGGCTGTGGCTTTAGCAGTTTCGCCCGCGAGGGAGCTGCCGCTCCGGTGGGAGAGGCGGCTGCGCCGGAGATTTGCGCTTTTGTCGAGCAAACCTGACAAGGGTTCTTTTTCGGGGAGGGGGAGAGAGTCCACCCGATGTCAGCGTCCAAGGCGGCCGTGCAGCAGGGCCAGGCCGGCCCATCTCAGGGGATGTCGAAGCTGAAGAAGGTCGAGTGGTATGCGGGACAGCTCATCGCCGACGCCGCGGCCAAGGAGAAGGCCGGGAGCAAGGAGGAGGCGATCGTGCTCTACCTCAACGCCGCGGACGTCCTGCTGCTACTGGCCAAGGGGCAGGACAACTACACGGTCTGGAAGGGCTATTCAGACAAGGCGATCCAGTGCCAGCAGCGATCCAAGATGCTGATGGCGACGAGGAAGTAGGACGACGAAGAGCCTCACGGGCGGGACGGAGCGGTCACCCCTCCTGGTCGATCGTCCGCTGCACCCGCCCCACGAGAACGCGCTCGAAGAGGTACATCGCGATGCCGAGCGCGATTATCACGGCCGCGAGATACGTGTTCACGAGGATCGCAAAGACGCCGAGGGCCAGCATCAGTATGGTCGCGTAGCGCGACATGCGCCCGCCCCTCACCCTCGCCCCGCTCATCGTCTCGAGCCCCGAACCTCGGCTAGCCGGGCTAGCGCTCGTACGTCCCGACGACCCGGGCCTGCTCGAGCACGTGGTCCTGGATCGAGGTCAGCAGCTGGTCGAGGGTGAGCCCCGCCTTGAGCCCCAGCGGCTTGTCGAGAGCGTAGACCCAGAAGTAGTAGTGGTGGGTGCCGTGCCCGTTGGGCGGATAGGGGCCGACATAACCGGGCTTCCCCGTCCCGTTGACCCCTCCGGTGAACGCGTCGGCCTTCTGGCCTTCCCCGAGCTTCGTCGTCGCGGCGGGTATCCCGTACACGACCCAGTGGGTGAAGCCGCGGACGAGCGGGGCGTCGGGGTCGTGGCAGACCAGGGCGAACTCGCGAGTCGCCTTCGGCGCCCCGCTCCACTCCAGGGGCGGGGAGAGGCTCTCTCCGTCGCCCGCGTTCCTCTTCGGGATGCGGCCCAGAGGCGAGAACGCGGCGCTCTTGATCCTGAGGTCTCCAAGTTTCAGCGACATTGTCTCTCGATGGCTTCCGGGAGCGCTTCGTCTAATTAAGATTGCGAGTCGGGACCCGAGGTACGATCGGGGGGCCTGTGCTTGGGAGCCGGGCGAGAGGGCGGAGCCGGGGCGGCTCCCCGGATCGGGCGGAACCAGAGCTGGCGGAGCCCGACCAGGGCCAGGGCGATCACGAGCGCGTTGGCGACGAACCAGGCGTCCACGAGGGTGGAGCCCACGGAGAGGGAGCTCAGAGCGAATCCGACCACCAGACCGAGCACCCCGAAGACGATGGCGACGATCGTGCCTCCCACCGCCGTCTTCCACAGGTAGAAGCCCGCTGCGATGCCCATCGACCCGAAGACCATGACCCCCAGCCCGATGAGGATGATGGTGACCTGCGTGTAGTTCAGCACGGGACCGAGGAACGAGATGTCGGGTTCGAAGAGCGAAGAGAAGAGGCCTCCCCCGCTGAGGCTTCCCGCCAGTATACCGGCGAAGAGGACCACGCAGCTGAGGAGCACCGCCCCTCCCCCCATGAGGTAGGTAAGGATCGAGCCGGCGGTCAGGACGGCGCCCCTCTCGGGCTCGGCGTTCTTGGACAGCTGCGCCTTGTTCCTCCCGAAGACCCGGTTGGCGTCCTGCTTGCAGTAGAACTTCCCACCGATCTTGACCACGCACGCGTTACAGACTCCTCTGCCGCACGTCGAACAGACACCTATGGCGTCGGTGTTCTGATGGACGTAACACCTCATGGCGTCTTCCGGTCTCGCGCAAAAGCCTGTCCTAAAAAGCGTTTGGCGTGGAGACCGGGCGGCCGCACCGGGGAGGCGACCGCGTCAGAGCTGGCCGACCGTGCCACCCCCTCCGCCCCCGAGGGGAGAGGGGGTCTCTGGCACCGCGTCCTGTCCGCCGGCTATCCTCCGGTAGCGTCGCAGCACCCTGAGGTTCCGGCCCAGCAGCAGGCCGACCCCGAACATAAGCAGCAGGTCGGTCGCGACGGTCCCGTAGAGGGCGGTCCCCGTCAGCGCGGAGCCCGGGGAGAAGGAGAAGTTGAAGACGTCCGGGCCTATCACCGCGTAGTCTATGGCGAGCCGGATCAGCAGCGCCGCCAGGTAGATCAGATAGATCACCACGCCCCCCCGGAAGTAGAGCGAGCCGTCCGAGCCCCTCCAGAAGGTGATCCGCCGATCGGCGTACCTGTAGGACGCGGCGGCAGCCCCCGCAAGGAGCAGGGCGTACAGCGGGGCGAGGAGGACCGGCACCCCTTCGTAGAAGGAGCCCGCGGAGAACAGGAGTCCCAGCCCGACGTAGACCGCGGCGAAGATGATCGTCCTGCCGACGCTGAATCGCGTCCCCCGGTACGTCCTGTACACCCTCCGGATGGCCATCAGGATGATGAAGGCGAAGATCAGGAGGAAGGTCTGGGACGAGGCGGTTCCGGATGTCGCCGACATGGCGGGCCCGCCTCCGTGGGACCCTGTCCTTTTATCCGTTGACCCGGTCTCTACGGCAACGATTTAATATTGCCGCGGCCCAAACGCCACGACCGCGCGCTTGGACCCATACCTATCTCCCGCAGTCTGGCACGAAAAGGAGGAGGCCTGGCACGATGTGATGCCAGGGGTCCGCAGGCGGATAGTGACGCACTCACCCACGGGGATGATGGTCTACTACAAGATCGAGCCCGGAAGGATATTTCCATGGCACAACCACCCGCACGCGCAGTTCGGCATCTTCCTGGAAGGCGGAGGGACGTTCAGGGTCGGCGAGAGGGAGTGGAGGGCGAAGCCCGGTGACGGCTACTTCATCCCGCCGGGGGTGCACCACGAGCTGAAGACCGACGGCGACCGGCCGA